>JBAVQS010000223.1:0-4944 GCA_049694275.1 Anaerolineae bacterium | reverse complement strand
TGGAATTCTGGAAGACGGTGACGATGGATAAAGCGAACCTACTCGAACAGGTGTTGACGCTCCTGAATGAGCATGGGATTCGATACTGCGTGATCGGCGGTGTTGGAGTCAATGCCTATGTCGAACCGCTCGTCACACTCGATCTCGATCTCGTCGTCGCCGTCGCCCAACTGGAACAGGTGGCATCTCTGCTTGCAGAGCAGTTCGGCGTCAAACGTTTTCCGCACAGTCTCAACGTTTCGTTGCCCGGCTCGGAGTTACGCGTGCAAATTCAGACGGACCCGCGTTATAGCCAGTTTGTCGAGCGCGCAGCTCGACGTGAGGTGCTGGACCTGATCATGCCCGTTGCAGATGTCAAGGATTTGCTTCAAGGGAAAATATGGGCGGCCGAGGACCCGGAACGCCGCCGCTCCAAGCGCCGCAAGGACCTGCTCGACATCGAGCGGCTCATCGAGGCTTTTCCCTCGCTGCGCGCCGACATACCGCCGGCAATATTGCAGCAGTTGGATCAGTTAGGGGGTTGATGTTGCCCGACCTATCCTGTCTCGTCGGGCTCGTCGTCGGAGCAGTGATTGGCCTCGCCATCGGCATCCCCATCGGGATGCGGCTGTACTGGAAGACGGGGCACTGGTAAAAGCACAGCAAAGGACGAAACATGTCGTATTGGATTTTCAAAACCAATCCCGAACAATATCGCATAGATGAGCGATTACAGGATCCCAATCCCACTACAACGTGGAGCGTCACACGCTATAAAAGAGAGATTCGCAAAGATGATGTAGCGTTTATCTGGCGAACGGGTAATCGGCGGGGTATTTGTGCGGTAATGCGCATCGACACAGATCCAAAAGAAATGGCGGAAATTGAAAGTGAACAGAAATACCAAGTCAAACGCGATGGTGCGATCAAGACGCGAGTGCTTGGCACACTAACACATCGGCTCGTTCCTAACCATATCCCTGCCGAAGATTTGAAAAAGGACGTTCAGTTCAAGAACCTGCCAGTCTTCCATGGGTATCAAGCTATGACGAATTTCAAGATAGAAGATTCAGAGGCCAAAGCCCTATTGGAGCTAATCAGCCGGAAGCACCTGCAATAAGGGATTTTCATACAACCTCTATGCGGAGGATTGATTCGTGAACTATAATTTCAAGATCAAGCGGTTTAATCCAGAGACGGACAAGAAACCGCATTGGGAACAGTATACCGTCGATGCCGAACCAAATGACCGCCTGCTCGACGGGCTGCACAATATCAAGTGGTACAAGGATGGGACCCTGACCCTCCGCCGCTCGTGCGCGCACGGGATTTGCGGCAGCGACTCGATGATGATTAACGGGCGCAATCGCCTGGCGTGCAAGCTCATCATGCGACAGGTTGCCAAAGAGAGCAACCCGATTGTGGTGGAGCCCTTGCGCGGATTTCCGGTGATCAAGGACCTCGTGGTCGATATGGAAGGGTTCTTTGGCAAGTATCGCGCCATCAAGCCCTACCTGATCAACGACGAGGCGCCGCCCGAACGCGAACGGATGCAGACGATCAAGGAGCGGGAGCGGTTTGACGATACGACCAAGTGCATTCTCTGCGCATCGTGCACCACCTCCTGCCCCACCTACTGGGCCGACCGGGAATATATCGGGCCAGCGGCCATCGTACAGGCGCACCGGTTCATTTTCGATTCGCGCGACGAGGGAACCGCCGAGCGATTGAACATCCTTGCCGAGCGGGGCGGCGTCTTTACCTGCCGCTCAATCTATAACTGCGCCCAGAGTTGCCCGCGTGATATTGATATCGTCAAGGCGATTAACGAAGTGCGCCAGGCGCTGCTCTTTAACAATGCGCCCGGCATGAAGAAAAAATAAGCAGGTACGCCTTTCTAGCCTGTCCATAACTGAACGGGTTGCCGAGTGAAGAGTGCTCGGGCCAGGACCTGAGGAGGGGTTATGCCATTATACGAATATCGCTGCGAGGAGTGTGGAACGAGATTCGAGCTACGCCGAACAATGAGCGCGAGCGCAGATCCAGCGATCTGCCCGGAATGTGCGAGCGATCACGCAGAGCGCCAGGTGTCGCTGTTCATCTCGATGGTCAAGGGCGGGACCAGCTCGCCAAGCGCGAGTGGGGGGTGTGGCTGCGGCGGGGCTTGTGCGTGCGGCGGACACTCGATGAACTAACTCCCGATTTCTGTCTTGATGTCGACAAATAGAAAACAAATAGTGGCATCACTAACCCATTATTCGTTGATAGACCCCGGACACGTTTGCCGGGGTCTTGTCGTATTCGTCGACATCTCTTTTTTTGGCAAGATGAGGGTATTTCGATATAATGCCACGCGCTAAACCAAATGAGTGCTCATCCTGCCCTTGAATCGCCTGTTCCCCTGCGCCGTCTCAGCCAGAGCCTATCACCTCGCAAACGCCTGATCGACTTTGCCATTGCGCTTGTTCTGTTTTGCCTTGTTTTTACGCTCTATGCGCTGACGACCACGCCGGGCGTGCTGGATGGCGATCAGGGTGAATATCAGTTCATGCCCGCTGTTCTGGGAATCCCGCATCCCAGCGGATTTCCCCTTTACGTGCTCCTTGGTCACCTATGGTCGGGGCTACCGATTGGCTCACTCGCCTATCGGATGAACCTCTTTTCAGGGTTGTGGGGCGCACTCACGGTGGCTGCGCTTTTCCTGATCTTGCGCTGGCAAAACGTTCACCTGGTTGCCGCGCTCGCCGCATCTGCGACACTCGCCGTCATTCCTCAATTCTGGCAATACTCGACCGTCGCCGCCGTTTACCGCCTGCATAACTTTCTCATCGTCCTCGTGTTTGGGTTTCTGGCTCAATGGGAACGGACGAGCGAGGATCGCTGGCTGCATCGAGCAGCTCTGGCTTTTGGCCTCGACCTCGCCAATCATCTGACAATTGTATTCTTTGCGCCTTTTACTGCGCTCTTGTTGATACTCGTAGCCGGACGCCGCTTGTACAAAGAGCCGCGGTTGATCCTGTCGAGCGCGGCCTGGCTCTTACTTCCCCTGCTCCTCTATCTCTATTTTCCGCTGCGCGCCGCGCAACTTGCCTCGCCGGCGCTCCTGCCCGGGTGGCCGGAGAATGTGGCGCGCGGGCTGGTCTCGCCTTTTTACCCCGATAACGCATCCGGTCTCTGGGCCTATTTCGTCGGCGGGTCCTTTTACAGCACCGTAACTGGACACTGGCAATGGACCCCGGATAAACTTGTTTCCGGTTTCGTTACAACAATCCTGCAGTCGGTCAACTGGCAGCTCGCGTTGGTCGCCATATTAGGAATCATCTGGCTGTCCATGCGCCGCCCACGCCTTGTGATCTGGCTTACTGGCAGTGCGCTCTTGCTGCTCCTGCTTGCCGTCCAGTACAGCGTGTTGGGACTGGACGCGATTGGGCAGTTCTCGTCATACGCGCGCGAGTATTATTTGCCGGCTTTTATCATGCTCGTCATCCTGGCAGCCTGGGGATTGGATGGGGTGTTGCGGGCGGGGTTCATGTTGGCAAATTCCGCTCTGCCGAATTCAGTCCGCGGTTCAACACGAGACAAATCGGCTTTCAACCGATTTCGCCAACAGGATCCTTTCATTGCGCCAACAAGCTGGAGGGGTGTCGCCGCGACGGTTGCGGTGACCATCATCATTTGCGTCTTTATGGGTGTGACGATTGCCGATCTCATTTCGCACCGGTCGGATGCTCTGACCCAGCGGAGCGCCGAGATTGAGGCCAAATGGCAAGAGATCAAGGCCTACCCACCGGAAGTGGGGTCAATCCTTATCGGGCACTGGGGCGACCTGACGCCGTTGTGGTACTATCAGTACGCGGAGGGATGGCGGCCGGACCTCCTGACCATTCACCCACCGGACGAAGAGCGGGTCAAGCAGGCGTTAGCGACCAGCAAGTCGCTCTATCTGGCCGGGGCATTGCTCAACTGGGCACCGGGAATTACCCAGTACAATCTGATGCCCTGGGGCCCACTGGTACGGGTCAGTCAGAAGAATTTCTCGCCCGCTTCACCGCTGAAACAGACAGCGGATATCATTTTCCAGGGCGAACATCCGGTGCTCCACCTGCTCAGCTATGAAACCGATCGTGCGACAGCCTCGGTGGGGGACTCGATTGAGGTAAACGCATTCTGGCGTGCGTTCGACACTACCGCACTCGACGATTATGTAGTTTCCCTCTCGCTAGTGGGTGATGAGACGGCCACACAGCGACAAACCTTTCCGCCTGTCGTAAACTGGTTGCCGGGTGGACAACTCAAGAGTGGGCAGTATGCGCTCTCCAACTACCGGTATACCATACCCTGGGGCACACCGCCCGGCAGTTACCACCTGCGAATGGATGTTTATTCCCTGAAAGAGGCGCGGAACCTTGATATTGTCACAGAGGGCGAAAAGGTCGAGCAGAGAGAATTCGCTGCGATTCAGGTAAAACCACCGCTCGCCTATCCCGATTCTGCGCCCAGCGACCACTCAGAAGGGGTCAATCTGGGGGGTCGCGTTCAATTGCTAGGTTATAACGGAGACCTCAATCAAGTCACCACCGGAGACAGCCCGACCATTGAATTGCTCTGGAAATCAACTGGTAGATCGCAATCCGACCTGTCGGTGGATTTCTATCTCGAAAATGCCGGGGAGCGTCCCAAGATTGGCTCCGGTTCGCTCAATGCCAAATATCCGAGCGAACGATGGCTTACCGGTGAAATCGTGCGCGGCGTGCAAACGCTGGTTATTCCCGCGGACCTGCCTGAAGGGGTCTATGAATTAAAAGCCGAGGTGCGGGATGGAACACAGCCATTGTTAGTAGCAGGTCAAGATTACAGCATGTTTCATATGGAATGGGTGCATGTCGTCGAACGCGCGCATAACTATACGCTGCCCGCGATCCAGCATTCACAAACAGCCAGTTGGGACGGCCGCGTCTCTATGCT
>JBAVQS010000222.1:0-37705 GCA_049694275.1 Anaerolineae bacterium | reverse complement strand
CTTGAGCACGATGGCCAGCCGGACCCATTCAAACTCGTCCCGGCGCACCTCTTCCGGCGGCCGGTAATGCCCCGCATAGGCCAATAGGTCATCCAGCGCGCGCAGCGAGTGCGGGTGCGGATCGAGAGTGATTCCATCGGCGTAGAAACGGGTGGGCCGGCCTTCGCGCAGCAAATACAGCGCCGATCTCCGGATCAACAAGCGCGGCGTGACCTCGCGTGTCAACAGGGCGACCAGCGACTCGCGGTCGAGCGCCGACGGAATGCGGTTGGTCAGGCTCTGGGTGATTTCGTCGGGATTATAATGCACGCCATAAGCGAGCCGGTCGATGACCCGTTGGTAGCGTGGGCGCAGCGGAATCGCGGCGAGGACAATCACCATCGCCAGGACCAGGCTCTGCCCCGGCCGCTGCTCGACCGCGGCGAAGGGCAGCATAAGGAGTGCAGAGTAAATCATCACAAAGCTGTAGAGGCTGAGCAACCGGTTGACGCGAAATTCAAAACGCCCCAGGCGATGCTTGTAATTGGCGTACAGGTAGAAAAAGGGGAGGGACGGAATCGCCAAGGCGGCGACTATCAACGCAATCACACCGACATTCGGCGCAATCGCGACGACATTCTGCACGATCGCGGTGAAACCCTCTCCGCCGAACAGTACGAGCAGCCCGTACAAGTCCACCAGGATCGCTCCAGGTCCCAGCGAGACTGCAATGCCCATCCACATCAAGCGGATGGCGCCGCGGTCCGATGCAGACTTGCTCCAGGCTGAGTGCAGCATCAGCAGCGCCAGGCTTCCCACACTCGCGCCGACCAAAGGCAAATTGAATGCCGAGGGGGGCATCAACCGAGCCGATTCAAGCACGGCTGCGAGGATGCCGCCGAGGATGCCTCCGGTATAGAGTGCGGGGATCAGAAAATTGTTCAGGCGCGGCCACAGCGGAGTCGGAATCGTCAAATGGAGATGCAGATAGATTGGCAACAAGAGCCAGGAGAGGGCATGGAGAAACAGGGCGGAGAAGGGCGTCTGCCCATAGGCGGAGAGCGTCATGGCGAGCCAGAGCGCCGTGAGATAATCAAAGAGAACCAGCAATTGCCAGCGCGTATCCCGAGGCTGCAAGCGCAATAGGATCACGGTGCCGGCCAGCCAGAACGGCAAATAGACCGCGAGGTCCACCAGTTCCAGAGCGGAAAAAGGCGTGCCAAAGGTCCCGGCAAAGGTATAGGCCAGGCACGCCGCGAGGGCCAGAAGCGATAAAAAGACAGCCAGGATGCTACGTTTCAAGGATAATGAATTGGCGTAACGATTCATCGGGCCTGCAACTCACCTCTCCTGAGCGGAAAATACTCCTCCAGTATATCGCCCCTCATCGCAGGGGTCAAACACGCGCCGCCGATAAAGATTGCGCCTGAATTGACATTCACCTGTCTGGTATTACAATGTGCTCTCGCGCCCCAAAGGGGACTGAAACCCCAGTAAGGGGACACTGGCGCCCCGCAAGGGGACTGGCGCTCGCATGGACACCCTCCAAATCACCATTCAACGGAAAACGGGTGAGAGCTATCCTGTCGTCGTCGAATACGGCGCTTCCGGCGCATTTCTTCCTGTGCGCACGGAAGGCTTTGCCCAAATCGACCCCGGCGCGCTCCTTCCACTCAACCTCAATACACATGCCTACGGCGTTGTGCTTGGCCAGGCGCTCTTCCATGGGCCTATCCACGATGCATTTACCCGCGCCCGCGCTGCGAGTGCGGAACAATTGCGCATTCTGCTCTTTGTCGAACCGCTCGAGCTCAAGTCTCTGCGCTGGGAACGCCTCTGCGTGCCCCATGCGGGGCAATGGGATTTTGCGGCCCTGGACCAACGCACGCCCTTTTCGCTCTATCTCCCTTCGCTGAACGACCAGCGATTTCCACCGATCGGACGGCAGGACCTGCGCGCCCTCGTCCTTGTCGCCAATCCCGAAAATCAAACGGACTATAACCTCGAACCGTTCGACGCCGAGCGCACGATGGCGAGTGTGAGAACGGCTCTCGGGACTATCTCCTGCGATATGCTTGCCGTCGGCGCCGGCGCGGTCGGGCTGCCAACGCTGGATGTGCTGTGTGAGCGCATCACCGCCGAGCGTTATACGCTCCTGCACGTGGTCTGTCACGGCCACTGGCAGCGTAACGACGGCGACACGATTCTTTACCTGGCCGACGCGTATAACCAGGTCGCGCCGGTTACGGCCACGCACCTCATCGAAAGGCTGCGGCGCGTGCACGGGGCGCGTGGGCTGCCGCATCTCGCTTTTCTCGCCACCTGCGAGAGCGCCAGCCCGCAGGCCGAAGGGGTGCTTGGCGGGCTGGCCCAACGGCTGGTGCGCGAGCTCGGCATGCCGGCGGTGATTGCCATGACCGAAACGGTGACGGTCGAGACCGCCCGGCGCCTTTGGGAAAATTTTTACGAGCGCCTGCGGCGGCATGGTCAGGTAGACTGCGCCCTGGTCGAGGCCAATGCCGGTCTTGCCGACCGGCGCGACATTACCGTCCCGGCGCTCTATTCCCGCCTGGGCGAACGGCCTCTCTTTAGCAACAGTCTGGACCGGCCGCTCATGAACATCGAGATTCGGTTGGGCCTGGAACGACTGGAGCCGCTGATTATTCAGCGTGCGCCGGTCCTGCGCGAGAAATTTACGCGTGCGGCCAACACGCTGCACTGGATTGTCGGACAGACGACCCCGCCCATGGAAGGGAATCGCTCTTCGCTCCCGGACGCGGGCTCCGCAGCCACTCGCGCGGCCCGCCAGGGTGCGCTCAACGAGATCAATTCGCTTTGCGTCGACATTCTGGAAGAAGATTTTAACGCGCTGGCCCTCGGCGGGCAGCCATCCGGCTATGACGAGCGCGCCCCTTTTCGCGGCCTCTATCCATTCGGCCCGGAAGATTCCGAATTCTTTTTCGGGCGGGAGAGCCTGGTCGCCCGGCTCAAGGTCAAACTCGCCGCGCATTCTTTCCTAGCGGTCCTGGGTCCCTCTGGCAGTGGCAAGTCTTCTCTCGTCATGGCCGGGCTCGTTCCCGCGCTCATGGCTGAACAACCCGGTCTCTATTGCGCCGCGATGACGCCGGGGCGCGAGCCCCTCGCCCAACTGGACGCCGTGCTTGCACGCGCGCCGGGAGAGGTCGCACACCCTTCGCCGCTCGCCAGTTCCACGATGCTGGTTGTCGATCAATTTGAAGAGCTTTTTACCCTGTGCCAGGACTGGACCGCGCGCCGCACCTTTCTCGCGCGCCTGCTTGCGCTCAGCCGGCAGCAGCCTGTCGTGCTGGTGATGCGCGCTGATTTTTGGGGCGAGTGTGCGCTCTATCGCGGCCTCAAAGAGGCTATGCAGTCGCATCAGGAATTGGTCGCGCCGATGGATGCCAACGAACTGCGCCGCGCGATCGAACTGCAAGCGGCCAAGGTCGGCCTGCGTTTTGAGGCGGACCTGTCCAATACGCTGATCGACGATGTGCGGGGCGAGCCCGGCGCCATGCCGCTCCTGCAGCACGCGCTGCTCGAGCTGTGGAAGCGCCGGCACGGCCGCTGGTTGCGCGCCGAAGAGTATCGCACACTCGGCGGAGTGCAACAGGCGATTGCGCACACCGCTGAGGATGTCTATGAGCGTCTGTCCATTGGCGACAAGGAACGGGTGCGCAATATCTTTGTGCGCCTCACACGGCTTGACGCCGAACCGGTGATGGGGGAAGATCACCGCGACACGCGCCGCCGTATCGGCCTGGAAGAACTGGTCCCGGCCGGCGCCCATGTCACGGCGACCAAAGCGCTGACCCGGCAATTGGCGGATGCTCGCCTCATTGTGACCAGCGTCAATCCGGTGACCGGCCGCGAAGAGGTCGAGGTCGCGCACGAGGCCCTCATCCGCTATTGGCCACGCCTGCGCGCCTGGCTCGATCAGGATCGCGTCAACCTCCGTTTGCGTGAAGGGATCCGGGAAGCGGCGATCGAGTGGCAGGCGAGCCGAGGGGATGAGTCGCTCATCGTTCACCGCGGCAGCCGGTTGGACGAGGCGGCCGGGCTCGCCCGCCAGCCGCGCTTTGCCCTGAACGAGCTCGAGCGCGCCTATATTGAATCGGCCATTGCGCTCCGCACACGAGAGCGCGCCGACCGTGAAGCGCAGCAAGCCCGCGAGCTGGAACAGGCCCAGGCACGCGCCGAGGCCGAACAACAAGCGCGCCGCGAAGCCGAGCAGCGCGCCGAATCTGAAAGGGGCGCCCGTATGCGCCAGCGTCGCCTATCGCTTGGCCTCGCGATCTTTTTGTTCCTTGCGCTCTTTGCTGCGAGCTTTGCGCTTCAGCAAAACGAGGATGCCAAGGCTCAAAAGGCGGTGGCGCAAACCCAGGGGGCGTTTGCCAATCAGCAAAAGGCGGTGGCACAGACCCAGGAGGCTATCGCCAATCAGCAAAAAGTGGTGGCGCAAACCGAGGAGGCGTTTGCTCGGAGCCAGCAAGCGCAAGCGAATGCCCAGAGCGTCGAAGCTGAGCGGCAGCGGCAAATCGGTCTCTCGCGCGAACTGGCTGCCATCTCAATCGGACAGCTTCCGGCCGATCCTGAATTGAGCCTGTTGCTTGCCATGCAAGCCGTACGCGCTGTGCCCAACCCGAGCGATCGCACCTTTGAGGCGCAGGATAGCCTTCGCCAGGCGCTCGATGCCTCGTATCTCTATGCAACCCTGGCGGGCCACACCGATGTCGTTCAGGCGGCGGCCATTAGCCCGGATGGTCGCACTCTTGTCACGGCCGGCTGGGATCAGACGGCGCGTGTCTGGGAGGCGCCGAATGGCAAGTTACGCTGTGTGATCGCGCCCCGCGCCAACCAGATTTGGAGCGTCACCTTCAGCCCGCACGGCGATTACATCTTGACTGCCGGCGATGATGGCACGGCCCGGGTTTGGGAAGCCACAAGCTGCAAACTGGTGTATATCCTTGCCGGGCATACGGATCGTGTGCGTAGTGCGGCCTATAGCCCCAACGACCAGTATATCGTGACGGCGAGCGACGACCAGACGGTGCGCATCTGGGATGCAGCCACCGGGCAACTGCTCAACACCCTCCGCGGTCACACCGATAACGTCCGCAGCGTGGCCTTTAGCCCGGATAGTCAGTCTATTGTCACGGCCAGTTGGGATCAGACCGCGCGCATCTGGCAAACCGCGACAGGCAATCTAATTGCCACGCTGCGTGGGCATACGGGCAAAGTACTCGACGCGAGCTTTAGTCCCGATGGACAGTACATTGTGACGGCCAGCGAAGACCAGACCGCGCGCATTTGGGGGCTGGATGGCGGTCTGCGCGCGACATTGAGCGGGCATACCGGGCCGGTCTGGAGCGCAAGGCCGGACCCCACCGGCCGCTATATTGTCACCGCCAGTTCCGATCATACCGCCAGGGTCTGGGAACTGCCGGCCGGCCGGCCGGTCACGACCATTACCGGGCATACCCGCTCTGTCACGAGTGCGGTCTTTAGCCCGGATGGGCAGTATGTGGTAACGGCGAGTGATGACCGCACGGCCCGCATCTGGGAGACGAGCACAGGCCGGCCGATCGCCGAATTGCGCGGCCATACCGATAATGTGCGCAGCATCCTGTACAGCCCGGATGGTAGTTATATCTTGACGACGAGCTGGGATCATACCGCGCGCATCTGGCGCCCCCCGTCTGATCAGGTTGTCGTCGCGCTGCGCGCACATACGGATAGCATCAACCGCGCCGTCTTTAGCCCCAATGGCCGGTACATCGTGACTGCCAGCATTGACGGGACCGCACACATTTGGGATACAACTAACGGCGTGCCGGTCGGGGGACCGCTTACCCATACAGCCTCCGTTCAAGCCGCAGCCTGGAGTCCCGGTGACGGCAAGTATCTTGTCACAGCGGGTGATGACAAGCTGGCGCGGGTCTGGGCGATTCCCTCGCAAACGCTGGTCGCGACCTTGCAAGCGCCCAAACAGGATATGAATTACATCACCGATGTGGCGTTTAGCCCGGATGGCAACTATATCGTGACGGCGAGCGCCGACCCGACGGCCCGGATCTGGGACCTGCGCCCGTGCCTTCGCGCCTCGCTCCCAAATTGTGCAGCCCCGCTTTATGCCGAGCTGCGCGGCCATACGGGCAATATCAAAAGCGTCGCCTTTAGCCCGGATGGGCAGACAATCGTGACTGCCAGTGAAGATCATACCGCGCGGGTCTGGGCCATGACCGGCGCGCCGCGGCAGGAGCTGAGCGGCCACCAGGGCGCAATCTGGAGCGCTGTTTTTAGCGTGGATGGAAAATATATTGTCACGGCCAGCGCCGATAGCACGGCGCGTATCTGGGACTCAACCACCGGCCGGCCCCTCTTTGTGTTAGCCGGTCATAGCGCGAATGTCAAGGGCGCGGTGTTTAGCCCCGACGGGCAGTACGTGGCGACCGCGAGCGATGACCGCACAGCGCGTATCTGGCGCGTCGCCACAGGCGAACAGGTCGCGATCATGCGCGGTCACACGGCGCCGATCTGGACGGTTGCTTTTGACCCGTCCAGCCGTTATATCATCACCGCCAGCTCGGACCGCACCGCGCGTATCTGGGAGGTTGTCACGGGCGCGCTTGTCACGACCCTGCGCGGGCACGCCGATGCGGTTACCTCCGCCGTCTATAGCCCGGACGGCAAATATGTTCTGACCGCCAGCATTGACGGGACAGCTCTGCGCTATCTTGCCGGCATTGACGACCTGCTCGCCCTCGCCGACCGGCGCGTCACCCGTGCGCTCTCGTGCGAAGAGGAACAGACCTACCTGCACACCCAGAGTGCCTGCTCGCCGGCGGTTACGCCGACCGGCGCCTCGCACCCCTGACCCTTTCCCTATATAACATGAGAAGGGAGAATCCCTTGACATTCGTGGGGGGATGGGGTACAAGAACTGTATGACGATGTGCTCGAAAAGATTTACTATCGCAATGCCGAGCATGTCTTTAGCTAACTCTAGGAGTGATTATGCAATATGGCTGGGTGATTCAACCGACGGCGCGTGACCGCGCAGGCGCTGCCGATCTGCTCGCGAACAATCGCAAGTTTCTCAACGCGACGCGCGGCTATTTCCAGACCGCGTGGGTGGAAGACCACTTTCAGTGGGATGACCGCCCGACGCTTGAATGTCTGACCGCTCTCGCGTTTTATGCGGCCGAGTTCCCCGAATTCACCTGGGGGCCCATTGTCCTCGGCCAGGCCTATCGCAACCCGGCGCTTACCGCCAAGATGGCGGCGACGTTGCATTGGCTGACCGGCGGCCGGTTCGTGCTTGGGCTCGGCGCAGGCTGGAAAGCGGACGAGCACACCGCGTATGGCTGGCGGATGGCCCCGCCGCGCGAGCGCGTCGCACAACTCGCCGAGGCGATCCAGATCATCCGGCTGATGTGGACCCAGTCGCCGGCGACCTTTCACGGGCAGTATTATTCCGTCGAGAATGCCTACTGCGAGCCGCGCCCCGAAGCGCCGATCCCGCTGTTGCTGGGCACCTCCGGCGAAAAGGTTGGGCTGCGGCTTGTCGCACAGTATGCGGACTGGTGGAACGGGGCGTTCAACACGCCGGCGGAATACGCGCACAAGCTTGACATTCTGAACCGGCACTGCGTCGAGATGCAGCGAGACCCGACGACCATCAAGAAAACGCATTACGCGTTTGTCAGCATTTCCGAATCCCCGGAGCGCGTGGTCCAGCGCGAGGGAATGCATGTGGTCGCCGGCTCGTCCGATGAGGTCACGCGCGAGCTGGAACAGTTCCGCGCGCTCGGCGTCGAGCTCTTGATGCTGCGGTTTCTCGATTTCCCTGCAACCGAGGGGCTGGAGCTCTTTATCCAAAAGGTGCTGCCGCGCCTGGGAGAACGCGCCGTGTGAGGCGCGCCCGCCGTTTACTCCTCGGTATTCTCGCGGCGCTCGTCTTGTTGATATTGCTCGCCGCCGCGCTCTCTGCCTGGAGTAACCGTGACCTGCCCACTGCGTCCAGCGTGGTCGACCGCCTTGCCCCGGACGAGAAGGCACGCGTCGCCGAGTTCCTGCATCTCAAGCAGGCCCTCGGCGATTCCGTTTGGCCGGGGTGGGGTCAGGCGGGTATTCCCGTGTTGCTCTATAACGAGACCAACGCTTTTCTCATCAGTTATTCTAACCCCCCGGCCGGCTGGTCGTTGGCTGCCGATGAGCGTCCCATCGGCGAGTACTACATTCAGCCCGCCGTTCATCCGCAGGCATTTGCCGTCAAGGTTGGCGATCGCTGGGTGGGGAGCATGGCGACGATGGAATGGACCCGGCTCTCACTCATGAACCAGATTCGCAGCGACCTGCCTCCCTTCATCCAGCCTATCTTTCCCTATCGCCTGGTTGCCCCGCTCTATTACAGCGATTGGCAGATTGCTGCGCTCGCGCACGAATCCTTTCATGCGTACCAAGCTGAGATTGCCCCGGATCGCTTCGCCGCCGCGCTCGCCAGCTATCACGCCGAGTCCAACTATCCTTGGGGGCAAGGTGTGTTCAAGGCGAGCTGGCAGGAAGAGCTGGACGTGCTGGCTAAAGGCTCGCACTCGAAGGAAAAGAGCGATATGGTCACCGATGCGCGCCGGTTCCTGGGAATACGCACTCAGCGGCGCGAGTCCGCCCAACTGACCCCGGAGCAGATCGCCTATGAACAACAGATCGAGTGGTTGGAAGGACTGGGCAAGTACGTCGAGCTGACCATCTGGCGCGCGGGGGATACCACCAAGGATTACAGCCCGGTCCCGGCCATTCTCGCCATTCCCGATTTCAAACGGTATGCCGGGTATGAAGACCGCTGGAACCAGGAGCTCGATCAGATGCGCAGTCAGGCTTCGCGTGAGGGCGACCTGCGCTTTTATTATACGGGGATGGCCCAGGCGAGGATGCTCGACCGTCTGATGCCCGATTGGAAATCGCGCATCATGACGCCGGGCGTCACGCTCGAAGGCCTGTTGCGGGAGGCCGTTATACAATAAGGCAGGTTTGGATATTGACCGGACTGGGATACAATAGGGCGTATTCACATTCTTTGGAGTCGTCATCGTCATCTCACCGGAGCATCCATGAAGGCTATCATTCTCAACGGCGCTCGCAAAGGCGAAACCAGCCTCGACGTCATCCATTCGCTCCTGCTCGAACAACTGACTGCGCTCGGTTGGGAGAGCGAGCCGTTCATCCTGCGCAAACTGGATATTGCCTACTGCCAGGCGGATCTCGATTGCTGGTTCAAGACGCCCGGCGCCTGCACCGGCACGCGCACCGTCAACCAGATGGCCAACGCCATGATTCATGGCGACCTCGCCATCCTGCTCACGCCGGTGACCTTTGGAGGTTATTCGTCCGAGTTGAAAAAAGCGCTCGACCATTTCAATAGCCTGGTCTTGCCATTTTTGACCAGGATCGACGGCGAGGCGCGCCGCAGTCCCCGGTACGCCCACTATCCACGTCTCCTGGGAATCGGCGCTCTTCCCGCGCCGGACCCGGAGAGCGAAGCGATATTCAAAGAGCTGGTCAAGCGCAATGCCAATACCCTGCACGCGCCCTCCCATGCCGCTAGCGTAGTCTATGAAACACAGCGCCGCCACGAGATTCGCACGCATATTGCCGCGTTGATTGCGCGGGTGGAGGCGATGGCATGACCCTCAACCTGCACGCGCTCTTGTTGATCGGGAGCGCCAAGCAGACGGCGAGCACTTCGGAAGCGTTGGGGAGCTATCTCGTCGAGCGCCTGCGTGATCTGGGGGCCGCGTCCGAAACCCTCTCGCTGCATCGCTCCATCCTGACCTCCGAGCAGCAGGAGGTCTTTCTCTCGGCGCTGACCTGGGCCGATCTTGTGATACTCTCCTTTCCCCTCTATATGGATTCGCCGCCCTATCTGGTTGTTCGCGCGCTGGAGTTGATTGCCGCACATAGGCCGCAGAGGCTCAGCTTTAAAACCCAGCGGCTCTGCTGCATTGTCAATTGCGATCTGCCGGAGGCGCACCACAATGATACCGCTATTGCCATCTGCCGGCGGTTTGCCGCAGAGAATCATTTCGAATGGGCCGGCGGCCTTGCGCTCGGCGAAGCGAGCATCGTCGATGGACAGCCTTTGACCCAACTGGGCCGGCGGGCGCAGCCGCTTACCCACGCGCTCGATCTGACTGCTGAGGCGCTTGCCGCAGCGCGCCCTGTCCCCGAGCAAGCGCGCGAGCTCATGGGCAAACCGCTCGTTCGCCCCTGGATGTACACGATGGGGCTGAACCGAAGTTGGAAACGCATTGCTAAGCAGTACGGCGCCGAGAACAAGCTAAACGATAAACCGCATACCGAGTAAGGGCGAGTCGGCGAGCTAACGGTTCGTTTCACTCCGATAGGCAAACCATATATGGCTATTAGCGCCTTTTCTGACCAGGATCATCCGCCAACCTATGACGAGGTCTGCGAGATTCTTGGCTCGCACCAGCCCCACTGGATTCAGCTCAACGAGTTTATGCTCGGATATTACGGCGTCCCCGGCGAATGGAAATTTTCCGGCAAGAACTATGGCTGGATCATCTGGTTTCGCAAAGGGGGCAAGACTCTGGCCTCATTCTATCCGCAGAAAGAGGGGATGGTCATCCAACTTGTCCTCGGCCAGGCGCATGTCCCACAGGCGCTCGGTCTCAGGCTGACGCCCAAAATCAGGCAACTGATTCAAGAGACGCCCCAACTGCATGATGGGCGCTGGCTCTTTATCCCGGTCAAGACGGAGAGGGATAGGCGCGCCGTCGAGCAGCTCATCCTCATCAAGAGTCCACCCCCCAAACGGCGCGCGCCAATTGCGCATTCGTAATAACGGCGGGTGCGCCTGGAAGCGTGATATAATCCGAATTGTTTGATAGAGCAGAACGAGGAGGGGATGACCATGCAAGCCAACCCGGGCATTTTCAAGGCATACGACATTCGGGGGATTTATCCGACCGATCTGAATGAGAGCATCGCCTACGCGCTCGGGCGGGGCTTTGTCACCCTGCTGGGGGCCGGGGAGGTCATCGTCGGGCGCGACATGCGTCTCTCGGGGCCGTCTCTGTTCGAGAGCGTCACTGCGGGCATCATGGACCAGGGCGCGGATGTCGTCGATGTCGGGATGGTAAGTACCGACCAGTTCTATTTCGCCTGCACCAAGCTCAAAAAGCCTGGCATCATGGTCACCGCGTCACACAATCCCCAGTCTTATAATGGGTTCAAGATGGTCCGGCAGATGCCCTATCTCCTGAGCGGGGCCGAGGGAATCCAGGACCTGCGGCGGATTGTCGAGAATGATGCTTTTGCGCCAAAACCTGCGCTCCGCGGCGCTTTTCGTCCTGTGGACCTCTCCCATGAGTTTGTGGACAAGGTGCTAAGCATGATCGACGTTCGCGCAATCAGACCGCTCAAGGTCATTGCGGATACCGGCAATGGCATGGTGGGTCCTATCCTCCAGCGCGTGTACAAGCACTTGCCTGTCCAGCTTGTCGGCATGTATCTCGATCCGGATGGCAGCATGCCGAATCACGGTCTGGACCCGCTCCAACCCGCGAATCGCGCCGAGCTCCAGCGCCGCGTTGTGGAGGAGCGCGCCGATATCGGATTTGCCTTTGATGGCGATGGTGACCGCTTTTTCACGATTGACGACCGGGGCGAGTTTGTCGCCGGCGATTTCATGACCGCACTTCTCGCGCGTTATCAGCTCGCGCAGCACCCCGGCTGCAAGATCGTCTATGACGTTCGCGCCTCATGGGCGGTTCCCGAGATGGTTCACGCGGCGGGCGGCATCCCACTCATGGAGCGCGTCGGCCATGCCTTTATCAAGCGCCGCATGGCGGAGGAGGATGCGCTGTTCGCCGGCGAAGTGACCGGGCACTATTATTTCCAAAAGTTTGGCTACGCCGATTCGGGCATTATTCCCTCGCTCCTCGTCCTCGAAATGCTCTCGACCACTGGCAAGCGGCTATCGGAGTTGCTCGCCGAGCTCGAATCGAAATATTTCATCTCGGGCGAGATTAACTCGACGGTTGCCAACGGCCCGGCCAAGATCGAGGAACTCGCGCGCCGCTATGCCGGCGCCAAAATCGAGCGGATGGATGGCATCTCGGTTATTTATCCCGATTGGCATTTCAACGTGCGCGGCTCGAACACTGAACCCCTCCTCCGCCTCAACCTGGAAGCGCTCGACAAGCGCAAGATGGAGGAGAAACGCGATGAGGTGTTGGGGATCATTCGAAGTTGAAATCGCAAGTGGAAGCTATTGCGATGAAATTTGAGACGCGGTATAATCCATGATTGTGAAGAAGGAAACAGGCGTCAGCGGGGATGGCTGGGAACGGCTTTTGGACGCGTTCTAGCGTCCCGGCGTCGCTATCAAAGGGGATAGAAAAACGTGAAGCTAAACGAGTATCAATCTAAACAGATTTTTGCACGCTACGGAATCCCCATCCCCAAAGGGGAAATCACCGACGACCCGCAAAAGGCGCGTGAGATTGCCAAGCGCGCGGATAAGCGGGTCGTGGTCAAGGCGCAGGTGCTCGTCGGCGGGCGCGGCAAGGCGGGCGGCGTCAAGGTCGCGGCGACGCCGGAAGAGGCGGAAGAGTACGCCTCGAATATCCTCAGCATGCACATCAAAGGACTGCCGGTGCGGCACGTGCTCATCGACGAAGCCATCAGCGCCAAAGCCGAAATCTACCTCGGCGTCGTCGTGGATCGCGCCAAGGGAACCCCGGTTGTCATGGCGTCGAGCGCCGGCGGCGTCGAGATCGAAGAAGTCGCGCGGACGACCCCCGAAAAAATCGTTCGCGTGAACGCTGATCCGGTCCTGGGTTTGCAGCCCTATGAGGCGCGCCAGATTGCGTTTGGCATCGGGCTGGACAAAAAGCTGGTCAACGAGTTCGCCCAGATTGCTACTGCCCTCTACCAGGTCTTTACGCAAAGCGACGCCTCGCTTGCCGAGATCAATCCGCTCTTTGTGACACAGGACGATCATCTCATCGCCGCCGACGGCAAGATTATTATCGACGACAATGCGCTCTTCCGCCACGTGGACTTTGCAACCCTGCGTGATGTGGACGAAGAATCCCCGTCCGAAAAGCAGGCGCGCCAGGCGGGCCTATCCTATGTCAAGCTCGACGGCAATATTGGCTGCATGGTGAATGGGGCCGGGCTGGCGATGGCGACGATGGATGTCATCAAGTTCCATGGCGGCGAACCGGCGAATTTCCTCGATATCGGCGGCGGCGCCAAGGCCGACAAGGTCGCCGCGGCCCTGCGCATCATCCTGTCGGACCCCAATGTCAAGGCGGTCCTCTTTAATATCTTTGGCGGAATTACCCGAGGCGACGAAGTGGCGCGCGGAATTGTGGAAGCGCTCCAGCAGGTCAAAACCCCTGTGCCGATGGTCACGCGCATTGTCGGAACCAACGCCGAAGAAGGCCGCCGGATTCTGGCCGCGGCCAATATGAAGACGGCCGAATCGCTTGAAGAGGGCGCTCGAATCGCGGTCGAGCTGGCGAAAGCGATATGATTACCTGGCCACAGGTCCGCGGGGAAGGGGTCACCTATCTGCGTGACCTCTTGAGAATCAATACGACCAACCCGCCGGGAAATGAGACGGCAGGATGCGAGTTTCTGGCCGGCGTTTTGCAGGCCAACGGGATCGAATCCCAAATCCTGGAATCGCAGCCAGGGCGTGGAAATCTCGTCGCCCGCCTCAAGGGGGATGGCCGGGCCGCGCCCCTCTTGCTCATGGTGCATATCGACGTGGTCCCCGCCGAGCCTGACCAATGGAAATATCCCCCCTTTGGCGGCGAAATTGCCGATGGCTATCTCTATGGCCGCGGCGCGCTGGACACCAAAGAACTGGCTGCTATGGAACTGATGGTCATGCTCCTCCTCAAGCGGGAAGGGGTTCCGCTCGCGCGGGACGTGATCTTGATGGCGAACGCCGATGAAGAAGCCGGCGGGCGACATGGCGCCGGCTGGATGGTCGCGCACCATCCTGATCTGATTCGCGCGGAATACGCGATCAACGAGGGCGGCGGCTTTGGGAGCGAAATCCTCGGCAAGCGCGTCTTTACGGTCCAGACGGGCGAAAAGGGAACGGCGCGCTTTATCCTGCGGGCACGCGGTCGCCCGGGCCACGCCTCGGTTCCACACCGGGATAACGCCGTGTTGAAACTGGCGGTTGGCATCCAACGGCTGGGCGAAGCGAATCTGCCGGCGCACCTCGTTTCGACCACCCGGCTCTATATCGAAGGGTTGGCCGAGACGCTGGGAGGCAAGGCTGCGACTGCGCTCCGCGGGCTCCTTGAATCCAAGAATGGGCTTAACAGCCTGGACAAACTGCCGCTCGACGAAGGGATGCGATCCAGCCTGTATGCTATGCTGCACAATACGGTGACGCCGACCGTCTTGCAGGCCGGCAGCAAGATCAATGTGATCCCCTCCGTCGCCGAAGCGCGGGTGGATGCGCGTATCCTGCCAGGGCAAACCAAAGAGACGTTCCTGAACGAATTGCGCGCGGTTCTGCCCGATGGTCTTGAGGTCGAGTTTCATGAACCGGTGACGCTGGGCATCGAGTCGGACCCGGCATCGCCGTTCTACGACAAGATTCATGAAGTGATGAAGCGCCACGAGCCGGATGCGGCGCTGGTGCCCGAATTGGTGGTCGGAGCGACCGATGCTCGGCATGTGACCAAACTCGGGACCAAGGTGTACGGCTTTTGCCCGATGTTTGACCAGCCGTCCGAGATGGAGCGGGTGCACGGACACAACGAGCGTGTTTCGCTCGCCAACATCGAGTTTGGCGCGCATATCCTTTACGACCTCATCAGCGAGTTTGCCCGCGCCGCGTGATATGGAAGAGTGCATTTTCTGCGCGATCGCGGCCCATCGCGCTCCCGGATCGCTGGTCTATGAGGACGACAGTAGTCTCGCATTTCTCGACCTTCATCCGCTGACGCGCGGGCATACGCTCGTTATCCCGCGCGAGCACTGCGCCAACATTTTCGAATTGAGTGATGCAGCAGGGCAGGCAGTCATGCGCACGGCAGTCAAGGTCGCCGGGGCGCTGCGCGGCGCGCTCAATCCGGATGGACTCAATCTTTTGCAATCGAACGGCCATGCCGCCGGCCAGAGAGTCTGGCATTTTCACTTTCATCTGGTCCCGCGGTGGAGCAGGGACGGACTGTTTTTGCCGGCCCAGCCACCCCGGCAGGCGGATCGCGAGGACCTGAACGCGCTGGCCGCTGCGCTGCACGCGCATCTATGAACCCGGATGACCTAGTCCTGGTGGCTTTGCTCAACCACCCGCGCGATCTCGAGTTGGTCGAGCGGGAACGGTGGTATCGTATTCCGAGGTGCCATGCCCCCCGCTACTTTGAGGGGGCGCAGTATCTTGCTTTTTACCTGGCAAGCGCTTTTGGCGACAGAAAATGGACTATCCCGGAGTATGCGGCGGTTCGCGGGCACGAACTGGTCCGGCGGAGCGACCTGCTCCCTGACGAGCCGGATCATCCGCGGGCGAACGATCTGTATTACAAGCTGCAACTGGGCCCACTGGAAAAGCGCGAGCCGCCCATTACCAGCAAGCGCGGGCGGCGGGTTCTCTTTTTATGGACGAACTGGCAGAAATTCTCGACGGCGCATGAATTAAACGACCTATTCGCCGCAGGACCTGCCCAGGAGCGGCTGTGGGAAGCGCTCAGGTCAACAGACCTGGACATTGAGCGCCAGGCCATCGTGCGCGAGGGCCATTCGCGCTATCGCGTTGATTTCCTGATCTATTGCCCACGCGGGCGTCTGGGCATTACGATCGGCGGCGCGTTGCCTGCGGTGCATCCACACAAGCGGTTCAGGACGCTTGATTTGACCGAACAAGAATTAGAGGCCCATTTCGAGCGCGTGCTGGAACGGATCGAACGGCAAGCGCGCGAGATGGGACATCATTATCCAAGACAAGAGGCACAAGCGTGAGCATACTAGTCGATGAATCCACACGGTTAGTCGTTCAGGGCATTACCGGGCGTGAGGGCGAATTTCACACGCGGGCAATGCTGGAATATGGAACCAAGGTCGTCGCCGGGGTTCGGCCTGGCAAGGGAGGCGAAACGTTTCTGAATGTGCCTCTCTTTGATACGGTCGCCGATGCGGTCAAGGCGACCGGCGCCAATGTCTCGAACATCTATGTTCCTGCCAGCGCGGCGCCGGATGCGATGCTCGAGGCCAGCGCGGCCGGTGTCAAGCTCGTGGTCTGTATTACCGAAGGTGTTCCGGTGTTGGACATGATGCGCGTGACCGACGAGTTCAACCAACGCGGCACAATGCTGATCGGCCCGAATTGCCCGGGTCTCATCTCGCCCGGTAAAGCCAAGGTCGGGATCATTCCCGGCAATATTTGTACGCCGGGGCCGGTTGGTCTCGTCTCGCGTAGTGGGACGCTCACTTATGAGGTTGTCGACGCACTTACCCGGGGCGGGATGGGGCAATCGACGTGCGTCGGCATCGGCGGCGATCCAGTCCACGGGCTCGGTTTTATCCGGGTGCTTGAAATGTTCCAGAATGACCCGCAGACGCGCGCCGTCGTACTCATCGGTGAGATCGGGGGAAATGACGAGGAAAAGGCGGCAACCTTTATCAAGGAACATATGAACAAGCCGGTGGTGGCCTTTGTCGCCGGACGCACGGCGCCTCCCGGCAAGCGCATGGGCCATGCCGGCGCCATCATCGAGGGGGGCACCGGGACGGCGGACGAAAAGGTCGCCGCATTCAACGCCGCTAACGTGCCGGTCGCGCGTTATCCGACCGAAGTTGCAGACCTCATCAAAAAGGTATTATAAGAGTGCGTAAAGGGCTCGTCTCGTCAAGAGGCGAGCCAATCTCGATTTCCTCTCTCCGACCGGAGGGAGAACAAAGGGGCATCTTTTAGTGCCAATCCTGGCTGAACTGCTCGCGTTTGTCAAGGCGCGCCGCGCCCAGTCCTACCTGGTGGGCGGGACGGTGCGCGATACGCTTCTTGGACGCGATCGGTATGATATCGATGTAACGGTTACGGGCGACGCCATCGCCACGGCGCGCGCCTTTGCCGATGTCATCCGAGGCGCCTTTTACGTGATGGACGATGAGTTTGACGTTGCCCGCATCCTCGTAGAACAAGATGGCGCTCGACAGACGGTTGACTTTGCGCGGATGCGCGGCGAGACGATCGAGCAGGATCTCGCGACGCGCGATTTCTCGATCAATGCGATGGCGTTCGACATTTCCGGTGGGACCTGGGTTGAACGCGATCTGATTGATCCATTCAACGGCCATAACGACCTGGATGCACGCCGAATTCGCGCCGTGTCGAAAGCGGTCTTTGATAACGATCCGGTGCGTCTGCTGCGCGCCGTCCGTTTCGAGGCGTCGCTCGGGTTTGTGCTGGATGCGGCAACCGAGACGCTTGTTCGTCACGAGGCGCGCAAGCTGGTCGATGCGCCGCCGGAGCGGGTTCGCGACGAATTCTACAAGATCATCTCCGCCGAAAGTTGCGCCCGGCATATCCGTCGGTTCGACGATCTGGGGCTGCTCCAATTTGTGTTGCCGGAGGTGGCCGAGCTCAAGGGGGTTGCGCAGCCGGCGCCGCACACCTATGATGTTTTTACGCACACGTTGCATACACTGGATGCGCTCGAACAGGTGCAACGGGGCGGCTATCTCGATTTGGCCGAGGGGGCCTTTGCCACTCAGTTGAGCCTGCACCTGGCGGCGACGGTTTCCAGTGGACATACACGCGGCAATCTTTTGCGCATTGGCACCTTGTTGCACGATATCGGCAAACCGATTGTCCAGACATCCGAACCGGGTGGTCGGATTCGTTTCGCCGAGCATGAACATGTGGGTCCGGAGCTGGCCGAGCGTACGCTGCGCCGGTTGCGGTTTAGTAATGACGAGATTCATCTGCTGACCACGATCATTGCCGAACACATGCAGCCCTTGTGGCTTGCGGGCGGTCCCATGACGACTGACCTGGCAGTATATCGCTATTTCAGGGCGACGGGCGACGCCGGGGTGGACCTGGCGGTGCACGCCTGGTGCGACCTGCGCGCGCGCTCTGCCGAGGTCCAGCCCTTTGAGGTTGATGCGGCGCTGCAGGCGGTCATTGCCCGGTTGCTCGACCGTTATTATCATGCCCGCGACAAGGTGGTCGATCCGCCGGTTCTGCTTAATGGGCGGGAGGTGATCGACATCGGCGAGATTCCTCAGGGGCCGCTGGTGGGCAAGTGCATGGAGGCTTTGCGAGAGGCCCAGGCCACGGGTCAGGTCATGAACCGTGAGCAGGCCATGGACTTTGTCAAGCACTGGCGACCGGGCGCTTGACCCCGCTCGCCGCAGGGGCGCAAGTCCCTTGCGAGCTATTTTTTGACAGTAAACCCAGTCTAGCCTATAATCGCATATTGTTTGGCAATCTACCGAACCAGGTTGCAGGCCAACCTGGTTTCGCTTTGCCAGCGCGCCGCCCTTCCGTCGCCCAGTCGATGGGCGTGCGCAGAGTTTACACTGCCTGGGAAAATCCGTTGACGTGGAAAGGACTCGATGCGCGAGCGAACCTATATCTTTCTAGTGGTCATTGTGCTCTTTGCTATTTTTGCGGCCTGGCTCGATTTTGGCGACCCGCATATCAAGCTAGGGCCGATTGACCGTGATATCAAGACCCACCTCGGGCTGGATCTGGTCGGCGGGCTTCGTGTATTGCTCCAGCTCGACCTTCCCGCTGGAACTCAGGCCACTGCCGATAATCTGGATGTATCACGCACGATTGTCGAAAAGCGTGTGAATGCGCTGGGTGTTAGCGAGCCGCTCATTCAGACCCAGGGGACTGATCGTATCTCTGTCGAGCTTCCGGGTATCAGTAATCCGGATCAGGCCATCCAGGCGTTTGGCAGCACCGGCCTGCTCGAATTTGTCGACGCGGGTGATACGCCCCCGGCAGAAGGGGATACTGTCCAGACGACAGGCAAGACCACCGATAATTCCTGCTCCGGCGTGGTCGCGTCGAGTAATACGGCGCCAGCGGCGGCTGCGACGCTTGTCCCGACCGCGGCGCCAACCCTCAGCGCCAGCGCGACCATTACGACGACGGGAGCTGTGACGGCGACTCCGCAGGTGACCAACACCCGAGTCTTTACTACCGTCATGACCGGCGATTGTCTCTCAAGTGCTTCAGTGACTTTTGACAATACCAACAAGCCGATCATCTCGTTCAGCCTCGCCGACAAGGGGAGCAAGATTTTTGGCGACTTTACGACGGCCAATGTCCGCAAATACCTGGCCATCGTCCTCGACAAAAAGGTCATCTCGGCGCCCGTCATCAACTCGGCGATTACCGGCGGTTCGGGGATTATTCAGGGTAGCTTTACACTCGATTCCGCCAAGACCCTGGCGATCCAGCTCAAGTACGGGTCACTGCCTATTCCGCTGAAAATCATCGAGACGACGGATATTGGCGCGACCCTCGGTCAGGATGCTCTTACCAAGAGCAAAGTCGCCGGCGCGATTGGCTTGCTGGCTGTCGTGCTCTTTATGCTCTTGAACTATCGTTTCCCTGGCGTGCTGGCGAGCATGGCGCTGACCGTATATGCCCTGGTCACCTTTGCAATCTTTAAAGGGGGCATCCCGCTCTGGTTCGACTATGTAACCCTGACCCTGCCTGGTATTGCCGGCTTTATTCTGTCAGTCGGTATGGCGGTCGATGCCAACATCCTGATCTTTGAAAGGATGAAAGAGGAGCTGCGCGCCGGTCGCCCGCTGACAATGGCAATCGAAGCCGGTTTCGGACGCGCCTGGCCTTCCATTCGCGACTCGAATATCTCGACGTTGATTACCTGCGTCATTCTTTACCTCTTTGGCACCTCCTATGGCGCAAGCATCGTCGCCGGTTTTGCGCTCACGCTTGCCATCGGCGTTGTCATCAGTCTCTTTACTGCCGTCTTGGTTACCCGCACGTTCCTGCGCCTGGCGATTGATCTCAACATCACACAGAATCTTTGGTGGTTCGGGGTAAGTCCCGAGGATGTCCACGGACGCCAGGTGGCGTCCCCCACGAGGTAATAATGGTCGATATTATCGGAAAACGCTACTGGTACTTTTTGCTGTCGCTCCTGGTAATCATTCCGGGCCTCGTCGCCATGGGGATTCACTGGAGTCAGCATGGTACGCCCTTTGCCCTGGCAATTGATTATACGGGCGGCACCAACTGGGAGTTTGCGAACGTGAGCAAGCTGCCCTCCACGGACGAGGTTCGCGCGCTCTTTGCTCAACAGGGCATCCGTGATGCTGTCCCGCAGCCGGAAAAAATCAATGGGAATGATGCGGTTCTAATTCGCTCCTCGGAAGTCTCGACGGGCGCGCGCACGATACTCAAGCCCCAGTTGATACAGCTCATGGGGCAGTCCGCCACTGAGGTCCGCTTTGAATCGGCGGGCCCGGCGATTGGCGCAGAAGTGTCACAGGCGGCGACGGCGGCAGTTGCTATCGCGGCCGTCGCGATCCTGGTCTATCTGACCATTGCTTTTCGCAAGCTGCCGAAGGCGTTCCGCTATGGGGTCTGCGCCATCATTGCCATGCTCCACGATATCCTTGTGGTCATCGGCGCGGCGTCGCTCTTTGGTCTACTTTTTGGCTGGGAGGTGGACGCTCTCTTTTTGACAGCGCTGCTCACGGTCATCGGTTTCTCGGTACACGATACCATCGTGGTGTTTGACCGTATCCGCGAAAACCTGATCCGCCTGCGTGGCCTGCCGTTCGAGCAGGTGGTCAATCAAAGCATCCTGCAAACGCTGGATCGCTCGATCAACACTCAGTTGACGGTCTTGTTCACGCTGACTGCACTCGTGCTCTTTGGCGGTATTACGATTCACCAGTTCGCCCTGACGCTCCTCATCGGTATTCTGAGCGGTACCTACTCGTCAATCTTTAACGCCTCGCCGCTGCTGGTCGTCTGGGAGAACGGCGAAATCGGACAGTTCTTTCGCAAGCTGTTTGGCGGCAAGCGCCAAGCCACTGCGTAAAATCGAGACCTGGCTTGACACCAAGCCAGGTCTCTTGCTCTCGCCATGCCATCTGAACAGATCAAGGTTCGCCCCGCTCGCCGCAAGGACGGCGAGTCGATCTTTACCTGGACGCAGAACACATTTTCCTGGGGCGATTATATTTCCGATGTGTGGTATGACTGGCTCAAGGCCGATGAGGGCCGGTTGCTGGTCGCTGAGGTCGAGGGGCGCGTGGTGGGCAATCTCCATGTCGCCTTTTTAGGCAACCGCGAAGGGTGGATGGAAGGAATGCGCGTTCATCCCGATTATCGCAAGCTCGGCGTGGCGACTGCGCTTGATCAAGCCGGCCAGTCCGTCGCCCGCCAGGCGAGGTGCCGCCAGGTGCGATTGGAAACCGCTTCCGACAATCTTGCGGCCCAGGCCGCGATTGTTACGTATGGCTATCACCGCCTCTGCCATTTGCAGGGTTACGAGAGCTCTGCGCTTGAAGGCGAAATTCTTTACATGCGTGAGGCGCGCCCGCGCGAACTGGGCGCGTTGTTCGATCTGTGGACTACTTCCTGGATGTTTGGCGCGCTGCATGGTCTTACCGTGCTGGCTTCCGGTTGGCGCTGGGCGGAACTGACGCGTCGCCGCCTCCGCGACTATATTGCAATGGAGCGGGTATGGGTGACCCCTGTCGAGGGCGAGCCAAAGGGGTTTGCCATCGTCCGGCGTATGGAAGAGAATCTGGGGGTTGGGCTCGTGGTCGGCCGTGCCTCGGCCGTCCGCGCACTCGTCCGCGATCTCCGCGTACTGGCGCACCGATCGAAGCTGGACAAAGCGCATTTCGTCTTTCCAGTCTCTGCGCGTGCATCTGCACTGGCTCAAACATGTGGTCTCACTCCACGCGAGCACACCATGTTCATTTATGAATGCCCGCTACAACCCGGCAAGAGCCGCAGGGCCGCGTGACCCATTGACTTGGTCTGATTCTATGTTAGAATCGCTATCAAGCACTCCGGTCGCGTCTGACCCCTTGTACGGAAGCGGGCGTTGGGTAAGATACGGTGTGGGACTCCGAGGTCGCATTTCGATTATACCTTGAAATTCGCATTGGTCTTGCTTGCCTGCGTTGGGATGCTTTGTCTGTCTCCGAATCCGCTTGCAGCTCAGACTGATGATGCAGCGCGTGTGCTCACCCTCATTAACCAGGCGCGTACATCAGCCGGACTGCCGCCGCTGGCGGTCAATCCGCAACTGACCGCCTCGGCGCAAGGTCACGCCAACGACATGCTTCAGAAGGGAATTGGGATTGGTCACCTGGGCTCGGATGGCTCGACGCCGGCCATGCGCATCGTTCGGGCCGGATATCACCCGTATAGCTGGGGACCGTTCATCGGCGAGAATTGGGCCGCATATCAGACGGTTGATATTTCGATGGGTTTCTGGATGAGCGATGCGCCGCATCGTGATAATATTCTCCGCCCGGGGTTTCGCGAGATTGGCATTGGCGTTGTGTATCTGCCGGAAGGCTATCCCATTCTGGTCACCGATTTTGGCGCGCAGCCGAATGTTTTGCCGATTTGGGTTTCCGGGAGTGGCGCAACCGTTTCCGTTACCCTGTCCAATGAAGATGCGGTTCCGGCGGGAGATGGGCCGAATGTGATAGGGCAGGCGGTGCAGGTAGACCTATCGGCGTACGCTGACCTGACGCAGGCTCAGACTTTTCCATTTACGCGGTCGATTGTCTTTACAGCCCCCGGCGGGCGCGCAGTTTCGATGCTCTATGCGCGGTTTCGTGATGCACAGGGCCGTACGGTCCTTTCGGCTGCGTCTCCGTCCGGGCAACTGATTGCGCCGGCCGCGCCGGTGACGAGCACGCCCCTCATGCGACCGAGCGCAACGCCTACGCGCACCACGAGTCCCAGGGCTACAAGCACACCACGGCCGTCATCTACGCGCACACCCTTGCCATCCGCAACGAGGACCATAACGCCATCACCTACTAGCGCCGCGACCTCTTTGCCGACGGCAACCGATACTGAAATCGCGCCGACCGAGGTGGCGACTGCTTTACCTCCTGTTGTGAGCGTCAATGATCAAGCCAATCCGCCTTTGATGACGCCTGGGCAAAGCGTGCTGACTCTGGCTGCCGTGTGCGTCTTGATCGTCCTGTTGGTTGCCTGTTGGCAGATCTGGAAAAATATAGGAATGCTATGATACAAGCAAGTGAACCCCTCATTTCTCAGCTCGCACATGACCTCGCTCCCGAGTTAAAAGATCACGCGGGGGTGCTTGCGGAGTTTGGCGCCGTGCTCGTTCCCCAGCGTGAAGAATTGCTGGATGCCTGGGTACAGGCGGACGGGGAGACCGGGTTTTCGCGCGAGTGGTATGAGCTTGCCTTTGTGGTGCTGATCGAGGCGCTTCAGATGGCTTCCGCTTCGTCTTTTCAGCCTTATCTTGAAGGGGTGGCGGCCTGGAGCAGCCAGGCCGCCACCTCAGGGATGCATTATACCCAGGCGATCTCCCAGTTTACACAGTTGCGGCGCATTTCGCTCCCGATTATTCTCACCCATTATCAGCCCGGGCCGGATTTGCAACTCCTTTTCCAGGCGCTCAATACCCTCGAGCGCGTGGTCCGGACTCTGGTCGGAGGGGCCTTTGTCCAGTCGGGGCAGGTGCAATTGGTCGATACGGCGCGCCTCCGGATTATTGGACATCTCACACACGGGATTGCACATTCGCTGAACAACCTCCTGACCAACATCTTGGGACGCGCTCAGGTGCTAGAGAACAAGGTGACGGACGAGGCATTGCGGAGTGAGGCCCGCGCGATCCAGGCTGCTGCGCTCATCGCGGCCGATAGTCTTCATCGCGTGCAAGAGTACGCTGCGCCGCGCGAAGAAACCGAGTTTATTCCTACGGACCTGAACGCCGTGGTGAACGACGCCGTTCAGTTGACCCACTATCGTTGGCGCGACGATGCTGAAGCCAACGGGATTGTCATCGACGTGATCAAGGACCTGTCAGATGTCCCGCCCGTTCTCGGCAAACATGGGCAGTTGCGTGATGCGCTTGTCGAGCTGATTCTGAATGCTGTCGAAGCCATGCCAGCCGGTGGGCTCATCTCGTTGCGCACTGAGCGCGTCGGCGAGCGGGTCAGGCTATCGGTGACGGATATGGGACAGGGGATGGATGAGATGAGCCTGGTGCGTGCCCGGACGCCGTTCTATACGACGCGCGGCGGTGGACATGTTGGCCTGGGCCTTGCCACTGTGCAAGAGGTAATTCAGGCGCATGATAGCCAGCTCGAGATTACCAGTACTCCGGGGCACGGGACGACGGTTATGATTGCACTTCCGATTGCCGAGGGTGAGCTTGCCCAGGAACTGGCCCTGGGCGAAGCGCCCACGCGGGCAGTTAGCATTCTCGTCGTAGACGATGACGCCGCGATTCGCGAGATCGCAGCCAAGGCACTGGCGATTCACGGGCATCGCACGCTGACCGCAGAGTCTGGGCCGGAAGCATTGACCCTTTTCCGTGAACAGGGTCCATTTCAGGTTGTCCTGTGCGACCTCGGCATGCCGGCAATGAATGGGCTCCAGGTAGCCCAGACGATCAAGGCAAGCCGGCCGGAAACGGTATTTCTTTTAATGACCGGTTGGGGTGCAGAGATCGATGAGCGCAAGGTGCGCTCGGTCGGTGTGGATAATGTCATTCGCAAACCCTTTGACATCGATCAGGTGCTTCAGACAATGGGCCAGGCGTTATCTGCACGTGAGCACTAGCGGTGCGCCACAGGCGCACCTGTTCTTCGCATAGACATATCGCTATCCAGTTTTGGAAAATCCGTACTCCCCTGAGGTTTCATGCCTGATCCAAGACCCGGCATTCAAACGATTGCCATTCATGCAGGCGCTCAGTCCGATCCCACGACGGGCGCTGTTGTCACTCCACTCTATCTCTCGACGACCTATGACTTTGGTTCCACTGAGCGCGGAATGGCGCTCTTTTCCGGAGAGGAGCAAGGGTATACCTATACGCGCTGGGGCAATCCCACAGTCGATGTTCTCCAAAAACGTGTTGCGGCGCTGGAGGGAGGGCAGGCGGCGCTGGCAACAGCCTCGGGGATGACCGCCATTGCGATGAGTCTCCTGTCCGTGCTCAAGGCGGGAGACCATATCGTTTCTGCCAGGGCGCTCTATCCCAGCGCCTATCATTTTATCGAGCATCATCTTGGCTCGTTGGGCATTGAGAGCACCTTTGTCGACGCAACGGATCTCAAGAACGTTGCCAATGCCATTAGACCCAACACGCGCATTCTTTATGTCGAGTCTCCGGCCAACCCACTGCTCGCACTGGTTGATTTGGAAGGGGTCGCGCAACTGGGCCGCGCGGCGAATGCGATTACGATCTGTGACAATACTTTTGCCACGCCGATCAACCAGCAACCCCTCAAATGGGGGATCGAGGTCGTCGTCCATGCGGCGACCAAATACCTGGACGGTCATGGGGATTGCGTCGGTGGGGTTATTATCGGCAGCGAAGAATTCATCCGGCAGGCAAATGTTGGGACTCTCCGGTATTACGGGGGTATTCTAAGCCCGTTCAATTCCTACCTGATTTTGCGCGGCATCCAGACCCTGCCCCTGCGTATGCGCCAGCACAACGCCAATGCGCTCGCCGTAGCCCGATATCTTGAATCTCACCCACAAGTGGGGTGGGTCTCGTACCCTGGCCTAGAATCACACCCCCAGCACGCGCTCGCCCGTAAACAAATGACCGGCGGCTACAGCGGCATGATCTGCTTTGAGGTTCGAGGCGGATTGGAAACAGGGGCACGCATGATGAACCGGGTCAAGCTTTGCACGCTGGCTACCAGCCTTGGCGATGTCCGCAGCCTCATCTCGCATCCCGCCTCGACGACGCACAGCGTTCTCCCACGCGAAAAGCGCGAACTGCAGGGTATTACGGACGGCCTCATTCGTTTTTCGGTTGGTCTGGAGGATGTGCAGGATATCATCGCCGATCTGGAACAGGCGCTTGCATGAATGATCTCCTGGGTTATATTGGTCTTTTTATCGCTGCCGCGCTGGGCGGAGGGCTTAATGCCATCGCGGGCGGTGGCAGCCTGATCGCTTTTCCTGCCCTCGTTGCTTTTGGCGTTCCATTGATTCCTGCGAATGCGACCAACTCGGTAGCCCTGTGGCCCGGTTCGATCGGCGGCATTATGGGCTTTTGGACCGAGATCAAAAGCCAGCAGCGTCTGCTAGTATTGCTCCTCGTACCCAGCCTCATCGGTGGGCTACTCGGCGCCTTTATTCTCGTGAGGACTCCTCCCGCCGTGTTCAAAGCGGTGGTCCCTTTCCTGGTCCTGTTTGCGACGCTCCTTTTCGCAGGGCGTGACTGGGTTAACCGGTTCAGCAAGCAGCGCGCCGTGGCCGGGCCGGGCGAGGAACATATCGGGCTTGTTGGCGGAGTCTGGGGCACGCTCTTTCAGATTGCGATCGCCACATACGGCGGCTTTTTTGGCGCGGGGCAGAGTATCATGATGATGGCATCCTTTAGCCTCATGGGGATGCGCGATATTCACAAGATCAATGGAATCAAGACAGCGCTCGCGCTCGCGATCAATGGCATTGCCATCGTCGTCTTTGCGCTCCAGGGACTCGTTCGTTGGGACCTGGGGATTTTGATGGGGGTCGGCGGGCTCATCGGCGGCTATGTCGTCGCCCGCCTTAGCAAACGCATTGAGCAGCGCTACCTGCGTCTTTTTGTCATCGTCGTCGGGTTGGTCGTCTCAGTGTGGCTATTTGTAAAACCATGATGTAGCGCTTGCGCTACATCATGGTTGCCAATCTGTTGGCCGGTTGTCGGCGCCATCTACAGTTACGGCTTTGAGCCCGGACCCATCGGCGTTGGCCGTATAGATATTCCAGTTCCCCGCCCATCCCGCGAGCAAGAGGCGATTCCCCGCGACCCAGTCCGCTACTTGAAACCCGTTGGCAGGATCTCCCCCCGGCGCGCCAAGCACCTGTCGCTGGTTCCCTCCGCTTGCGCTCATGATCCACACGCGCCAGTTCTGGCGGTTGATTATATCCTTGGCCGACCAGGCGATCTGTTTGCCGTCAGGAGACCAGGCCGGCCCGGTGTTAACCATATCCAGGTCCGTCACCTGGACCTCGTTCGAACCATCGGCATTGGCGACAAAGATATTGGGGTAGAGGGGAGCGCCTGGATTAGCGGTGCGTGGCACCGCAGCGTATGCAATGCGCCCGCCGTCCGGTGACCACCGGGGCTGCGGCGAGAAATCGCTCACGCCGGCCGTCGCCATGCCGGTTGCAGGGGAAAGTGCGCTGATTCGGTGCGCGCCCGAGCCATCGACGTTCATTACCCAGATCTCGGGCGCACCGGCGCGTGCCGTCCGCACAAAGGCGATCCGTCGCCCATCAGGCGACCAATCTGGATCGCTATCCGATGCATTCGTCCCCCCCGACAGATCGTGGGCGCCACTCCCATCGGCATTCATGACGTACAGGTGGCTCACGACGAGGGGTGAGGTCGAGACGACATGATAGAATAGAATGCGCCCGCCATCCGGTGAGAATCGTGCGCCATATCCATCCCCGAATGGAGTTAGTACACGCCCGATCGTTCCGTTGTCGCCGATCGCATAAACGCTATAGCTTCCAGCACGATTGGAGCTCATCAGGATGCGCCCACCGACTGCTACTCCACCTGGCGTGCGTGTTGGGCGCGGGATAGGTGTGGGGGCCGGGGTAGGCGTTGGCGGCGCCTCGGCAATGGCAAGCTGGTCGGGTGACCCGAGAAGGTCGAGCAGGATGTCGGTTCCATCCTTGAGTGCGATCCACGCCAGCTTGGTTGCATCGCGCGGATCGATAATCTGAAACCATTGTCCATCATCCGAACGCGCCACAATCGTCACGCGTGCATCAGCCGGGAGCCGGTCGAGCGTATCATAGTCTTTGCCCGGTCCCGACCGAAAGCGTACTTTGACCGTGGTTCGCCCATAGATTGATCCTTGGGGTGGTGCAGGGGAAGTAAACCCTACCGGCAGTTGATCGGTTGGCCCATCCGGCACGACGATATCCGCCGAAACCCAGGCGCCCTGGCCCGAACTGGGCGGCCACTCAATGGCGTACCATTGATTATCGTCTTTGCGCGCCCAGAGGAGGACGACCGTATCCTTTTTCAGGCGCGTCAGAATTTTGCTGGTCGTGTCCGGCTGTTCCCGAACGCGCAGGGTGTCTGTCACCACCGCGCGCACCGGCTGGACAGTGGGCGTCGGGAGGAGGGGCGTTGGACTGGGCTCGACCGGTATCTCGGTTGGGATATAGGTCGCGGTCGGAATCGGCACGAGGGTCGGCGTGGGAGAAGGGGGAACCTGGCAGGCAACCAGTAGCATAGCTGCCAGGATCACAACCAGAAATCCAAACGGTTCGCCTTTACGGCCACAGGTGAATTCAGAACTCAAGGGTGTACTGCCGGAATAGTTTCGGGGGAAAGGATAAGGTCACATAGATGCCAGGCCAGGTCTCGCCTGGTTGCTCTGACCGCACAGTCAGGAGAAATCTTGTTGGGGGAGCAGTAGAACGAGTTCTACTGCTCCCCGTTTCATGGTTCGCTGGGAGACCTTTCAACGAAACATTTCTACGGCGCAATCGCCAGTTTTTCGTACACCCAGTCGTCGGCATTGACCGGCGCGTCGGCGATCTTGTACGCGCTGCTGCCATCCAGTCGGATGGCATAAATGGCCCAACTGGTCCCATTCTGGTCTGTGCGATAGAACAGCCACTGGCCATCGGCTGACCAGACGGGTAAGCCATTGTGTCCAGTGCCTTTGGTCACCTGGCGCTTGTTCGAGCCATCGCGGTTGGCGACAAAAACATTGATATTGCCGCTGCTGTCAGTATCCTGGAACGCTATCTGGGACCCATTGGGTGACCAAGCCCCATTCGTCCCTTTGACGACAAAGACCGGAGCCGTCGGGTTGGGAGTGAAGGCATTTTCGGTATGCAAGCTATAGCAGTTCCCGCCGCTGCCATCGCATCCGTCGAATAAGGCGGTCTGGTCGCCAGGACGCCAGGCTGGCCGAACGCCTAATCCCAGCAGCAGCGGGTTGTCAGTCGGGCTGCCAATGGCAATCCGGTAAATCATGCCGGGCGTATTGCCGCTTGGGGTAAGATCATAGACCAGGTTGTTGCCATCAGGTGACCATGTCGGGTACCCAGCATTCGCCGAACCGACAATGATCCGTTCGTTGGAACCATCCAGCGCGGCAATGGCAAGTCCTGCTCCTCCGCCCCCAGCTTTGTTGCGCTTGTGGTAAGCAAGTTCTTGTCCGTTCGGTGAGAGCGCGGGTTCGCTGGCGCCGGAGAAAAGGACCGTCAGGCCGGAACCATCGGCATGGACTTTGTTGATTTGATAGGTTCCACTCTCGAACGTGTCAAAGATGATGCTGCCGGACGCTTTGCCGCCGGGGGTGCTTGTGGCTGTTGGCTTTGGCGTGTTCGTAGCGACCGGCGTCGTCGGCGTGCTCGTGCCGCCAGTGGCAATTACAGTGGATGTCGCAGCCGTCGTTGGTCCTGTGGCGGCGGATGTCGGCCCGGTAGCGACCTGTGTCCCCGCGGGCGCCGGTGTACCTTGTAAATTGAATGTCGCAAGCGTCCCGGACAGTGGGGACGTTTGAACCAGGCGCGCGACGACCCACCCGTTGGTGGTGGTCTGAGTAATCGGATAATAAATCTGGAGCCAGGCATTATCCGTGGTGCGCCCAAGCAAGGTGACCGCGTCATCCTTGTTCAGGATGCCAAGCTGCTTGCCCGTCAGGGAAGGTGATTGGCGCACGTTCAACCGGGCAATGACAGAGCCGGTAATCGGTACGGCTGTCGGGACTGCCGTTGGCGTAATGGGTGTGGGCGACGGGGTAGCGGTGGGCGGCAGGAGTGTCGCGGTTGGTGTGTCTGTCGGTACTATCGGGGTAGCGGTGGGTTCGGGTGACGGGGTCGGTGTAGGTGTAGCCTGCGCGGTGCAGCCGATCAAGACCAGCGCCAAAATGCAAATGGCGACAATGATTCTGTACATTATTTCCTCCAGTAGAACATCAGGCAGGGTCAACAAGGCCTGGAAGTTGTTCCCCGGGTCAGGGCAGTATCATCATAAACAAGAATGGGCAATGCCGAATTCCGGGAGCCTGGTCAGTATAGGTCAAGTGATTACGAGTGTCAAGAAGGATAGTGCCCCATAATATGCCATTGCCAGTCCCTGTCCTCTGGGGTATAATTCGCGCGTAATATTCGTCGTGACTCTTTGTCGTCATTCGCGTTTTTGGAGGTTGAATGCCACGCGTTGTACTCCTCGGCACTGGCTCGGCCCTCAGTGGCCCCGACCGCGAAAATACCTTTATGCTGTTTGAAGGAAACGACACTCGCATTCTGGTCGATTGTGCGGGGAGTCCCGCTCAGCGCCTTGCTCAGGTTGGCGTCCCCGTCGAATCCGTCGACATCCTGATTTTGACTCATTCCCATCCCGATCATATTTATGGCCTCCCGGTCATGGCGCTCAACGCGTGGATCGCAGGGCGCCGCCGGCCGCTTGATGTCTATGGCTTGCCCGAGACACTCCGGGCCGCCCGCATGATCCTGCGCGCGGTCGGCGCGGATCACTGGCCCGACTTTTTCCCCATTCGTTATCACCGGGTTCAGCCTGACGGCATCAGCCTGATCCTGTCCAGTCGCGAGTTCACCATTTCGGCAACCCTCACCGAGCATTTTGTTCCGACGATCGCGTTGCGCGTCGTGTGGCAAGCAACTGGATCGGCCGTGGCCTATTCTTGTGATACCTCGCCCATGGAAAATCTGGTAGAGCTTGCGCGCGGCGCCTCCATCTTTATTCACGAGGCGACGACACTCGACACGATTGGCAGCGGGCATTCGAGCGCTATCCAGGCCGGCGCCGAAGCCCGGCGGGCCGGTGCAAAGCGACTTGTCCTTGTGCATTTGCCTCCGGATGTCAAGCCGGCCAGATGGCGCGCTGCCGCCAAACAAGAATTCAACGGCTCTGTGATTGTAGCCCGCGACCTCCAGTCCTTTACCTTTTGAGTGACTTGCCAATAGAAAATTCCGGTCCGATCGACCGGAATTTTCTATTGGCTACCCCACCTTGAAACTTTTTCCTATTACAGCTAGAATGTAGACATCTGGTCAAATTTCCACTGGAGAGACATCATGGGAGAAACAAAGACGGCGATTGTCACTGGCAGCAACAAAGGCATCGGCAAAGCCATTGCCGAAATGCTGGCCCGGCAAGGCTATGCCGTCGTCGTCAACTATCATCGCGATGCAGCTTCCGCACAGGATACCCTGAATGCGCTGCGCGAGGTTTCACCTGAATCCCTTGTGATCCAGGCGGACGTAACGAATCCCGATGGCGCGCGCCATCTCGTCGAAACGACCGCCGGGCATTTCAATCGCCTCGACGTGCTGGTCAATAACGTCGGTTCCTTTCTGGTCAAATCCGTCTACGACACGACCATTCAAGAATGGGATGAATGCTTGCACAGCAATCTTTCGAGCGCTTTTTACTGTATCAAATTCGCGCTTCCGCTGATGCGCGAACAAAAGAGCGGGCATATCCTCAATCTGGGCTCGCTCAACGCCGAGAACGCGCGCGGCGCGCCGTCGACGGCTGCCTACAACGTAAGCAAGACGGGACTGGTCGTCCTGACCAAATCGGTTGCGCGCAGTGAAGCCCGGTACGGCATTCGCTGCAACATTGTCAATCCTGGTTTTATTGACACCTATGCCACGAATGACGCCGACCGGCGCGAAATGCCGACTCTCATCCCGCTGGGTTCCCTGGGCAAGCCTGAAGATATTGCCGGGGCAGTCGAGTTCCTCCTTTCGGACAAGGGCCGCTACGTCACCGGTGCGGTTCTCAATGTCCATGGCGGTCTCTGGGTGTAGGCCGGTTACAGGTCAAGGGGACAGGAGGGGTATGACGACGGATCGGTTGGCGCGGTTGCAAGAGTTGATGGATGCGCGGGGTATTGATGCGGTGGCGCTGGTTCCGGGCGCGAACCTTTTATATCTCACTGGCTTGTCGATGCACACGAGCGAGCGGATCACGCTGGCGCTATTCACGCGGGGAGGGCAGGGCTATCTCTTGCTCCCCGCGCTTGAAGTCGCCCGCGCGGAAACCTATCTGCGCACGCCGATGAAACTATATCCCTGGTCGGATGCCGAGGGGACGCGTGCCGGATGGAGCGCTCTCGCGCGGGATCTGGACCTGGCCGGTAAGATGATCGCTGTCGAATATCTCAATCTGCGCGTGCTCGAACAGACCGAGCTCCAGGTATTTGCTCCCGGGTTCAAGCAAGCCGATGCCAGCCAATTGCTGGCCGAACTGCGTATGGTCAAAGATGCCGAAGAACTGGCCGCGATGCGCCGCGCAGCCCGCGTGATTGGGGCGTCGCTTGACGAGATATTCAAGCTGGTTCGGCCGGGCATCACCGAGAAAGAGCTGGCGAGCGCATGGCAAATGAGCATGCGCCGCTGTGGCGCTGATACGATTCCAGAAGAGCCAATCGTCGCCTCCGGACCGAACAGCGCGGCCCCGCACATTACTTCCAGCGACCGTCCGCTGGTGACCGGCGACCTCGTCATCTTTGACGGATGGTGCCAGGTGGACGGTTACTTTACGGATATTACCCGCACGATTGCTGTCGGCTCGCTCTCCCCGGATCTCAAGCGAATCTATGATACCGTCCTTGCCGCGAACCAGGCCGGGCGCGACCAGGTTGCGCCAGGAGTCCAGGCGCAAGCGGTGGACCGGGCCGCACGCGCGGTGATCGATAGGGCAGGGTATGGGCAGTACTTTGTGCATCGCACCGGCCATGGGCTCGGCCTCGAAGTTCATGAAGCCCCCGGCATTGTCGAGGGCAACACGCTTGCCTTGGCGCCCGGCGTCACCTTTACCGTCGAGCCGGGCATCTATATGCCGGGGCAGGGGGGCGTCCGTATTGAGGACGACGTGGTAGTTACCCAAGAAACAGTTGAGACGCTGACGCAGTATCCGCGAGAGCTGCGGGTGTTGTAGGCTTGTCGAAAACTTGTTCACGTAGGTCGGTACAATTAAAATGCCCACTCCGATTACCCGGAGCGGGCATGCTTATCTGTGATTGCTTGTCAGACAAGTTCTTGGCTTACGGGATCCAGAACTTCCACCATGCAGTCCAGGCGCTGCAACCCGCAGGGCTACAGGCACTAACGTTCCAATAGTACCAATGCCCACTAGTCAAGCTGGGCGTCACGGACGATGAAACGCCCGTATCTGGAATGGCCACTGGCGTACCAGTCGTACTATCCTGTCTTAGTTGGATTTGATAGCGAGTTGCACCCAACGAATCGCTCCAATCCAAATTCGCAGTTGATCCAGATATTGCGCCGCCATTGGTTGGTGATAGTAACTTGGGGAGAGCAGGGACTAATATCTTAAAGTACCAAAGGGTGGTCCATGCGCTGCAGCCAACCGCATTACATGCCTGCACTCGCCAGTAATATACACCAGCTTTCAGGGAGGTGATCGCAAAAGTAGAAACCGTAGGTTTCGCTGAAAGGATTATCTTCCCGGTCGCGGTTGTCTGGTGGACCTCTATTTGATAGTAAGCAGCTCCGGTTGAGTCGGTCCAATCCAGAACTATCGGCAAGGTTGTGGAGGAACTCGCGCTGGCTGGGAAGAGGAGCCGCACCGTCGCAGGTGCAAAACCGACTGCCAAGCTCAGTGTGCGACCTGCTGAACTGGCAGTGCGAATGTTAGTTTTACGATTGGGTAAGCTAGGACTGCCATTATAGTCCACCACCTCGATGTAATAGGTACTGCCTGCAATCACATTGGCGCTTACCGCTGAAGTTAGGTTCGGGGCTACATCATCGTTGCATGCTACGCTCTTGAGACTCGCACTTGTTACTTGCCAGATTGCAAGCACAGTGTCGTAGCTACTGCCATTCGTGGTCGCTCTCAAAGTGCCACCTGCAAATGGCGTAAAGCGGAACCATACAGATGCAGCACCTTGCCCTCCTGTACAAGTCAAGATCGGGTCATCTATCGCTGTAGTTCCGATTGTCGTGTCTTCGGTTATCGTATAAGGCAGGGAATTGATTACAGTCGCCGCACCGAAATCATCGTTTGGAACTGCGGGCACCGCTGTAAAACTCCACCATGTGCTACCATCGGCCTCGGTTGTGCCGGCCGCGTTTCGCCCGCGTACCTGCCAATAGTACACGCTACCTTTGTTCAGACCGCTCAACCCTACACTTGTACTGCTAGTGCTGATCCAGCTGCCGTCGCAACTATTATTGTTGGTTGTATCGTAGCAATACTCATAGCTGGTCGCGCCTGTACCACTGCTCCAACTCAGTGTTACATTCGTCGGCTGATCTACTAAGCTGTTTGCCGGACTTACCTTATTTAGAGCAATCGGGAGACCCGCAAAGGTAGGTGTCACGCTTTTATCACTGTTCATTGTGACTGTGCATGTATTTCCACTCACGGAATCACACCCGCTCCAACTGATAAAGCCATAGCCGGAGTTCGCATTCGGCGTTAGTTGGACTACTGTCCCTGGTATATACCGGGTACCGCAATTCGATGTAGGAGTTGGGTCAGCACCGCCGCCTGTGCCAGCGTTGACGGTTAAGGTGTAATACTGAAAGACACTTGCTGGAGGATTAGTTGATCCAGAAAGTGAATCACAATACTCGACGCGGATCCGGCCAGCGCCACCACTGCTTGCCCACTGATATGGGGCTACACCACCAGTAGCTAGGACAAGATTTGCTCCCAACGAAACGTCTTGTCCTTTGAATAGAATGGACCCGCCGGCTCCGCCTCCTCCCTCTCCTCTTAGGCTTGATCCTGACGGATCCATCCCGTTCGCTACTATGCTTCCAGATATGCTTATGGTTTTCGCAGAGATTAATGCTAGGGCACCGCCGTTTGTACCTCTATATTCATAAGAGGGATCGCTCGCTCCTTGTCCCCCTCCCCCACCCCCGAAAGTGGCGAGACTCAAGTCATTAGTTCCGGAAGAATTTCCAGCACGCCCATAGTTCTCACCCGCGTCTCCAGCCCCAATTATGCCCGGGGTTCCATTTCCGCCGCCGCCGCCCCCTGTGTTGTAAGCTCCACCACCGCCGCCGTTTCCATTTGGAAGATAGTTCTGTGCCCCTGGTCCACCAGTCCCTTCTCCCTGGAATGCGGTTGCATTCAGCGTATACATTCCACCTCGGAACCCTTTGCCAGATAAGTCAATCGTTCCGCCTAGAGAAACCGTCAGATTTCCATTGGCTCGCCAGGCCATTATCCCGCCACTAGTCCCGTCCCAAGCGTGTGCCGTCAAGATCCCGCCATTTTGAACGAGTACGTCATGGTAATGATGAACTCGTTCAACTTGAGCACGTGAAATGCTATCCTCTGTATACCCGTACTGAAGAGTAGATTGAAGCGTTACTGTGCCTGAGCCAATACTTGCAATTGTCGCGAACTCATATTGACCTGCTGCCGGGCCGCTGCTTTGATGGACCAGCACTTCTTGTCCTGCTCCAAAGCCTGTCGTCGAAGTGAGATTGAGGATTGTTCCTGATGACGATGCTGACAATGTTGATCGGACATCATCGACATAAACCGTTTGTCCGGAACTAACCGATAAGTTTCCTTCGCTTCCATCGCCAAAGATGGATGTTGACGCTACTAGTATGTTGCCTGGGCGTACAGATGGAGCAGCTATCACATGGGAATGATTTAAGGCGAACCAGAGAACAACAAAGAGAAGGATGGCGATAGTCCGAGATGCCACCCCATTCAAATAAGAACTGCGATTTCTCGTATCCACGATGCCCTCCCTATGAATGGTATTTTAAAGAAACGAATCAACGAATAGCCTTCTGATTGACGATCCAGTGTCTAGGGTTAGACCTGCGACCGTGCCGCTAAATGCACGGTCAATCTGTGAATCCGGTGAGGCCACATCAAAAAAACCTGTATCAAAGGCCTAATCCTACGCGCTTCTCAGAAACATCGGACCATTCTCGATTTTATATGGTTATCGGTTACAAAGTGGCTTTGTTTCGGTCAAAAATGAGTTCCAGATGCCGACTTTATTTATCTCGACCAACTCAACCCGGACCCTCCCGGTACGCCGACCTTGTTCACCTTGGTGTTTGTCAACTGTGTTTGGCGACTCCCATCCGGTTTCATTACATAGATATCGTACCCCCCATTTCGATAGGAGAGAAAAGCAATATATTGCCCATCCGGTGACCAGGTGGGCATGGAACCGCCCGTGTCGCCAGGCACAATCAAGTGAGCATCTGTTCCATCGCTGTTCATCATCCAGATTTCCGACTTCCTTGACGAAGTAAACCTGACGAAGGCAATCTTGGAGCCGTCGGGCGACCATGCGGGTTGCGCCCCGGTCAGGGTTAGGAAAATTGGGTGGCTATCGTCATCGGCGAGTACCTTGACAAGCCCAAATTGTCCATTTGCCATGCCAATGCATGCGAGCCATGCGCCATCGGCAGACCATCCAAAGGTTCCCCCGCATCCGAATTGACGATTGCGGCCTCGCTCCCAGATGTTATTGCCATACGCGACGCGATTCCCATCCGGCGAGATGGCAAGCCCGAAAAAGCCGGAATCTGTCTTGGTTTTGTAGACCTGGTTCTGTTGCCCGGTCGCCAGGTCTAAACGCCAGACTCCCTGGTCGTCTGATTGCGCCGTCGTGGCGTATGCCAGCTTGGTTCCGTCGAGCGATAGGCTGGGATTTTGTCCTTGAGCAACGGGGTGGATGTCTGTGCCGTTAGCATTCATCAAATAAACGGCGTTGTAGCCCGAATAGGCAATCCTGCCCTGGAGCACAGCGATATTGATCCCACTGGCGGCGACGGTAGCAGTAACCACTGCGGTGGGTGCGATGTGTGTCGGTGGAGGAGTTGCAACGAGGATAGTGGGAAGCGCGGCGACCGGCCCAGACACGGTAACGAACTCTGCAGCGATCCAGCCTTTCTTGTCCGGCGTCGGATACTGAATCTGCCACCACTTGCCATCTGTGCTTGTCGCTACTAGCACAACCGGGCTGGTGTCACGGAGCTTGCCCAGGATGGAGAACCCAGTTCCCGGTCCCGAGCGGACGTTGACTGTGCCCTTGGCTATTCCGCTAGGCACAGCTTGCGTCGCCGTCGCCGAAATTGTGGGAGATGGAGTGATTGTCGCTGTTGGGGGAATCAGGGTAGGGGTATCGGTCAGTGCCGGCGTGCTGGTTCCGGTCGGTACGGCGGTCGCCGCCGAAACCTGGAGGGTAGGAGAAGGGGATGGCCCACAGGCCATGAGGACAGCCAGAAGAAACAGCGTGACAACGGTGCAGGAACGCTTCATTGCAGCCTCCACTGATGCTCGTGATGGTCAATAACGCTGCCGGAAAATCCAGATCAGTATCGCGCCGAACCCGCTATTAGAGCGAATTCCAATTCCATTTACGGCCTCGTTGTAGGGGCTGTGCCTCGTGCCTGCCCCGTCCAGTGCGGGCAACCACGAGGGATTGCCCCTGCGCACCCATCAACCGATATGGAATTCGCTCT
>JBAVQS010000221.1:0-2087 GCA_049694275.1 Anaerolineae bacterium | reverse complement strand
ATCTCTTTTTTCCCCGCCGCCTGCATCTCCAACGCCAGCGATTGCAACAACAGCCGCCGGTCGCTCGTATCGAACGGCCGGTCATCCAGCACCGACAACTGGTCCACCCCGCGCGCCTCGTCCCACTTGCCCAGGAGCACATCTACCGCCTCCTCATACAGCTCGGCGCGGCGGTCCGGCAGCTTGACCCGGTCGCGGTGCACCAATGCAATCACCGTCAGCATCAGCGGATTGACCGCCAAATCGCGCACCCGTGGGTTGGACGCGATGGCGTGCAGCAACTGCCCCGTCTGCTCCGCCGCAAAATGCTCGGCGCTTTCCCCTGGCCCCATCTGCCCGATCGCGACCAGCCGGTGCCAGTGCGTCAGAAACTCTTTCACATCCGCCAGCGTGAAATCCTGCACGGTCGTCGTCGCAAATTCCTCCCCCAGCCGCGCCGCCCCCGCATACCCCACGACCCGGCTCGTGACGACGATGCGGCAGTGGGGATACGCCGCGGCGAAGGACTCGACCAACCGCGCCACCCGCCGGCGCAGCGCCTCATCCCCCACCTCATCCATCCCGTCCAGGAACAGGACCACCCGCCCGGCGTTGAAATCGGCGTCAAAGAAGTTGCCCGGCAGGTCGAGCCGTTCCCCCTTGAGATAGGCGTAGAGGAAATCCAACAGGCGCGCGTGCCCTTCCGTTCCATCATCGGCGGGGTGGTGCTCGTGCAAGTATGCGCCGAGGTTGCGGAGGGGGAGCAGGATGGGGAGATACCCGTTTTCGGGCAGGCCCAGGCGCGAGCGCACCAAAGCGGTCCCCTCGGCGCGGTCCCGCGCATAGTGGAGGGCGAGATAGCGGAGGAGGGTGGTCTTGCCGCTCCCGGGGTCGCCCAGGATAACCAGCCGTTTGTGGTCGGCCATCGCTTCCTGCACCGTGACCGAGGTGGTCTCGGTCTGTGCCATGCGTCCCCGTTCGCCTGGCACGCGGCCCTCCTGCTCCAGCCACGCCTGTTCCGCCTCGACCGTGCGGGTGCGCGTGGCGCGCAGGGTGACAAAGATGCTCTCCAACTCGATATTGACCAGCTTGCCGCCGGAGCGGATGCCCTGGAGCTGGAGATAGCGCGTGCGGCTGATGACGTGCGTGAGATAGCGCCCCAGCGCAGAGTCGCGCTCGACCGCCGACAGCTTGATGGGCCGCTCGCCGACGATGATGGTCGCCCCATCCCCCGTGACGATGACGGTCTCCCCCTCAACCTGGTTGTCGTGGAACCGTGTGCCGCCACTCTGGTCGGTGACGTTGACATTGCCCATGCTCGAAAAGATATTATGGTCGCCGGTGACGCTCTGGTTCACGGTTGTCTGGTCGCCAGTGATCACCGTGCTGTCGCTGATGTTTTCCGCCGCGACGCTGCGATTGCCATCGGCCTGGACGATGTGGGAATTCACCTGCACGGTATTGGCATCGCCCTGCACGGTGATATTCGAATCGCCGGCGATGACCGCCTCAAAGCGTCTCAGGTTCCCCAGCCGGGCCAGCTCCGCCTTCAGCGTTTCTTTGAACCACGCCCGGTCAGATTCGGCCAACGCGTTCCGGGCGGCATCGAACACCGCCAATTTCTCCAGAACCGCGTCGAGCTCCTGCCGCAGGGCGGGTGCGGTGTCCACCTGGCTTGCCAACTGCGCCGCTGCGTCTACCGCGTCCTTCCACTTTTGAATCTGATTGGCCAGCAGGTTCGTCCCGAGGTCGGCCGTTACGCCGCCGAGCGCCATGAGCGCAGACCAATCGCCCTGCCGTGCGGCCTGGGCCACAGGCCACAGCGCGGCCGCGGCGATAAAGGCATAGGCCGAGTTCACTCCGGCCGCCGCCATCTGCGCCTTCCACGCGCGGAGGTTGCCCGCCAGGTCTTGTTTCCATCGATCGAGGCTAAAGGGCCCGGGAGCCATGTCCATGCCGTGTATACTGCTCACGCGCGCACCTCCAATCCTGCCAGGATGAGGGGCAACGCCTGCCCGGCAAATTTGCCGGCGGAGAGTTTCCGATTGACCAACATTTTTGCCTCTCTGTTGCCTAAACAACAAACAGGAACAATCATTTGATAAAGG
>JBAVQS010000220.1:0-9445 GCA_049694275.1 Anaerolineae bacterium | reverse complement strand
CTCTGAAAAACAAAGATGTTCTCGGTAACACGTTCTTTCCGCATAATAAAAGACTTGGTCGGTCCTTTCCTATTTCGAATTGAGACAGCGCGTCCTTCACGAATCACGCCCGGCGCGACGCTGCGCCTTTTAATAAAAATCTGTTAAAATCTGCGCAAGTGTAGCACAAAACCTATGGGCAGGTCAAGCGCCTTTTTAGGGAGCGAAATCTGCCCCAATCATTCGGCAAACCCCGGAGGTCAAAATGCAAATTACCACGCCAACCGTTTCCTATCTCTCTCCCAAATGTGAAGTGCGCGCCAAAGGCCACGGACACAACGGAGTGTATTCCAATCAGACCATCGCCAGGGACGAAGTGATCTCGGTATGGGGCGGTCAGATCATGAGCCGCGCCCAGATTGAGCAATTGCCGCCCGAGATTCGTCGACTCTCAATGCAGGTTGAGGAGGAGCACTATCTCGCCGGCGCGAGTCCCGAGCCCGCTGATTATTTCAATCATTCCTGCAATCCCAACGCCGGCCTCTCCGGTCAAATCGTTCTCGTCGCGCTGCGCGAGATTGCGCCGAACGAAGAGATCTGTTTTGACTATGCCACCTGCGACGGGACGGACTATGACGAATTCGAGTGTGAATGCGGCGCATCCAACTGTCGCCGGTTCGTCCGCGGGATCGACTGGCAAATCCCCGAACTCTGGGAACGCTATCACGGCCACTTTATGCCCTATCTCCAGCGGCGTATCGACAAGCTGCGCACACAAAACAAAGGCTAAACAAAAACGGACGGGAGAGAGAATCCCGTCCATTTGAGTACTGCTTCCCCGCCGTGCCGTGTGCGATTGAGATTGTGAACCCGCTCTCGCAGGTTGGGTAGCCTAGCCCTTCAGATAACCCCATCCTTTCGGATGGAAGAGTATCCTCCGCGGAAACAGCTCCCTACGTAACAGTGTTGGATCAAACTCCACACTCGCATCACGTACACCGCAGGGCTAGAAAAATACTAGCACAATCTGTACCGGTGTCAAGCGCAACCATTCGTCACGCGCGGCCCGGCGCGTGACGAATATCTTTACTCCCGACGTCTCGCGCGGCGCAATGACCTTAAAGTTTTATCGCAAAGAGAATCCACGCCGTGAAAGCGTGGATTCTTGTTTTTCATTTCTTTTTCTCACCGGCCGGTGGATGGACGACTGCCAGGTGTAGTAATTGCAGTTGGTCTTGATCCACGTCGGATGGGGCGCTCATCATCAAGTCTTCGGCCCCTTGCGTCTTGGGGAATGCTATCACGTCGCGGATGCTGTCCTCCCCCGCCAGAATGGCGACGAAGCGGTCAATACCCGGCGCAATCCCACCGTGCGGCGGCGCTCCGTACTCGAATGCATCCAGCATATGCCCGAAACGCGTCCGCTGTTTCTCGGGGCTAATTTTGAGCAGGTCGAAAATTCGCTGCTGCATGTCGCGGCGATGGATACGAATGCTCCCGCTCGCCAGTTCCATCCCGTTGCACACCATGTCGTACGAGTTTGACCGCACCTTGCCCGGGTCCGTTTCGAGCAACGGCTCGTCCTCGGGCTTGGCTGAGGTGAAAAGGTGGTGCATCGCGTCCCAGCGCCCTTCCTCCTCATTCCACTCGAACAGCGGAAAATCGACGACCCACGCGAGCGCCAGTGTATTCGGATCGGCCAGTTCAAGCCGCGCGGCAAACTCGCGCCGCAGTGCGCCGAGCGTATCCGCAACCACCTTCGGCTTGTCGGCGACAAAGAGCAGCAAATCCCCTGGCGCAGCCCCCAGTCGCGTCTTGAGCGCAGCAACCTCCGCCGGCGAAAGGAATTTTGCGGCAGGCCCCTTCAGCCCCTCCCCTTCGACCGCAAGCGTGACGAGCCCCCTGGCCCCTTTGCCCTTTGCAAATTCGGTCAGTTCGTCGAGCTGCGCCCGCGTATAATGCCCGACGCCCGGAATACGCAGGCCCTTGACCTGGCCGCCCCCCTTGGCCGTATTGGCGAAAACGCCAAACCCGGAATCCTTCGCCAGATCGGTTATGTCGACAAGTTCCAAACCATAACGCAAATCGGGCTTGTCGCTCCCATATTTCGACATGGCTTCGGCATAGGTCAGCCGCAACCAGGGCGTCTGCATCTTTTTCTCCGGGGCGAGCGTGTGAACCAGCTCGATAAACAGCGATTCGACCGTCTGGAGAATATCCTCTTGTTCGACGAATGCCATTTCGATATCGAGCTGGGTAAATTCCGGCTGCCGGTCGGCGCGCAGGTCTTCGTCTCGCATGCAGCGCGCGATCTGGAAATATTTCTCAAAACCCGCGACCATCAGCAACTGCTTGAACTGCTGGGGCGACTGTGGCAGCGCGTAAAACTGGCCCGGCTGGACACGGCTCGGCACGAGATAATCCCGCGCGCCTTCCGGTGTGCTCTTGGTCAGAATCGGCGTCTCGACCTCGATAAAGCCCTGCGCGTCGAGCCAGTCGCGCATGAACTTGATCACCTTGTGTCGCAAGATCAGGTTCCGCTGCATCCGTTCGCGCCGCAGGTCGAGATAGCGATACGTCAACCGCAGTGACTCGTCGACGGCGTCGTCCTTGTTAATAATAAACGGCGGCACTTTGGCCGGATTCAGCACCTGCACCCGTTGGGCCAGCGTCTCGACCTCGCCCGTTTGGATCTCTGGGTTCTCCTGGCCGGCCGGGCGCGCTTCGACTACCCCCTCGACCTGCAGAACAAACTCTGCGCGCACACCGCTGGCAATCGCGTGCGCCTCCGGGGCAGTCGCCGGGTTCAGCACCACCTGGGTAATCCCCCAGCGATCTCGCAAATCAATAAAAATCAGTCCACCGTGATCGCGGCGGCGATGCACCCAGCCGGCCAGCGTCACCGTCAATCCCACATCCTGGCGGCGCAGTTCGCCGCAGTTTCGAGTTTTGTACATAACGGATGGCTCCCAAAAAGATTCCGGAAATTATACCCAATGGCTTTTGAAAAAGCCAAAAGAAAATGAACGCTACAGCGGCGGTGAGCCCCACCCCACCACCGGACCCCACAGCGCGCGCAGGGGGCCCTGCAAAATCGTCGTCAGAATGCCGGTTTGCAGCCAAACATCGGCCAGCACGAGCCCGACGACGACAAACACCCCGATAATCTCATACCGGACCCAGATAAAATAGATGCGGTCCGGCAGGATAATCTGCCAGAGGCGCGAGCCATCCAGCGGACTGATGGGGATCAGATTGAATATTGCCAGCGCCAGATTGAGCATGACGACGAGGAGCAAAAGCTGGCCGATCGAAAAGTAAATGCTTTTACCGCCCAGTTCAAACACCTTTTGAGATGTGAATTGAACCAGGTGAAAGCGAATCGGCAGGGCCAGCACAAACGCGAGGAGGAGATTCGAAATGGGCCCGGCGATCGCGACAAGCGCCATTCCAATCTTGGGCCCCGGCCGGAGCTTGTCGCCGTTGATCGCCACCGGCTTGCCCCACCCAACCCCGGCAATCAGCATCATCACAACGCCAAATGGGTCAAGGTGCGCCAAGGGATTGAGCGACAACCGGCCCATTTTCTTTGGCGTATCATCCCCCAACCAGTTCGCCACCAGCGCATGACTCGCCTCATGAAATGTGAGCGCAATTAACAACGCCACCAGCGCATACAGCAGAGACGAGACAATCGGCCAGATGTTGCCGGTGCTCAACAGCATATCGATATTCGTATTACGCAACAGCGCAATTAACATAAGATTCTTCCATCGCGCATCTGCACTACCCGGTGCGCGGCCTGCGCCAGCCGTTGTTCATGGGTCACCAGCAGAATGGTCTTGCCCCCTATCGCCAGTTCGCCCAGGTAATCGAAAATACCTTGCGCCGTCGCGCTGTCGAGATTCCCGGTCGGCTCGTCAGCCAACAGGATCGGCGGATCATTAATGAGCGCCCGCGCAACGGCCACCCGCTGCTGCTCGCCGCCCGATAGCTCTGCGGGCAGTTGGGTAGCGCACCCCGCCAATCCGACGCGTGCCAGCGCCGCCTCGGCCTTTTGCCGGTGTCCGCCCCGCGCGGTCCCCGCCAGTTCTAACGGCAACATCACATTCTCCAGCGCGGTCAGGGTCGGCAGCAATTGAAAAAACTGGAACACAATCCCCACCTGTGCGCGCCGCCATTTTGCCAGCGCGTTTTCACCCATCTCGTCAATCCGGCGCCCGGCCACCCACACTTCGCCGCGCGTCGGACGGTCAATCCCACCCGCCATATTCAAAAGCGTCGATTTACCGCTCCCGCTCGCCCCGACAATCGCCAGAAACTCGCCTTCCGCAACCTCCAGCGAGACATCCGCCAACGCGGTCACCGTCCGCGTCCCCATGCGATAGGCGCGGGTCACGCTCTCGAATCGAATCATCCTGCCCGATTCCCGGGTTGATCCGTCTACTTGTCTATCTGGACCTGTGCTATAATCTCCGCGCTGTGGATTCCTATTCGATTCACCTGCCGGACTTTGAGGGCCCACTGGATTTGCTCCTCCAGTTGATCGAGCGCCAGGAGATGGATATCAGCCGCGTCTCGCTTGCCGCCGTCGCCGATCAATATCTCGAGTTCGTCACACGCCCCGGTAACATCGAGCTCAACTCACTCGCCGATTATCTCGTCATCGCCGCCAAGCTCATCCTTGCCAAATCACGCATGTTGTTGCCGCAGGAAAACGACGCGACCGGCGCAGAGACCGAGGACTCGGCCGATGCTCTGGCCCGTCAGTTGCGCGAGTACAAACTCTTTAAACAGACGGCCACACTCTTGCGCCAGCGTGAACAGCAAGGGCTCCATTCGTATCCCCGCCGTGTTCCGCCCGCACGGCCCACTGTCCCCAAAGCCGCCCGCGTCGAAGGGCTCTCGTTTGACGCGCTCTATCAGGCCCTGCGCCACCATATCGAGGCCAACCCACCGCTTCCCACCGGCACGCTGATCGAACCGCTGCGCATCTCGATCTATCACCGCATGGAGAATATTCGTGAGCTCACCCGCCAGGCTCTGCGCGTCCGCTTTACCGCCCTGCTTCAGGACGCCCGTTCACGGGTGGAGATCATCGTTATCTTTCTCGCCGTCCTCGAATCCATCAAGCGCCGCTATATCAACGCCCAGCAGGACGAGCTCTTTGGCGAGATCTTTCTCATCCGCCGCGATGAAACGGCTTTACCCGCCATCCTGCTTGACGACCAAGACGAAAGCGAGTTTGCCGGGGCCTGAGAAATTGAATTTCTCTACCCCTCCGTATTGAGCGATTGCCCGTAGGCCGTCTCCGCGACCTGACACAGCCGGTCCCAATTGTAATCGCGCGCCATACGCGCGGCTGCATTCCGGCCCAACCGGGCGCGTCGTTCTGCATCCTGCAGTAACCGCGCGGCCGCGCACGCAAACTCCTCGACGCCGCCCGGCGACGTCAGAATTCCGCTCTCGTTGTGGGCGATATACTCCTGGTTCTGCCCCACCGCTTCTGCCACCACCGGCACGCCGGCTGCAAGCAGATCGCCAAGCTTGACGATACACTTGGTGCGGTTGACGAGCGTATCGTCAAACGGATAGATGGCCACATCAGCCGCCGCAAAATACCCCGGCAGCCGGTCCGCCTCAACCCATCCGACGTTCGTGATATGCGCCGCCAGCGCGCGGGACTCGGCCAGAGCGCGCAGCTTTTCCTCTTCGCCGAACAACCCCTTGCCGACAACCAGCAAATGGGCGCCCGGCGCAAGCTGGCGAATCCGTGCGAAAATCTCGACGAGGCGCTCGACGCGAAATTCAAAAAAGCGCGTATAGAGGAGGGCCAGGGGCGCGTCGCTCAGTCCCAGCTCAGCCCGGACGGTCGCGCGGGCATCGCCGGCGCGGGTCGCGAAGGGGGTCAGCCCATAGGGCAGATAATGAACGCGCGCCCGCGGAATGCCCAGGCTCCAGGCAATGGTTTCAAGTGCGCGGCTGGCCACGGTGAGCGCATCGCAATGGCGCAGGCCCCACTGTTCCTGCCACGCAAAGAAAACCTTTTGCAGCGCCGAATAATTCTCCAGGTCATTCCAGCCGCCCGCCCCTTCCCAGTCATCCGTATCGAGCACCAATCGCGCCCTACCTATGCCGGCGCGGCGGAGATACCACAAGAGCCAGGCTGCAAGGCCTGAATAGGCTTTGGGCTTGAAAAAATGGATCACGTCCGGGGACCAACCGCGTACGCGCTGCACCAATCGGGGAGTAATCAACGTACGCGGGGATATAGCCGTATTGTCTATACGAACCCCGTCCTCGTCCCACATCCTGCCCGCATCCGCCGGATACGACCACGGCGGGACAAAAAGCCCGACCGTATGCCCGCGACGCGTGAGCGCCTGCGCCAGCGGCAAGGCGCGCACCGCCATTGTCCCTTTGGGACGCAGGCCAAACGGACCTACCATCGCCACACGCATAAAGAGTATTATAACATGCCCCCCCCTATTCCCCTATTTACGGCGATATTTTCCCCATCCCTCCAAAATCCTATTTGCCAATCGGCCTATCTTATAGTAGGCTAGAGTACAGCGCCTATCGGAAAGGTGCTCACCCCAGATGTCCTCATTCTTTTGGCTGTTACCGGCGATCTCCCTGGTGCTGTACGGCGCGCTCCTCAATATCCTCGCGCTCCGGCGGCGCTGGTCGCCTGTCGCCCGCTGGTACGTCGTCTATCTCATCGTCGCCCTCGGCAATGCCTTTGCGTTGACCCTCTCCTTTGGGCAATGGACCGATCCAACCCTGACCCATCTGGTCCGCGACGCGACCCTCTACAGCGAGGTGATCCTGGCGCTCTTTTTCTTTCCGCTCACGCGAATCTTTCTCCAACTCGCGCCGCGGCCGCGCCTGGTCATCGGTGGAATCCTCGCGGCGATCCTCCTGGCCATTTTCGATCAATTCGATCTGGCCGTCGATACCCCACTGGGGTCCATCCCTTACGATACGATCGCGCTTGCGCTGGGTCTGGGGCTCGCCCTCATCGCCTATGGCCTGGTCGCCTGGAACACCTATCAACAATACCGGCGGCTCGATAGCCCCTTGCATCGCAACCGCCTCCTCTACCTGGCGATTGCGGTGGGACTCCAGGTCGTCGCCACGCTGATCAATATAACATTCCCGCCCCCCGCGCCGGCCCTGGCCACCCTCGCGCGCATCCTGGGGACCCTCATCCTGGCCTACGCCATCCTGCGGCATCAACTCGCCGACCTCTATTTCCTGATGCGCCAGGGGATTAACTATATCCTGCTGACCGCACTCACCATCGGCATCTATGTCGTCAGCTTTCAGTTGAGCTCGCTCCTCTTTGCCAACGCCGGCTCTTTTGAGCCCTTGATTACGGTTCTGGCCGCGGCCATCGCGCTGGCGCTCGTCTATCAACCCCTGCACGATATCATGCAGCGAGTGCTGGATGCAGCCCTGTTCGGACGACGCTTTAACCATGAGCGGATTATTCAGGAATATAGCCAACAGATGAGCGCGCTGGGCGACATCGAGACTTTCGCCGACGACGCGCTCAAACTGCTCAAGGAAGGCCTCGGCGTGCGGGATGGCATCCTCCTCCTGGCGGCGGCGGACGAAACCGGCTATCAACTGCACCGGCCGCCGGACGGGCTCTATTTTCATCTCGCCGCCGATAACCCCATCGTGCGCGAGTTTGCCAACCATCGTCGTTATCTCTTGCAGTATGACATTGACCTGGCCCCGCAATATCGCGCAATGGACACGGCAACCCATGAACAGTTAAAAAGTCTGCGCGCCGAGGTCTGGGTGCCCATCTTTATCCAGGAACAATTTGGTGGGGTCTGGGCGGTCGGCCCAAAAATTTCGGGCGAGCGCTATAGCGAAAAAGAGTTGGGCCTGCTCTCGACGCTGGCCGATCAGACCGCCGTCGCGCTGGCGAACATGCGGCTGGAGGAATCGCGCCAGGCGGTCACGCGCGAAAAGGAACAGGTCCGCGAGATGTTCCAGCACTATGTCGCACCCTCGGTCGTCAAACACCTGATGGGCGATCAAAGCCGGATCACCCTGGGCGGCGAGCGTCAGGTCGTCACCATCCTCTTTGCCGACATCCAGGGCTTTACCTCGCTCGCCGAGAAACTCCCAGCCCATGAGCTGGTGAACGTGCTCAACGGCTATCTCACGCTCGCGGCGTCGATCATTCTCAAATACGAAGGCACCCTCGACAAGTTCATGGGCGACGGCGTCATGGCGCTCTTTAACGCGCCGCTCCCCCAGGCTGATCACGCGGCGCGCGCCGCAAAAGCGGCGATGGCGATTCAGGATGGCGTTTACGCTTATGCCAGTTCGCTCCCCGATCGCCTCCGGCTCGTTTTTCGCATCGGGATTCACACCGGCGAAGCGGTGGTCGGCAATATCGGCACGGCCGACTTGATGAACTATACGGCGATTGGCGACACCGTGAACATCGCCAAACGCCTCCAGGAGAATGCGCGCGCCGGCCAGGTCCTGATTAGTCAGGAGACGCTGGCCGGGGCCATGAACGTGGTCAAGGCCCGCCCCTTTACGAATCTCGTCGTCAAGGGGCGCGTCCAGCCTGTCGTCACCTTCGAGATCACCGTACTCTGAGTCACGAGGTGAATTATGGACCCTTTCCTCAAATCCAACCAGGAGCTCTGGAACGCCTGGACGCGCATCCATGTCCAGTCCCCGTTCTATGATGTCGCGGGGTTCAAAGCCGGCCAGAACCGCCTCGATTCGATCGTGCGCGGGGGCGTCGGCGACGTACGCGGCAAATCCCTCCTCCACCTGCAATGCCACTTTGGGCTCGACACGCTCAACTGGGCGCGGCTGGGCGCACAGGTGACCGGCCTCGATTTCTCCGACGCGGCCATCACCCAGGCCCGCGCGCTCAGCGCCGAGCTCAACCTCCCGGCCGAGTTCATCTGCGCAAACCTGTATGACGCCCCGCAGGTCCTTGCCGGCCAGTTCGACATTGTCTTTACCTCGTACGGCGCCATCTACTGGCTCCCGGATCTGGCCGCGTGGGGCCAGGTGATTGCCCATTTCCTCAAGCCCGGCGGCCTCTTTTTCATTGCTGAAGCGCACCCCTTCGCCTATGTGTTCGACGACGATCACCCCACGGACCTCCAGGTCCGTTATCCCTATTTCAACACCGTAACTCCGCTCGAATTCCCGGTCAAGGGCTCGTACGCCGATCCACAGGCCGACTATCAGGGGATTGAGTATGGCTGGCAGCACAGCATGAGCGAGATCATCGGCGGACTGACCGGCGCAGGTCTCCACGTTCAGACGTTGCGCGAATACCCCTACCTCTCCTGGCGCATGTTCAAATTTATGGAACAGGACGCCGAGGGGTGGTGGCGCCTGCCCGACCGGTTTCCATCCTTCCCCCTCCTGTTCTCACTCACGGCAACCAGACCGCTCCCCTAACCCCTGGTAGGGG
>JBAVQS010000219.1:0-10894 GCA_049694275.1 Anaerolineae bacterium | reverse complement strand
GTCGGCGCCGCTGCGCCTGCCCCGGACCTGGCTGATGGCCGGGTGGTTTGTGCTGGCGCTCCTCGCGGGGATTCTGGCGGGCGCGAATCAGGTGACGGCGATCCTGTTCTTTGTGCCCGCGCTTTTGGTTGCCGCCGCCATGCCCCCCCTCCTTGCCATTGCCTGGTTACAGGGCAATCGCCAGGACGGCCTGACCTGGCGGCGTGGGGCAGTGGCCTTTTGGGGTGGGGCGACGGTGAGCACGCTCCTCGCCGTCGTGCTCGAATTTGCGCTGCCGCTCTTTGTGGTCGCGTTGTTGTTGGGCCGCAGCGACTTGCTCTATTACAATTTCAGCGGTCTCTTAACTGCGCTGGAGGGGAATGAGGTGTCCCGCGCGCTGACCAACCCCGCGTTCGTTTTCGCGTTTATTCAACTGACGATTATTGCGCCGCTGGTCGAAGAGACGGTCAAGCCGCTGGTCACCCTGCCGCTTATCGGGCGGCTCGCCCGGCGCGACGCATTTCTCGTCGCCGCGATGGCCGGGGCCGGATTCGCCGTGCTCGAAAACGTTCTCTATGCCGGTACCGGCCTGTCGATTTGGGCCGGCATCCTCCTCGTGCGCGCAACCGGTGCCGCGATTCATCCGGTGGGGGCGGGGCTGGTCGGGCTGAGCTTGCGCGATCTGTTGAACGGCGAGCGAGATGCGGCGCGGAATGGTCTGGCGCGGTTCGGATTGGCGGTTGGCCTGCATGCGCTGTGGAACGGTGGGAGCTTGCTGGTCATCACCCTGGCGGGCGCACGGTTTTTCGGTCCGCAGCCGGCCGGGCTGAACGTCATGGGGCTGTCGATTGCAGGGATTGCGCTCGCATTCCTGATTGTGCTTGGCCTGGGAGCGTTGTGGCTTGGCCGGACGGTGCTGGCGCGGCTCGAAACGCCCGGGCTGGAGGCGACGCCCGCGCTCGATGTTCAATTCCTGTTCTCGAATCGCGCGGTTGCGCTGTGGGCCATTGCGTGCCTGATCGTCGTTGTCCCCGCGAGTGTGATGGCGCTCCGGGGGTTGTTGCGGTAGCCCGGTCGTCCACTCAGATAGTCGGATAGTCACACTACATCATATGAAAAGAGTTTTGGCCTGGTTCTCATCGCGAGGTCTCAATTTCTGGGTGGCGTTTGCTTTGATCGCCGCGAACCTGTACGCGTGGGCGACGGTCACTGCGCCCCCGCCGCATATTGTCGAGGCCGTCCGCGCCCCGCAGATCGTCCAGTTGCTCGACCACATCCAATCGGGGAATCATTCGGGCGAGACTTGGGAGATTACGCTGACGGAGCTAGAGGCGGAGCAGACGATCACCTGGTACCTGCAGCGCTATCCGCAGATCCCGTTCGCGCACCCGCAGGTCAAGATTACGCCGGACTATGTTCAGGGGGAGGGAGATGCGACGATTGCGGGGCTGCGTGTCCATGTCGGGGGCAGCGCGCAGATTACGATCTCGAACGGCCTGCCCGTGGTCAAGATTATCGACCTGAACCTGCCGCTCCCGCCGCCGATTCGCACAGCGCTAGAGAACGAGCTCCAGTCCCAGCTTCACCGCGCCGACGCGCTGCCGGTGCGGTTTAGCTCGGCGGAGTGGCGGCAAGGAGAGGTGACGGTGCGCGGGGTCATCCGCTGATGTTCCCTCACTCGAAGAGCCCGCTCTCGGCGGGGGCTTGACCTCCCGCTTCTGTCTCTTTCCGATCCGCGATCAGATGGGCGATGTGCCCGCGCGGGGTAAGGGTCGTGGCGACCAGGCCCAGCACGGCGGCGATCAGCGCGACCACAAAGACGCTCTGGACCGCGTTGGCCAGGGCGATTCGCAGCGCGCCCTCGACGGCAATGTTCGCGCCCGGTACCGGATTGAGCAGGCTGTCGAGGTCAATCGAGTCAGGATTCATTCCCGCGGCGATGAGACCGGCGGTGAGCCGGGCGGCGAGGACGATGCCCATGATGCTGACGCCGATGGCGCCGCCGATGCTGCGACTGAACTGGACGGTCGAGGTGGCGGTTCCCAGCAAACGGCGGGGGACCGTATTCTGCACGGCGAGTAAAAAGGCCGGAATGGAGAGCCCCATCCCGATGCCCATGATGCTCACATTGACCATAATGCCGATCAGGTTTGAATTGGCGTCAATGCGCGCCATCAGGGCGGCCCCGATGGTCAGGATGACCATCCCCACAATCGCGATCCGGTGATACCCCATGCGGAGCAAGAGCCGGCTGCCGATGATGCTGGCGCCGACCCAGCCGAGGAGCTGCGGGGTGAGGGTGGCCCCGGCGAGGGTCGCGCTCGTCCCGAGCACAGCCTGGACAAAGAGGGGCACGAACGACGCGCTGCCAAAGAGCGCACATCCCGCCAGTACCCCTTGAATCAACGCGATGGAAAAGAGGCGGTCGCCAAAGAGCGACATCGGGAGAATCGGATCGGCGGCGCGGCGTTCGATCCAGATCAGTCCGAACAGGAACAGCGCGGCGAGCACAAGCAAGCCAGAGCCCAGCAGGGTGCCAAATTCGAACAGCCCAAAGAGAAGCACGACGACGTCAAGGGTCAGAACGGCGGCCCCGGCATAGTCGATCGCTGCCCGCTTGTTCTGCGCCACGTGCGCATGTTCCACCCACAGGAACCAGATGATCGCTCCGGCCAGGATGCCCGGGACGATGTTGACGTAAAAGACCCAGTGCCACGAAACCTGATCCACGAGAAATCCGCCGAGCAGCGGACCGACGATTGACGAGATGCCCCACACGCCGGAAAAGAGCCCCTGCATTTTCGCGCGCTGTTCAAACGAGAACATGTCGCCGATGAGAATAAAGGCCAGCGGCTGAAGCCCGCCGGCGCCGAGCCCTTGCAGCGCGCGAAACAGGATCAACTGCTCCATGCTCCCCGCCTGGCCGGAGAGGACCGATCCGCCGAGAAAGAGCGCCAGCGCGATCATAAAAATGGGCCGCCGTCCATAAATATCCGACAGCTTGCCATAGAGGGGCATGGTCGTCGTGGAGGTCAGGAGGTAGGCGGAAAAGACCCAGCTATAGATCGACAGGCCGCCGAGGTCGGCGACAATCGTGGGCATGGCGGTCGAGACGACGGTGGACTCCATCGCCGCCATAAAGAGGCTGAGCATGACGCCAGCCGTAATCAGGATCGTGCGGTTGCGGGACATGGAAAAAGGGCCTCCGGTTGCAGGTTATCCTTGCTATCGCCAATAGCGCGGGTGCAGGTATTCACGGTCCAGGTCTTCCAGCGCTTGCAGGGCGACCCGGATGGCGTTCTGCTCGGCGTGGCGCTTGGCCTCGTGGTGCACATTTTCGCTCTCGGTGCGCGAGGCGATGATGGCGCAAACACAACCGGCGGCAAACCCGTATGCGTTCCCCATTTTAAAGAGTGTGCCCGCCTCCATCTCGTAATTGAGAATGTTCAGGTGGCGGTACTCGTGCGTGATCTCGCGGAGCGACCGGAGCAGGTGCTTGTTGGCCGACGAGTCGACGCGTTCCTGCCCCTCGAAAAAGGTGTCGACCGAGGCGGTGAGGCCAACGTGCCAATCGACCGCGAGTTTTTGTGCGGCATTCACAAGGGCCACGGTCAGAAAGGGATTGGCCGAAGCCGGGTATTCGCACGGCGCAATATCATTCGCCGCGCCCTGCCGGCACAGCGCTGCGCGCGTAATGACGACGCTCCCTGGCTTGACATCCTCCTGGATGGACCCCGAGGTTCCGATGCGGATGATCTGGCGAATGCCCAGGTCAAAGAGCTCGTTGACCACAATGCTCAACGAGGGCGCGCCCATTCCGCTTGTCGCGGAAATCAACCGCCGGCCGCCTGGCAGTCGGGCGATATAGCTATTCAGCCCGCGATTCTCGGATAGCTTTTTCTCGAAAGTGAGCATCGAGCTTTCCTGCGCAATGCGCCGCGCCCGGTCCGGGTCCCCACTCAGCAGGGCGATGGTCGGGGGATTCTCGCCCAGATCTCCCCGTCCAAACCCAATGTGATACTTGACATCCTCGTCCATGCTTTTCCTCGGTAAAAGGGTTGTCGGTTGGTGTTCCGATGAATATCAATAATACCCCAGACCGCCGTCATGCGCAAAGCAGAAAAGGTGGTGATGTCTCACATGTAGGGGCAGTGGCTTGTCCCTGCCCCGGTTGGGCGAGCACAAGGCGTCGCCCCTACGAGAAAAGGGCGAACATAAAGCCCGGCCCTGGGGAGGTGCGGTTTGGTTCTCTCTGCGGGGGAGAGTATACTATCGGCGTGTTTGGCCCGACCTTTGCCGCGCTACGCCACTATAACTATCGCCTGTTCTTTGCCGGGCAGTTGACCTCGCTGATCGGAACGTGGATGCAGAATGTCGCCCAATCGTGGCTGGTCTATGCGCTCACGAACTCTCCATTCTACCTGGGGGTAGTCAGTTTTGCCAGCTCGGTTCCGGTCCTGGTCCTCTCGCCGTTTGCCGGGGTGGTCGTCGACCGGGTCCCCAAGCGGACCCTGCTCATCCTGACGCAGACCGCCGCCATGCTCCTCGCGTTCATTCTGGCGCTGGATGTACTGGCCGGTTGGGTCCAGCCCTGGCATATCGTCATCCTCTCATTCGCCCTCGGCATGGTCAATACCTTTGATGCGCCGGGACGGCAGGCCTTTGTCGTCGAGATGGTCGAGCGGGAGGACATGGCCAACGCGATTGTGCTCAACTCGGCGATATTCAACATGGCGCGCATTGTCGGCCCGACCCTCGCCGGGATTGCGCTGGCGGTCGTCGGCCCGGCTTGGTGCTTTTTCCTGAACGGAGTGAGCTTTATTGCGGTCATCGTGGGCCTGGCCCTGATGCGCGTCAAGCCCTATATCGGCGCGCGCAGCCGCGAACCGGCGCTGGCGCAGATGCGTGAGGGGCTGCGCTATATTCGCGGAAACCGTACGCTGATGACGTTGTTCAGCATTGTGGCCGTTGCCAACCTCTTTGCCTTTGGCTATTCCTCCCTGATGCCGGCCTTTGCCCAGGATATCTTGCAGGTCGGACCGACGGGGCTGGGGCTGATGAGCGCGGCGATCGGCGTCGGCGCGCTGGTGGGGGCGCTGCTCATCGCCTCGCTCGGCAATTACCCGCACAAGGGCCGCCTGCTGACTATCGGCAACCTCCTCTTTCCTGCAATGGTCCTCTGCCTCTCGGTGTCGCGCCTCTTTCCGCTCTCGCTCGTCCTTCTGGCCGGCGTCGGCCTGGGGTTCCTGACCCAGAATGCGACGACCAATACGCTGGTCCAGTCGATGGTTCCCGACGAGCTGCGCGGCCGCGTGATGAGTGTTTACTTGATGATCTTTCAGGGGTTCTTTCCGCTCGGTTCGCTGATGGCCGGGGTGATTGCGCAGAATTTCGGCGTGCCGGCGGGCGCGGCGGTGGGGGCGTCCATCGCGCTGGCCTACGGCCTCTTTTTATTCTGGCGCGCGCCGTTCATTCGCAAGTTGGCCTGACACTCCTACCCTAACACCCCCACCCTAACCCTCCCCCGCGGAGCGGGAGAGGGAATCCGATACCCCCTCCCCCGCAGAGCAGGAGAGGGAATCAGGCACCCCGTTCGCCGAGGAGCGGGAGCGGGAATTTGGCTCCCCTTCTCCCGTTTGACGGGGGAAGGGGTTGGGGGATGGGGGTGTTGGAGCGGGAACAGGACCCCTCTTGACGGAGTGTGCCCGCGTGATTAGAATTTCCTCAATCATTCAAAGAATGAAATACAAGACAGATCGAGAGGATTTGATTCATGGCTAAAAGGGTTCGCGAGCGCCAGGCCGCACGGCGGCAGGCCGCGGAGGCGCAACAACGGACAAGAACGACCTATATCATCATCGGGGTGGTGGGGGCGCTGGTGCTCGCTGCCATTGTGTATTATCTCTTTGCCGCGCTGGCGCCGGCGACGGTTGCCGTAGCCCAGATTGCGCCGGGGACGTGTGGCCCGATCCAGGACCAACAGGATGATGGCCGCGCGCACCTGGTTGCAGGGGAGACGCCGACCTACCACACCAACCCGCCCTCATCCGGCACGCACAATCCGAATCCACTCCCTGCCGGCGTTTACAGCACGATGGTAGACGTGACAGCAGAAGTGCACAGCCAGGAGCACGGCTATATCATCATTCACTACAATGGAATCTCTAGCAGTGAAATCCAGGCGCTTGAGCAGTTGGTCGAGCGGGATCCGCGCAAAATGATCCTCTCCCCCTATCCGAATATGGATTACAAGTTGACCCTGACCGCGTGGAATCACCTGCAGGTCTGCAACGGCGTGAACGCCCAGGCGATTACCAGCTTTGTCGGGCTGTATCGCGACCATGGGCCGGAGAACGCGCCGTAGCCAACACATGGCGATATTGTAAAGCGAAAAATCCCTGGAGGATATTGTCCTCCAGGGATTTTTCGCTTTAGGCTTTGCCGCGCCATTTCAAAATTGTGCTTCCGTCGGTGAATCCCAGCGGGAGCAAGGCGCCGAGAGTAAAGACGAACAGGGCCTCGACGAAAAAGAGGAGGGCGATCGCGCGGAGGAGAGGTGTCGTGTTCCACAGGACCGCGGTGAGGAGGGCGGCGATCAGCGCCATCACGGCGCTCCATTTCGGCCCGCCGAGAGCGCGATGGATGTGCAGCGCGCCGGGCAGCGGCGGCTCGTCGCGAGGATAGAGAGCAGCGCTCAGGAGGCCTAGCGTCCCATAGCGGACGCCGGTCATTGGATACCCGGTCTGACGCGCGGCCTGGGCGTGGCCCAACTGGTGGAGCGATTCGCCCAGCCAATGTAACAGGGTGGAGATCAGGCCAAAAGCCACGGCTTCGAGGGGCGAAAACCCCAATAGGGCGAGGCCGATCGTGGTCAGGATGGCGATAAGGGCAAGGGTCGCGATGATGCCGGTGGGCTCTAGCGAGATGGCGAGCCCCGCGACCTGACCGAGTTTGATCTTGTTCATAGCATTCCTCCTCTCTGTGCTCTAATCGCCGGAATAGCCTCGGTGGCGATGCGTTCCAGCATCTCGCGGTTCAAGCCCTTGTCGGCCGGGAGGGGAGTATAGTCATAGTAAAAGATAAACTCGCCAAACCCGATCTCGCGATAGCGTCCGATAAAATCGTAGAACGCATCCAGCGAAGCAAAGGGCTTGTCATCTGTCAGCCCAACCAAAAAGGAGCGGGTGATGGTGTTCGGGTCGCGCCCGATCTGCGCACAATATTGCTCAAGTTGGTCGCAACGCTCGCGGAGCGTCTCAAACGTCTGTTGCGGCGACAGGTTCCAACCGGCAAAAGTATTCCACGTGTCGGCATATTTCGCCGCGATCTTGAGCGTCGTTGGTCCGATGGCGGCAATGGTCAGGGGCGGACGTGGTTTTTGGATCGGCGACGGTTTCATGAGCGCGTCGGTGATCGTGTAATAGCGCCCCTGATAGGTGGTGGTTTCGTTGCGCAGCATGAGGTCGACAATCTCGATCACTTCGCGGAAACGCTGCACGCGCTCGGCGGTCTTCCAGACTTCTACACCCGTCATGCGGTGGCTGGGATCGCGTTCGGTCGTCGCGCCAATGCCCAGGTTCAAACGTCCCTGAGAAATGTGGTCAACGGTGAGCGCTTGTTTGGCGAGCGCGGCAGGGTTGCGATAGATGATGTTCGTGACAAGCGCGCCGATGCGGATCGTGTGCGTCTGCGCCGCCAATGCCGTGAGGATTGACCAGCCGTCGAACCAACCTTCCTCCCGGTTGTGCCCGTTGACAAAGTGATCGGCGACCCAGAAACTGTCGTAGCCAAGTGACTCGACTTGTTGGCAGTGCTCCGCCAGGGTTGCCCACGGTCGGTTTTGAAGTTGGATGATGCCGAAACGCAGTGTTGAATTCATGGCGATCTCCTTTTAGCAAAACATTTAGATGGGATGTATGCCTCCGGCAAGTGATTGTGATAGCGCGATTCTACCGCCGAGCCGGGGATTGGTCAACAGTGGGAGGGTGTCTGTTCCAACTCCGCCAGCGCTGCTTCGGCCTCTCTCCCTTTCTCTCGGATGCGGGCGACAAGCTCCTCTGGTGTCCGTACGTCCTCGTCTGCTTTGGCGTTTGGGTTGACCGCTTTGAGATCATAAACGGCGTCTTGGATGGCCTGGGCCTTGCTCATCAGCTCGCGGGCCTCGGCGTCGAGCTGGCCGGCCTCGCGTTCAAGCGCGTCGATGCGGGGCCGATCGACGAGGGCGGCCTTTTTGAGCTCTTTGATCTCTCCACGGATGCGCTCTGCCTGGCCCGCGGGTTTTGCGGCCTGGGCGCGCAGCGGGTCGGCCTGGCGCTTGGCGGCCTGGCGGCGCGCGATAATGTCCACGGTCCAACTATGCGCGCTATCGCCGCGGCTGGGGAGCAGTCGGAAGAATTCTTCAAAGTGATCCAGGGTCAAGGGGGTCTTTTTGCCCACCTTGATGTCTGAGAGGTCGTAATACCAGATTTTCTCGGTCCGCTGACCTTTCGTGAAAAAGAGGAGGTTCGTCTTGACGCCCGCGCCCGCCGCGGTAAAGACGCCGCCGGGGAGACTGACAATGCACCAGAGGTTGCAGTCGTCGAGCAGCTTGCGCTTGGTCTGGACAAAGGCAGTTTCGTTCGTGCGAAAGAGCAATCCTTCGTCCAGGACGATGCCACACGCGCCTCCCGGTTCGAGGCTGTTGATGACGTGCTGGAGGATGAGCACCTGCGTCGCGCCGGTCTTGTACGCGAAATTGGTCTGGGCCTCTTTGCCCTCCTTGCCGCCAAATGGGGGATTGGTCAGGACGATGGGGTAGAGAATGGGCGCATCCTGGAACAGGCCGCCGTAAATTTCCTGGCCGGTGAGCGTGTTCCCATGCCAGATATTGGGCCGGTCAATGCCGTGCAGGACGAGGTTGGCGAGGGTGATGGGATAGATGAGGTTGTCCTTTTCGCGGCCATAGAAGGTTCTCTGCTTGAGTGTTTCCAACTGCTCGGCGGTGATCCGGTCGCCCGCCTGGGCGCGCATGTATTCGTAGGATTCGGCGTGAAAGCCGCCCGTGCCGGCCGTGGGGTCATAGATGGGCTTGCCGATCTGGGGATTGACGACGCGGACCATGACGCGGATGACGATGCGGGGGGTAAAGAATTGCCCGCCGTCGTTCGCCTTTTCGCCCATCTTGAGCAACAGGCCCTCATAGACCTGGGAGAGGGCAAAGATATGCGTTGGGTCCATGTTCGCCATGCTGATCGCATGGACGCGGTCGAGCACGTCATACAGGTTCTTTTCGGTGTCGATCCGCGTGCGTTCGACGCCGGATAGGATCTGGCTGATGACCTTTTGGCGCGGGCTGGCGTTCGGCGCATCCTTGAGTTTTTGCAGCGCCGGGATGAGGTCGGTATTGATAAAGCCAAAGAACGAGCCGAGCGCGCCCTTTTCCAACTCGACGCGCTTCCAACCGCCCGGCGCGGCCCAATCCTGCCAGCGATAGGGGGATTCCAGCGACGGGGTAAAGGCCATGCCGAGCGCCCCGGCTTCGGCTGCCTCGGTCGTCTCCTGCTCGTCGAGGATGCGGAGAAAGAGAATCCACGTGAGCTCGGGGATGTACTGCAGGGCGCTGGCGCAGTTCGAGCGGCGCAGGATGTTGCAAATATCCCAGACCGCGTTATTCAACGATTGCTGGGTGTTAAAGGTCTTGCCGTTGCCGTTACGAGGCATGATTATTCCTTACTGGCCTTTGAGGCGCTGTCTTCTTCTTCGTTGATTCGCTCGTAGGGTGGACGTGTGTCGCCGCGTGCATGATGTTCTTTTTGGTTGAGAACATAGGCAACCACGTCGTCCATTGCGCGGTCGCCAAAGGTGAGGGCGCCATAGCCCTCTTGCCATTTGAATGAACCCATTCCTTCGGGTTGTAGATTGACATAGCGCGAGCTGGCGCCTTTGAACTGCTTGACACAGTCCGCAACGGCGATCTTGGGCGGGATGGAAACGGCGATGTGAACATGGTCCTCGATATTGCCGATCGCGTGAACGATGATACCCAGCTCTTGGGCTTTGCCGAGAATCGCGCCATAGATTTGACGCTCAACCGGCGGGGTAATCAAAGGCTCACGCCGGTAGGTGACCCAGATGAGATGATAGTGCAATCGCCAATAGGGCATGGTCGAGTCCTGCCGCCGAATGAATTGCGAGAATGGTCGTTCCCGCCGGGTAGCCGCCGATTCAAATCGGCGGCGCAATAGGTGGAAATCGGTTAGAAACCGATTGGGTCCGTCATAATCCGATTGATCGGATTTCTACCTTTTGAGCAACCGAATTGATTCGGTTGCTGTCTGAATGACGAGCATGGTCGTTCCCGCCGATGGCCGCCGAATGAATTGATTCCGTTGGCGAACGCCAGGCCGCCGATTCAAATCGGCGGCTCAATAGGTGGAAATCGGTTAGAAACCGATTGGGCGGCGTAATCCGATTGATCGGCCGCCGAATTGATTCCGTTGGCGAACGCCAGCCGCCGATTCGAATCGGCGGCTCAATAGGTGGAAATCGGTTAAAACCGATTGGGCGGCGTAATCCGATGCCGCCGAATGAATTGATTCCGTTGGCGAACGCCAGCCGCCGATTCAAATCGGCGGCTCAAGCGGTGAAAATCGGTTAGAAACCGATTGGTCGCGCAATCCGATGCCGCCGCCGAATGAATTGCGGCGGCTCAAGCGGTGAAAATCGGTTAGAAACCGATTCCGTCCGTCATAATCCGATTGATCGGATTTTCACCTATTGAGTTGCTGAATGACGAGCGTGATCGTTCCCGCCGGGTGGCCGCCCAATGAATTACGGCGGCTCAAGCGGTGGAAATCGGTTAGAAACCGATTCCGTCCGTCATAATCCGATTGATCGGATTTCCACCTATTGAGCAACCGAATTGATTCGGTTGCTT
>JBAVQS010000218.1:0-20621 GCA_049694275.1 Anaerolineae bacterium | reverse complement strand
TAAAGAGTATGAACAGGTAGGCGTTCGAATAGTGATAGAGTTTGCGGGCAATCGGCTTGTAGCTCTCCCCATTCCGCCAGAGGCGGAGCGCCAGCGCCAGAAAATAGCTGCCGAGCAGGAGCGCGCCGAGCAGATAGATCAAGCTCAGCGCGCCAATCACAAACGGAAGGAGAGAGATCGCAACCAGCAGAATCGAATAGAGGATGATGTGCCGCCGCGCTTCTACCTGGCCCCAGGCTGCGGGGAGCATTGGAATCTTGGCCTTGTTATAGTCCTTGTCCAGCAGCAGCATGAGCGCCCAGGTATGGGGTGGGGTCCAGATCAGGATAATTGCAAAGAGATAGATTGCGAGCAGGCTAATATCGTTCGAAACCGCTGCCCAACCGACCAGCGGCGGGATGGCGCCGGCGACCCCGCCGACCACAATATTCTGCGGCGTCGCCCGCTTGAGCCCGACCGTGTAGATGCCCGCGTAGTAGAGATTACCGAGAACAGCCAGCCCGGCGGCGAGCCAGTTCACCCCAAACCCCAGGATGAGCGGCGACAGGACTGACAAGGTCACGGCAAAGATGAGTGCATTCCGCGGTGTAACCCGGCCACTTGGCAGGGGCCGCCGCGCGGTGCGGCCCATCACTTTGTCGGTGTCGCGGTCGATATAGGAATTCAGCGCGTTTGAGCCGCCAGCCGCAAACGCGCCGCCGATCATTGTCAGGAGCAGAATGTTGACCGGCGGTAGCCCCTGCGCGGCAATCAACATCCCGCACAGGGTGGTGACAAGCAGCAAGGCCACGATCCATGGCTTGGTAAGTAAAAGATACGCGCCGATGCGGTCCAGCAGCCAGGGACGGGCCGCTACAGGCGTGAGCGATGTTTTCATTAAATCAACCCTTGACCTTCAACCGATTCTTGACGGTTGAACCACTTAAAAAAGATGACGGAGAGCGCCAGCAACCAGATGAGTGCGCCGCCGATCCACATGACCAGCCCGGCCCAGAGTTGGTCATCCATCACAGAGAGCCCCCAGAGGCGCGGCGCGGTCACGTAAAAGGAATAGAGGGCGGTCTCGTCGAAGGTAATGATTGCACCCAGAATGGTGGGCGGCAGACTTTGGAGAAAGAGATAGAGCACGGCGAGCGGGGGCGAGAGCCGCGGCAGGAGCGGCGTGGGGCTCAGGACCGGCATCCAGGTCAAGAGCGCAGTGACGATAAAGCTCAAATGCTCCAGGATATGGACACCTTCGTTCTGGAGCGCCGCATCGTACAGGGATGGCACATGCCAGATGGCAAAGACGAAATTGAACACAAAAAAGGCAAGATAGGGGTTCGTCGACGCGGTCGCCAGGCCCAGTACACTCCGGCGGCCCCGCAACGGCTCGTAGAGCCAGCCGGGCGCACCGATGATAAGCAGAGGGGGAGCAACCAGTGTTAACAGCACATGCTGAATCATGTGCGCCGTGAACCAGTACGCATCTCCCAGCCGATCGAGAGGCGAGAGGAGCGCAATTACAAGGACGACGACGCCGGACGTAAAGGCGGCAAATTGGCCTGAGGTGAGCGGCCTATTGTGTGCAAACCGCGAGCGATAGCGGCCTGTCGCCAGGATATAGCCGCCATAGAGACCCAGGAGACCCAGAACAATGCTTGGTTCAAAATACCAGTTTTTCAGCCAGAAATCAAAAGACGGATCGGGCATGGTCTCTATTGCCCCGTGGCCTGCATCACCAGGAGCGAAAGCACAAACGGAATGGCGAGGAGGAAAATCGCCATCGCAAAGAAAAAGGCATATAACCGGCTATCGTTCAGCAGGTGCATGTAAAAGAGCGCGACAAGCACCGCTTTGATCAGCGACAAAGTTAGCAAAATGGGGAGGCGCGTCGCTTCGGGCAGGCTGGAAGTGATGGCGATTTCAATAGCCGTCAGAATCCCCAACCCGACAAAGATAAGGAGATAGTTGGGATGCTTGTGTTTGGTTTCGTGCTTTTCTTCCATAGATACCTCTACCCTAGATGAGATAGATGACGGTAAAGAGAACCACCCAGACGATATCGACAAAGTGCCAGTAAAGTCCGACCATCTCCACGGAGAGATTGTTCTCGGGAGTGACCCCGCCGCGAAAGGCACGCAAGAGGACCGAGACGATCCAGATAACGCCGATGAGAACGTGCGTTCCGTGAAACCCGGTTGTCGTAAAGAACGTCGAGCTGAACAGGTTCGTCCCGAGCGAGACCCCTTCATTGAACAGGAGCGAATACTCGTACACCTGGCCCCCGAGAAAGACGAGCCCCAGCACCGCAGTCGCAATAAGCCACAGGCGCATGCGGGACGTTTTGCCGTCGCGGATTGCGGCGAGCGCAGTGACCATCGTCATGCTGCTCATGAGCAGGATAAAGGTGTTGATCGAAGCGACCGTCAGGTCCAGATGGCCCACCCCTTGCTCGCGCGGAACCGCGCCCCGGTAAACCAGATAGGTCGAGATAAGGCCGGTGAAAAACAGAACCTCGGACGCGATAAAGAGCCAGATGACTAATTTACGGCTGTCCAATCCGGTGGTTGTCGCGAGGTGCTCCTCCGACTCGTGATGCTCGCTCAAATTGTCGAGCGATTTGTCGTAAAGCGTTTTTTCGGTTGTTGCCATCCCAAACCTTCCTTTTATGCCGGCTCGCGAACCCAGCCAATAATTCCGGCGAACAGTATGACAATGCCCAGCGGAACAATCAGCAGATTAAAGATTACGCCCACGGCAATCACGGCGACTCCAAATGCGACAATGATCGGGTTATAGCTCGGCAACGGCATATGAATATGGGGCGCTTCCGTCTTTTCTTCCTTGAGCGCCGGCCGGGGTTGCGTCTGGGCTGGCGAAGGAGGCGTCTTGTCCCCTTCCGCTGCGCCGTATTTCATATCCCAGAAGGGTCGATTGCTGTTGACAATCGGAATCTTTGCAAAGTTATAGACCGGCGGCGGCGAAGAGGTGGCCCATTCAAGCATCTGCCCATCCCACGGATCATTCCCAGCGCGCTCTTTGGACCGCAGGCCGACACAGACGTTATAGAGGAATACCAGCACGCCAAGCGCGATGATAAAGGCGCCGATGGTCTCTAGCAGATTGAGCGTATCCCAGCCCTGGCCCGCGGCGTAGGTATAGATGCGCCGCGGCATGCCCAGGAGCCCGACAATGTGCATGGGGAAAAAGGTCAGGTTGAGTCCGATAAAGACCAGAGTCACATTGATCAGGCCGATCTTTTCATTCATGAACTTGCCGGTGATCTTGGGGAACCAATAATACAGGCCCGCAAACTCGGCCATCATTGCGCCCGCAAAAAGAACATAGTGAAAGTGCGCGACGACAAAATAGGTGTCCGTCACCTGCCAGTCGACCGGTACGGTGGCGAGCTGTACGCCGCTGAGCCCGCCGATGGTGAACAAACCGATAAAGGAGAGGGCGTACAGCATCGAAGTAGTGAGCCGAATCGACCCGCGATACAGGGTTCCCATCCAGTTAAAAATCTTGACGCCTGTTGGAATGGCGATGAGCATACTGCTCAGCGCGAATGCGGCATCCGCGACCGGGTTGAGCCCCACGGCGAACATGTGGTGGGCCCACACGGTAAATCCAAGGAACCCGATGGCCGCCATGGAATAGGCCATCACCGAATAGCCAAAGATCGGCTTGCGCGAAAACGTCGGAATCACTTCCGAAATAATGCCGAACGCCGGCATGATCATGATATAGACTTCGGGATGCCCAAAGAACCAGAAGAGGTGCTGCCAGAGCAGCGGGTCGCCCTTGGCATTCGCCAGGTAAAAGCTCGTGCCAAAGTAGCGATCAAAGAGCAAGAGCATCAGACCGACCGTGACACTCGGCAGCGCAAAGATGAGCAGGATGGAAGTGACCAGGATGCCCCAGGTGAACAACGGCATCCGCGTCAGTCGCATGCCAGGCGCGCGCAGGTTGAGAATGGTAACAATAAAATTGAGCGAGCCGATCAGCGACGAGACGCCGAGCAACTGCAGGCTGAGAATCCAAAAGTCAATCCCATGCGTCGTCGCTTCGGCCAGCGAGCCGACCGCAGTCTGCACGCCACGCTCGGTCAACGGGGCATAGCCAAACCACCCAGCGTTAGGTGCACCCCCAAAGACAAAGCTCGAATAGAGCAACAGGCCGCCAAACAGGAACATCCAATAGCTCAGTGCATTGAGCCGTGGAAACGCGACGTCGCGCGCCCCAATCTGCAGAGGCATGATATAGTTGGCAAAGGCGGTGTTGAGCGGCATGACCGCCAAAAAGACCATGGTCGTGCCGTGCATTGTAAAGATCTGGTTATAAAGATCCGGATTGAGCAGCGTATTGTTCGGCGTCCCCAGTTGGAGACGAATCAAGAGCGCTTCGATGCCGCCGACAAGAAAGAACACGAGCGCCGTGACAAGGTAGAGAATGCCGATTCTTTTATGGTCGACGGTCAGTACCCAACTGAGCCAGCCATTGGTCGTGGCTGTGCGCCGGAGGGCAGCTACGTTTGTGGCCATGGAAACTCCTAGAATAAGTCGGATGGTTCGATAGTCGTCCAGTCACCTGATCCATACGATTGAATAAACGACTATTCGACGACAAGGCTATTTTAGACTTGCAAGATAGGCGATAAGGGCCTGAATATCGGGGTCCGATAACTTGCCAATGTTCATGGCATTGCCGGGCTTGACCTCTTGTGGGTTGTGCAGCCATGCGGACAGGTTTTCCGGAGTGTTCGGGAGGGTTCCGGCCGCGATAGTCAGACGGCTGCCAAAGTGCGTCAGGTTCGGTCCGACTTTGCCCTTAGCCTTGTCAACGCCGTTAATGGTGTGACAGGCAAAGCATCCGCCATTGCTGGTAAAGATCTGCGCGCCGCGCGCGGCATCGCCGTCGGTAGGCGTTTGTGCTGTCGTTTGCTGCCCCTTGACCCACGCGTCAAACGTTCCCGCCTCATCGGCGACAACGCGAAAGAGCATATGGGCATGCTGCACACCGCAGAACTCGGCGCATTGCCCGCTATAAACGCTTGCCGTTTCGGCGCGCAGCCAGGTCTTGTTCTGGTGATCGGGGATCACATCCGTCTTGCCCATCAATTGGGGCACCCAGAAACTGTGGATCACATTGTCGGATTCAAGGGTCAGGCTGACAACCTGTCCGACCGGTACGTGGAGGTCATTCGCCGTCGTAATGCCGAGATCGGGGTATTGAAACTCCCACCACCACTGGTGGCCGATCACGCGCACATTGACAGTAGCGGGGGGCTGCGCCGCAAGACTCGTACTCGACATCGTCCGGACCGTCATGAAAAAGACAACGGCCAGGACAATCGCCGGCGCCAGAGTCCACGCAACCTCGATGCGAGTGTTGCCATGGAACTGGGGGGGAAGCCCGGCATTCGCGCGTCGCTGGTAGCGCACGACGAAAAAGATGAGCAGCCCTTCGACCAGAATAAAGATCACGAGCGCGATGTAAAAGATAAAGTAAAACAACCCCGCGATGTCACGGGCGCTCGTATTCGCAGGCTCGAGTATGGACTGGGTTGACGAGCAACCCGCCAGAGTTAGAACGAGAATAGATAAAGCTAAAGCAAGAACCAGCTTAACGAATCGTGGGAACGGTGAGTGCATTCCTCCTCCTGAACGTTGACGCGTCTTGGCGTACACGGGGCGCACCCAATATAAGAAGTCCCGCCATGCGAACGCGTCAGAGGCAAGCTATGACGCCAAAACAACGTCCCCAATTATCCCTATGTTAAATTTGCTTGTCAAGGGGGGGGTGTTCGCTATTTCCCATACACCCATTGATTGAATAAGGCCGTCAGGTCCTGGCCGCTAACCTCGTTCATCGTTTTCAGCATATCGTCGGGATGGGCAACCTTGTAGCGGTAGCGGCTGTAATAGGTCTGGAGGAACTGGAAGAACTTGTCGTCGCCGATCTGCTGGCGCACTGTATCAAAAAAGAGCGGGCCTTTGCCATAGACGAACGCGACATATTCCCGCTCGGAATAGGACATGACCGGCAACCCGATGGGCTTGTCCTGGCCCTGCTTTTTGGCGTCGTCCCATGGGCGCTGAAAGACGCTCTGCTTTATAAAATCGGCGGTCTGCTGGCCGTACGTTTGCTGTTCGTATATATACGAGACGTACTGGACGAACGATTCATCCATCCACGGCGTGTTGACCTGATCGTCGCCGACATTGGAATAGAACCATTGGTGGGCGACCTCGTGTATATCGGCAAATTCCAAATAGTTGCGCTGTTGGGGATTGCGATAGAGATCTTCCGCAAGCGCTACCAGTCCCGGATACTCGATGCCGCCGGCGGTGGTCGGCGTTTCGAGGACGTCCAGCTCCTTGAAGGGATAAGGACCAATGCGTTTTTGATAGAGGTCCAGCGCGGCGGCAGACCAATTGAGCACATTCTGCCCGATTGCTTCGTCTTGCGGCAGGTAATATGAATTGATCGTAATATCGCCAACCTGCGTACTCGCTTTGCGCAAGGTCGTACTCGCGTCGATGGAAAAATCGCGCATCGGTGCGCCGATATAGTAATACGTGGTCTGATCCCCCTGGGTCAGTGTTTGGACCGCCGTCCCGGAGGCAATGACCGTGGTCGTCGTCGGCGCGGTGATGCGCACGTCGTAGAAGGAATCGTCGGCATAGACGAGGTCGCCATACGCGGGCGGCAGCTCGATATGCCAGCCCTGGGTATCATACGCGGGGATGAGCGGATAGACACTGGGCAAGGTAACGATGCCATCGCTGTTCGTGAAATCGGCGTAATGCTCGGTGTGGCTAATCGGGATAGTCACGTTCCAGGTGAGGTCGAGACGCGCGCTCTGGCCGGGGGCAAGGGACTGGGGGAGCGCCACTTTGAGCGCGGTATCCTGCACCTCCAGCGTTTTTTGCGCCGGGGCCTGATTCACCTGGAGGCTATCAATGCTGATCTTGTCGCCGCCGTCCGGATAGTTGGCAAAGAGCCGGAAATAGATCTCGCTTAGTGGCTGGCCAGTACGATTGGTGTACGTGACCGCCTCGGTCCCGGTTAGCCGGTCGAGCGCCGGCGAGAGTTGCAGGTCCATCCGGTAGAGGGTCGGCGAGGGGACGAGCCCGACATCATTCTGGAATTCGGGACGCAGGTCAGCGGCATACGGACCGGCTTGCCCGGATAGCGTCGGCACGGCAGGCGCGGTTTCCGCCGGCGAGGGGGTGCTGGCCGGGGTATGGGTAGGCGTCTGCGTTATCAGAAAAGGCAGGTCGTCCGACAAGGTCGGTGTGCGCAAGATATAGCGCGGGGTGCTCGTCGCATTTCCCGGCGTCGGCGTCAGGGTGACTGTATTGCAAGCGGCCAGCAGGAGAAACAGGGCAAGGGTGAGGTAACGCATAGTTGTGGATACAAAAAACGCCTCTCGACCGGAGGCGGATTCTTGTCGGTTTACAATTGATCCCAGGTCGTTAATCGGTTGTCTACTCCGCGCCATACGGTCATGCACTCGTTTCGGGCGATTCGTTCGCCGCTGCCAGCGCGCCGAATCTCTTGTACCCAATAGCCGGCGCTTCTGGCGCGTCCGGCCAGGCGGGTGCTGATCTCGACCGGATCGCCGGGGCGGGCAGCGTTGAGGTACTCGATCGAGTGACGGTGAAACCAGAGCGAGGGTGGGTTGTCCAGCGGCAGGGCATAGCCGTTCGCAAGGAGGGTACCGCGGACTGCCTCTTCCAGCCAATCGACGTACATGGCGTTGTTCGTATGCCGCGCCGAGTCCGCTTCATAATACTGAGCGCGCCGCGCGCTGACGCTCTGCAGTTCGCGCGGCGGCGCGGAGAGCCAGCGGGGACGAGGACGGGGCGGCAGCGCCGCCGGTTCCGGATTGCCAAACATCTCGGCAATCTCGGGCGCAATCCGCGCGGGATACATGGTTTTCACGTCGAGATAGACCCAGTTGGCGGTGGCGCGTGCGAGCACCTGTCCATCGCGCCCTCGACGGAGGACATAGTTGCGGTCCGAGCGCACGCGCGCCAGCGACGAGACCCAGGTGCGAATTTGGAGCTCGTCGCCAAAACAGGCCGGCGCGCTTCGTTCCATCCGCATCGTGCGAATCACCCAGAACTGGCCGCGACTGTTGTACCATTCCATTGTAAAGCCGGCATGGGCGGAAGCTTGAATCGCTGCCTCTTCAAAATAACGAAACAACGTCCCATTCGACACCTCGCCGCGCAGATCGAGGTCATACAGCCTGACCGGCAAGGGGAGGGTGTACACGGCGCTTGGCATGCGCTAATTTTATCACAAATTCACAGCCCCTCTGTGCATGGCATGGGTCGGAGCAATCCCTTGCGACCATCGGGAGTCCCCTGCCCATAGGCAGTCGTAGACTGTGGGATGGTTGCCCTCGGCTTGGGCAGGCACGAGGCACTGCCCCTACGATGCGAGGGGGAGGCAAGCACGAGGCGCTGTTTCTACGATGAGGGGGGTGTCTTGCCGCGTACGCCATATTCGAGTACAATCGCGCCGTGATTGCAGGTTGCCCACTGCGGTCAGCAGTTGTCCGTCATTGGTCATCCGTCATCCTTATTTCGCCCAGGAGAATACCAGTCATGCGTATCCTTTCCCGTTCGGATGTCGAGCGCGCGCTCACCATGCTTGAAGCCATCGATATTGTCGCCGATGCGTTTGCCCAATTATCGAACAGTGAGGCCGTGGTCCCGCTCCGCGTCCCAATTCACATGCACCGGCATAACGCGACGACCCTGTTCATGCCCGCCTATCTCTCGCGAACGGATGCGCTGGCAGTCAAGATTGTCTCGGTCCACAACGATAACCCCGCGCAGGGCCTGCCCCTGATCCATGCAGTCGTCGTGGTAATCGACGCGGCGACAGGTAAGCCGCTGGCGCTGATGGATGGGAGCTATCTAACCGCGCTGCGGACCGGGGCGGTGAGCGGCGCGGCGACCCGGGTGCTGGCGCGTGAAGACGCCGCGGTTGCGGCGATTTTTGGCGCAGGAGCTCAGGGGCGGACGCAGCTTTTAGGCGTGGCGGCGGTGCGCCAGTTGCAACGGGCGTATATCTACGACGCGATCCCCCAGAACGTGGACAAGTACATTCAGGAGATGCGCGGCAAGCCGGGCGTGCCTGCGGACCTGCGCGCGGCGGCCTCCCCCCAAGAGGCGGTGAGCGCTGCGGATATTATCTGCACGGCGACGACCTCGACGACGCCGGTCTATCACGGCGAGGATGTTCGGTCCGGGACGCATGTGAACGGGGTAGGCGCGTATACGCCTCAGATGCAGGAGAATGACGAGGTTCTGCTCCAACGCGCCAGTATGATCGTCGTGGATTCGTACGGCGCCGCGCTGGCCGAAGCGGGCGATCTGCTCATCGCCATCGAGCGCGGGGTCATTCAAGAAGCGGACATTTATGGCGAGCTGGGCGAGATTACCGGCGGCAAAAAGCCCGGTCGTGAGCGCCCGGAAGAGATCACCTTTTTCAAATCGGTGGGCAGCGCTGTACAGGATGCCTCCATCGCCCATGCCATCCTCCAACGCGCCGAAGGACTGAGTCTCGGAACAGTCCTGGATCTATGAATCCGGGGTATCTATTCATCATTGGCGCGGCCATCCTCTGGGGGAGCATGGGGCTTTTTTTCACAGTCCTTCACGATTCCTATCAGCTCTCGGCGCTCAATATCGCCTTCCTGCGCGCGGCAGTCCCGGCCGTGACTCTACTCGTCGTGCTGGGAGTTTGGCGACGTTCGCTGCTGCGCATCTCGCGCGAATCGCTCATCCGCTATCTCGCCTTTGGGTTGATCGGAATCGCGCTCTTTTACATCCTCGCGATCGAAGGGGTCATCCTCACCAATGTCGCCACGGCTTCGGTGCTCCTCTATACCGCGCCTGCGTTCGTGACGCTGTTTGCCTGGCGGCTATGGCGTGAGCCGATTACCGCACGTAAGCTGTTGGCGCTGATTGGAGCGTTTGTCGGTTGCGCATTCGTCGCCGGAGCGTACGATCCCAGCCAGTTGAGTGTCAACTGGTTTGGGGTTCTGATCGCAACCCTTGCGGGTTTTGGCTATGCGGTGTTTACGGTGTTTAGCAAAGCCTCGACCGGCCAGTCACCCTGGACGACGATCACCTATTCGCTCGTCTTTGGCGCGCTTTTTCTTTTGCCGCTCCAGTTTATTGCGATTCCGGGGCTGGGCGGGCGGGGCCTGACCACACTGGTCTCGGAGCCCTCATCGTGGCTTTATGTTTTGGGGCTGGGGTTGGGGCCAACGCTGGGCTCGTATCTGCTCTTTAATACGGGGCTACAACGGGTGCCGGCCAGCAATGCCAGTGTCGTGGCAACGATTGAGCCAGTTGTGGCCGGGGTCCTCGGATTCCTGCTGCTGAATCAAACGATGGCCTGGCCTCAGGTTGCCGGAGCGGGGATGGTCGTCGGCGCGGCGGTGTGGCTGACGCGCGGGTAGATTTTTACCCGCGTCGCCACAACAGGAGGGCCGCAGCGGCGATCACTACGGCAAACTCGATCAGGATTCGCCATCTGAGCCGGCCCCACAAGTGCTGCTGAAAAATACCGGTGATGACGTAAAAGATCAAAAGGAGCGTGACACTGCCGACCAGCGTGCTGACCGCCCAGTAGTTGATAGCCCAGATCGCTTCACCCATGGCCAGGCCCGTGGCCGCGGCATAAAGCCACGTCCGGCGCACATCCGCCTCTGAACCGCGCAACAACTCCAGCGCCAATAACCCTGCGAGAATAGAGATTAATGGGGCGGAGAGAATGCTGCGGACCCGGAACCCATACACTGTGATAAAGATGAGGAGCGCCGTCAGGTAGGTCGCCAGGTTGAGGCCCAGGCGCGCAAAGGAATAGAGAGAATCGTAGAAATCGATTGTATAATATTCGCCGAGAATGACGAGCGCCATGAGGGCTCCGGCGATACCGATTCCCACAAGGGCATAGAGCCGCGAACCGGGAATACCGGGAATAATCAGCGCCGCAGCCATGGCGATCAGGCAGGGGAGTACCCATAGAATCGCCGTGTATTGCGTCTCGGACATGAGCACGTGCGGATGCGACCGCATAATCGACTCTACTCCCGCCGCAGAGAGCGCCGCCAACAACAGCCCAAACAGCCAGGCGCCCGAAAGCACAAGCGTGGCACGCGAGCCAAGAAATGTAAACTCGAAGGGTCGAGTCGGCAGATCGATCAGGAGCGAGAGGGTAAGACCGACGAGAAAGAGGCTGATCAACAGGCTGAGACGTTCAAGCGGCACCGCCACGGGTTTGCGCGGGGTCACGCTATTTGGAGAGCTCACGGCGCAATAATAACTGGGGGACAAGGATTTGTCAAAATGGATATTTTGCTCTACACCCTCCTGGGATGGCTCATGGGCGTGTTTGTCAACCGGGCTTCCGATAACCTCCCACCGCCGGAGCGCAGTTCACTCCTCACTGCGCCCCGGTGCTCCCACTGCGGGGCGGCGTTCGATCCGCTGGAACAGAGCGGGCTTGTCAACCTCTTACTGAATCGCGGACGCTGTTCTCATTGCCACTCGCCGCGTTCCTGGCGCGCGCCCATCGTCGAGGCCGGTATGGCATTTCTCTTTGGACTACTCTGTTACCGTCTGGGCCTCGGCTTGATGCTATTTACCTATAGCCTCCTGACGGTGCTGCTCGTGCTCATCACCATCATCGACCTGGAGCATCGCCTGATTCTCAACGTAGTCATTCTCCCGGCCACGCTCCTGACTATAATCCTGGTTCCCATCACGCGCATCGTGACTGCAATCCCACCACCCATTGCACCGGAAAAGAGCTTTTACAACTCGTTCCTCGGGCTGGGGATCGGCTATGCCATCGTCGCGGGCATCTATTTCATGGGTGTCCTGTTTGGCAAATACATGGCGCGGCGGCGCGGTAAGCCAGTGGACGAAGTGGCGTTCGGCATGGGCGATGTAAAACTGGCGGGAATGGTGGGGGCCGTCGCAGGCGTCATCGGCATCTTTACGATTCTGGTCTATGCCATTTTACTCGGCGGCGTTGTGAGCTTGATCGTCATCGTTTACCAACTGGTTGTTCATCGCCGCTATTCCCTCTTTATGGCAATCCCCTACGGTCCCTTCTTTACGATTACCACCTGGGTCTTTATGGTGCTTGGCCCTGGCCTCCTCGGCGGCTTCTAAATATAAAATTGGGGGCGGGTCAAATGACCCGCCCCGCTCATTTCATGCGCCGGCCCTGCAGGGCGGGGTTTTATGCTCGCCCCTCTGACCGGAATCGAGCTTAACTAAAAGTGAGCAATGATCCACTGCGCCTCGGCGACGAGGAGACTGATGGTATTTGCATCGATCGCCTTGCCGCTCTGGCTCTTGACCATCGTGATAAACTCTTGCAAGCGCAGCTTGGCTGTCGCTTTTTGGGCAGCGGTCGCGCTGCCGGGGTTAGTCCCCAGCGCGGACTGGACCTGCTTGAGCTTGGCAATCAAGTTGTCACGCACCGTAGCGTTGGTGATCTTTTTCTCATTATAGTAATGCGTGACTCCCGCGATGGTGCTCGGGACGGTCGCGTTGATGGTAAAGGCCACCGATTTGCTTGCGAAATTGCCGGCATTGTCGGTTGCCTGTACCAGGAACGTGTGCTTGCCGGGCATGTACTCGAAGAGGTCAATGTTGGTCCGGGCCGTGGTCGCATCGTCCAGTTTCTTCCAGACGGTGCGGACGCCTGCCGGCGAATCGGTAACGGCGACGGTGATCAGCGGCGTAGCCGATTGCGCGTAGGTCTTGGCCGTTGGCGAAGTGATCGAGATGAGCGGCGCGTTCGCATCGGTGAGCGAATTGAATTGGATCCGTCCCTCGATCGCGGGCGAAACCGTGCCCTTGAAGGCAAGATAGTCGATGACCGCGTCGCGGACATAGTACTGCGTGTCGTTGACGATCTGGCTCAGCGGCCAGAGGCTGACGCCGTTGTCGTTAAAGTTGCAAGACCCGGCCGCCAGGTAGTTGACCGTCGATACGAGATAATACTTGCTCGCATCGGTGAAATCGACATCCTGGCCGTTGTACTTGAACCCGACGACGTGGTTCACGTTGGCATCGTACGCCGCGGGATAGGTGTCGTTATACGTGATCTGGTTGTCCAAGTTCGTGTCGATCATGCAGGTCGGATAGTACGAATACCCGCCGTAACCGGACACGTGCTTGTAATAGTAAAAGTTGCGGAACGCGCGCTCGAGAACCGCCTTGATCTGCGGGCCGTTCATCTTGAGCGTGACGAGCGAGTTCTCGTAAGGCATGCCGGCAAACATATCGGCGATGGTCAGCGAAACCGGGGTGGCCGGGGTCGCGCCGCTCGCCATCAGTTTGTTGGTCATCGCGCCCGATAGGTGGAAATCGGGGGTGATGCCATGCTGGCTCAGCTCCCACATGGAAGCATCCGCCTGCAGGTTGGCCCCGTTCGTCTCTTGCGTATAGGATTGCAGAGTGTCGATGGGCACGGTAGTCTTGCCAACAATCTTGGCGTTGTAAGTGTTGATGGTGTTCACATAGGGCTGGAGGAGCGTGTTGGTCGCCGCATCGACCGGCGTGCTGCTGCTGACAGTGATGTACCCACCGACGCGGCTCACGACCTCGTACCCACCGCCGGCCTTGGCGCGGACGCCAATGATGGTTTCGCCGAGCGTGTTGTTGTACCGGTATGCCTGGTTGATGAGGACCGGCGTGTTGTTCGGCCCGCCGACGATGGTCGGGAGGTACTTGTAGGGTGCTTCGGGGCTCGCCGGGTTGGTGTGGCTGTGCGCGCCGATGATGGCGTCGACGCCCGTCACCTGGGCAGCCAGGTTGGTATCGACGTTGCTATCGACTTCGACGCTCTTGGGGTTCGTGGTGAAACCGACATGCGTCAGCGCCAGCACGACATCGTTGCCCGCGCGGACCGCATTGACCTCGGTCTGCGCCGTCGCGATCGGATTGCTGAATGTCAAACCGACGATATTGCTGGGCAGTTCATAGTTCGGCACGCGGTGATTCGTGATGCCGACGATGGCAATCTTGATGCCATCGCGCGTTGTGAGGACGTAAGGTTTGACGCCCTCGCCGCTGGGGCCTACGGAATTCAGGCCATAGGCCCCGCTATCCGTCACGTTCGCGCCGAGGAGCGGGAACTGGGCCTGCTTGAAGATGCCGTCAAAGACGGTATTGCCAAAGTTGAACTCGTGATTGCCGAGGGTCATGGCATCATAGTTCATCGAGTTCATCGCCGCCATCATGGGGTGCGTGGTGAGCGGGGGCGAAAGCGGCGTGCCGTCAGCGGCAAAGCCCGAGGGCGCGGACTTGAAATAGTACATCATTGCGTCGCCCTGGATATTGTCGCCGCCGCTGAGGAGCAGCGTGCGATTCGGGTTGTGCAGACGCTCCTGCTTGATCAGGGTAACGAGCTGGGTGTAGCCGACATAGCTACCCTTGACCAGGTTGCCATGCGAGTCGTTGTGGTGCAGGACAGTGATGGGCTTGATCGAACCGCTGTCGGGCGTGCTCGTCCCATCGCGTAAGATGCGGTCGTCGAGTGTACCGTTACTGTGGGGACCTGTGTAGGCTGTTGCCGGCGTGCCATAGTGCTTGCTGACATAGTCGTCGACCGCATTGAGCATATCACCCCAGTAGGTGATATTCGTCATGTACTTGAAGGCGACAAAGTTGTCCCCACCGGCGGGAGCGAGAAACTCGTTCGTACCGACGCTGTAGGTCTTGTCCATCTGGAGCGGGACCCACGTGTGGCTGGTTCTGTCATACACAGTGGCGTCGAAGGCGCCCCAGGCAAAAGGCTGTGGGCCGGGGTTGCCATCCGTGTAAGCATAATACTTGTACTTGATGCCCGCCGGCTGAATGGCGCCTTTGCCCAGGGTCGCGCTCTGGTTGAGCACCTCCAGAATCTGCGCGCCAGTCATCTTGCCGACGATGGTTGCATTGCCGAACGGGAGGATCGTAAACATATTGCCATAAGTCAACAAACCAGGCGTGTGTGTGCCACTGACACAGCCAGCGTTGAGCCATGTTCCGCCGACGTAGCACCAGTCCGTGCGGATGCCGCCCGCGTTGTTGAAAAAGATGTCGATGTCGTTGGTGGCTTCGGCATCGGTGTTCAGATAGCTATAAATCGCGTCGTCCACGAACGTGCCCATCATGTTATCGACGTTGCCGCCGCTGCGGGGCAGGTCAACCGCGGAATAACCGATCTCGGTGTTGACAAGGGCCAGATACGCCGCGTCATTGGCGTAGGTGTCGATGACGCCCTTGACCGTTGGGTCTTCGGTGGCGCTCGTTAAAATCTTGTTCTGGGTCCAGGTCACGTCCGTTACCGTGTTCGTGCTCGTGTCATAGGTAAAGTCGGCCTGGCCGAGCTGTCGTCCATTATAGTACGCTTGAACGATCTTGGTCGATCCGACTACGCCGACTGCCTTGGGATCGGTCAAGGCGGTGCCGCCAATGTTGCTGTGGCTGTGGCCGCCGATGATCAGTGGAACACTCTTGCCGGCTTTGTTGAGCTTGTCGGCCAGAGTCAAATCCCCATAGACCGGGATGCCATAGCCATAGCCGCCGTCGTACCAGCCGAGGTGGCTGAGCACGATAATGACCTGTGCACCGTTGGTCTTCATCTGGTCGTAATAGTGAATGATCGAATCGGCAGGGTCCTTGAAGCACAGGCCGGTCGTCGACGTGGCGACCGTAATAATCGGCGTCTCGGTCGAAGTGACGCCGATGAAACCGACCTTGAGGCCGGCTACGTCCCTGATAATGTAGGGGGTAACCTTGAACTGATCGGGCACCGTCCAGTTGCTCGCATCGCACGTGCCCTTGACGATATTGGCCGACAAAAAGTCATAGGTGGCCTGGGTGGTCCTGCTGTTGAGAACCGTCTGGCCCCAGTCGAACTCGTGATTGCCAAACGTGGCGGCGGAATAACCCATCGCGTTGAAGGCGGCGATGGTGGGGACGCCTTTTTGCAGGTTCGAGAGCAGCGAGCCTTGCATTTCGTCGCCGCCGTCGACAAGGAGAACATTGCCCGCGCCTTTGGCGGTGCGGATTTCGTTGACTTTGGTGGCTACACGCGCCAGGCCGGGGTTGCTGCCCGACAACTGGAGCTGGCCGTGGAAATCGTTCGTGTGGAGGATCGTAAAGTTGACAGTGGTCGCTGCCGATGCAAACGATCCGGTGGCGGCCATGATCGCCAGGCTCATCAACACGAGCAGGGCGATCAATCTGAGGGTCTTGGACATTTCCAGTTCACTCCTTTGTGAATTGCGAATCAGGAATGGATTTAGGGGGAAAGAAACCTATTCCATTCTTGTTAGTGCGGGAACGAGCGGTCGAGTTGTTAGAACGACCATCACCTCCTTAGGGATGTCCAGCGTCGGGCATCAGGACGAGCAAGCGCGCAGCGTCGCGCGTTTGCTCGGAGCGGAGCGGGTGGAATATGCTATTCTAACTAATGGAAAGGCGAAAGCTACTTGAAAGGCTCCATGATTGTCTACTCAACCATGGCGAAAATGACACTGCACGCAGAGGAAGTGCATCCCCAATTTTATCACCAGTGCTGTACAAGTCAATTTTCGCCCTATCGCGTCACCGCTATTGTCTGCTCAATCATGCTGTTGCGCGGAACGAAGCTGTCTCGCCCGATTCTGTGATACAATTTCTTGCCAGAAATTATACCTTTGAAGGAATCTATGGAAGCTAAAGCAACCTCGAATGTCATGTACTGCACCAATCATCCCCAGACCGAGACCCTGCTGCGCTGTAACAAGTGCGACCGGCCGATGTGCCTGAAATGCGTCGAGCGCACGGTGGTCGGGTATCGTTGCAAGGAATGCCTTGGGCAGCAGCGGGTTGGCTATTACAACTCGACCGCGTTTGATTATGTTCTCGCCGCGATCGTCGGCCTCATCCTCTCGGTGATTGGCGGCGTGGTCATGAGCTTTATTGGCGGATTCTGGCTCTTTGCGATCTTTGTCGGCCCCGCCGCGGGCGGCATTATCTCTGAAGGAGCCCGCCGCGTCATTGGGCGTCGCCGCGGGCGCTATATCTGGATGGTCGTGTGCGCGACGATCATCGTCGGCGGCTTGCTGGGCGGGGCGAATATCGGGCTGGTAGGAATGCTGATCGCGCTCCTGTCTGGTCAGGCCGGGTTGTTTTCGCAGTTGGGCATGCGGTTCCTGCTCAATATCGGTCTGTGGATTTATCTCGCCCTGGCGGTGAGCACTGCCTATGCACGGTTGCGGGTCTAGTATTCACGTTACTGTTAGCGAGCAACGGCAATGGGCGATGGGTAAAAACAGACAAAACTAGACGGTTGCCCGGACCGCACATTTGTGCTAAACTGGCGAACGTAAATTCTAATTCGGATAGTTCCGCTTGGACTGCGGGCGCAGTTCGTTGCCGTTCAGGAATATCTCTACCCTGCGGTTGAAAAGGAAAGTCAAAAATGTTAGCGGAAATCAGCATCTCGAATCTCGCCATCATCGAGCATCTCCATCTCCAGTTTGCCCCAGGCTTTAATGCGCTGACCGGCGAGACCGGCGCCGGCAAATCCATCATTATCGACGCCGTCGGCCTCCTCCTGGGCAGCCGGGCCACGAACGATCTCATCCGCGCGGGCGCCGACGAAACGCTAGTCGAAGGTCTCTTTACGCTCGACCCCGGCACCCGCGGCCTCCTCCTCTCTCAACTCGAAGAGTTTGGTATTACCCTTGACGAGGACACCCTTATCCTGACGCGCGAGTTGCATCGCAACGGGCGCAATGTCTGCCGCGTCAATAACCGCGCGGTCACGCTCGCCGTCTTTCAGCAAGTCGGCGACCGCCTTGTCGATATTCATGGGCAGAGCGAGCACCTCTCCCTGTTGCGCGTCAAGGAGCACATCGACTTTTTGGACCGTTATGGCAACCTGTGGGAACAGCGGGCCGCGGTGGGCAAGCAGGTGCGCGCGCTTCGCAAGGTGCGCCAGGAGCTCCGCGACCTGCAAAAGGACGCGAGAGAGACGGCGCGCAAGGTGGACCGACTGACCTATGTCATCGAAGAGATCAAGTCGGCCAAGCTCAAGGCGGGCGAGGAAGAAGAGCTAAAAGAGGAGCGCGACCTGCTGGCAAGCGCCGAGGCGCGGGCCGAACTGGCCGATACAGCCTATCGTGCGCTCTATGGCGCGGGCGAAGAGGAAAAGGGAGCGCTCGACCTTTTGGCGGAAGCAGGCCAGGCGCTCACGGGATTGCAAAAACACGATCCGAACGTCAAGGCAATGCTCGACCAGGGGGATAGCGTCCAGGCGGTGATGGACGACCTGGCGCGTTCGCTCCGCGATTATCGGGATGGCATCGAGTACGACCCGCGCCGGCTGGCCCAGATCGAAGAGCGGCTCGACCTGATTTTCAGACTCAAGCGCAAATACGGCGAAAGCATCGAAGAGGTGCTCAAATTCCTCCTGACCTCGGAGCAGGAACTGGAAGGGATTACACACGCCGAGGACCGGATTAACGAACTGCGCGAGCAGGAAGAGCGCTTGCTCAAAGAAGCGGGCGCGCTAGCGCAGGACCTCTCCGCCGTGCGACGCGAGGCAGCCGACCGGTTAGCGAACGAGATCGAACGCGAGCTGCAAGATCTGGGGATGGAAAAGGCAAAGTTCGGCGTGGGGATCAACTGTATCGAGGACACGAACGGGCTCTACGTTCGCGAGCGGCGGCTGGCGTTTGATTCCAGCGGCGTGGACAAGGTCGAGTTCCTCGTCTCCCCCAACCCCGGCGAACCGCTGAAACCGCTGGCGCGAATCGCATCGGGCGGGGAAACGTCGCGCCTGATGCTGGCGATGAAGGCCGTGCTGGGGGCCGCGGACCGGACGCCCACCCTGATCTTTGACGAGATCGATCAAGGGATTGGCGGGCGCATTGGCGGCATTGTAGGCCACAAGCTCTGGCGTCTGACGATGCCGGCAAACGGCGGCCATGCCCACCAGGTGATCTGCGTCACGCACTTGCCACAGATTGCGGCCTTTGGTGATTCGCATTTCCACATTCGCAAAGAGATCCAGGGCGACCGCACGGTGACCCAGGTGCGCGGGCTCGACGGAGCTGCGCGCGTCCAGGAGCTGGCCGTCATGCTCGGCAACCCCACCGACAGCACCCGCCAGAGCGCACAGGAAATGCTCGACCAGGTCGCGGACAAGAAAAACACATAACCTCTCCCCTATTGCATTTTCGTCGGCCCTTTGCCCTCTTTCTGGTGACAGTCCTGGCAGACGGGGATGATTATGGTGCGGAATTGGAAAGCCGTTACCTCTGAGCCGGGACGATGCGACACATGACAACTCACGCAGTTCTCCTTCGGCGCACCGGGGGTAAAGAGCAAATAGTGAAAGTGATTGTCGATAAAGAACCGCTGTTCCGCAGTCGCCAGCCCTTCCTTGACCTGCGCCTCGTGGCATTTGATGCACGCCTCATCCTGTACGGTAAATACGATCCTGGCCGGCTGCTGCGCAGTGCCGGTCACATATTTGATGGCATCCCAGGTCGCGAGCGAGACAACGATCCCACGCCCGACCAGCCCCTCGCCGACGTGACAGTCGATGCACTTGATTGCAGTCCCCTGTGAGTCCCGCGGATAGAGCTGTTTGTGATGAAATGCCGCCAGGTCCACCGCGTCGCCCGATTGGGCCTGTTCAAATCGCATCAGATAGGTCGATTCGGGCTGGGTGTGGCACGAGCCACAGAACTGGTTGTTCTGTTCCTGGGCGCTGACAAAAGAGAGACCGCCGGCGGCCACAAGCAAACCACCCAGCAAGACAATTCCCAAGATGCGCCAGCGGCCGAGCCGGACCAGGAGCGATGTGATTCCGCGCATGCCTCAACCCTTTTTGACGGTGATGATGACCGGCTGCATGTCCGCAGATCCGTTCGGGAAGGTATCCCCCAGCAGTTTCAGGCTGGGCTTGTTCTGAACATCCCCTGCACGGTCGGTCACACGCGCAAAAAGAGTGACCTGGCCATCCGGCGGGGTCGGCCCGCGCCAGTTCCACTGCGTCCAGACATACGGCGTCGGCCCACGCACCAGATCAACCGGCTGCCAGGTCTTGCCGCCATCCAGGCTCAACTCGATTTTCGCAATGCCGGCAGAGCCGGAAAAGCCGATGCCATTGACGTCGAGCGTGCCGCCGCTCACGGTTGCATCCTCCCCCGGTTTGTCGATGCGCGAGAACGGACGAATCGGGGCTTCGTTCGACCACCCCTGCTGTTCCCAGAATCCATCATAATGGGTTGTAATCGCCGAAATGTGAGTCAGCCATTTCGGCTGCTTCATCCCATAGTGACCCGGCCAGAGACAGCGCAAAGGCTCACCATGTTCGAGCGGGAGCGGGACGCCGTTCATTTCATAGACGAGGAGCGAATGGTCATCCTGTCCGAGGCCCAGGGGAATCGCGGTCGAGTAACCATCGATTGATTCCAGTTTGAGCTCGGCCGTCCCGGCCTTGACCCCCACGCGCGCCAATAGATCCTTGAGCCGGATTCCCTTCCACATCGTATTCGAAATCAATGTGCCGCCGGCCGGATTGGATATACATTCAAGCGTCCGCAT
>JBAVQS010000217.1:0-3497 GCA_049694275.1 Anaerolineae bacterium | reverse complement strand
ATCCCGGTCAGTTCTGCTGAAACTTCCCACAGTCGCCGCGCTGCCGCCTCGTCATGCGAGCGTCCACTCGAACGTGCCTTGTGCGGCGCACCACGCGTCCCGTACAGACCCCGCGGGCCGATATAATCGCCGCCGTAAACTGGCGCGACGGCCGCATATAGCAAGGGGAGGGCCCCCATTGCCGCATCCTGAGCAAACAGGTTCATCCCCTGCCAAAAGAGGTGGCCGATCCTTGACCCCTCCATCTTGGGTCCCGCACAAGGCACGTTCGAGTGGACGCTCGCATGACGAGGCGGCAGCGCGGCGGCTGTGGGAAATCTCGGCCAAGTTGACCGGGGTGAAGGATTGGGCGCTGAACGTTAGTTCCTGACGGTCAGCGTCATCGCGTATTATTTGATATTTGCCCTGCTCTATCTCTCACAGAGCTGACCGGCGGTAACGCCGACGCCCAAACCAGACGAGCAGCACACCGGCAAGCGCCATCAAGAGCCACTCCTCCAGCTCAGGCACGCCTGTTACACCCAGTGCAGCAGGCGTGGTCGTACCCAGCTGCTCTACCTCCCGCTGGAAGCGGTCGCTCTGTGCTTCGAGCGAGTCGAGGCGGTAATCCTGCCCGGCATTGACGAGCACGAGCATGGAGGAGTAGGAGGTGACGATGCTGTGCTGTTTGGCAAGAGCATGCAGTTGATCAAGAACCTCATTCTGCGTGAGGGCGCCGTGCTGCCGCTGCATGGCGGCAAGAATCACACGACGCGCGGCGATCGGAGCGAACGCGGCATCCGAGGTAACGCCGTCGGCGAGCTGGTCCGCATCGCCGCTCGGTACCGTGAGCCAGATATACCCATCCACATAATCGACCACCGCGTTTGCAGGGGCGCCCTGCCACCCATCCCGCGCCGCCTGCAGCCGCACCGCCAGCCGATCGAGCGCCTCCTGCACACTGCCGGTTGCGCCGCCGCCGCTTGCCTGCAACGCATCGAGTGTCCCATCATCATAACCCGGGGGAAAATCCCAGCCGAGGTGCACCATCCAGATTGGGAAGCCGGAAATCGCTGGTTTGATTTGGCTCTGTCCAGTCGCATAACCGGATCCATCGGTGAGTACAAAAGCCGCATCATAGGACGTCCCCACTCGCAGTGAATCGAACTGGACCAGCAAGTCGCTCGCATTCTGTCCGCCGATATACGACAGTTGCTCCGGCAGTAACGCTGACCAGGACACGCGCGAGGGCCCTTCACCCCGATAAGCCGTCGCCGTGAGATAAACATCCACCTGGCTTGAAGCAAGCTTTTGCTTCAGGCTCGCCAGAGCGGTATTCACATCGGCGGAATGCGCCTGCATGCTGCGCGAGCGATCGAGTACGACAGCAACACGCAGACCGGCAGGGAGCGGGGGCAGGTTGCCAGCCGCAAGCGGACGCGCAATGACCGACTCGCCATTCCCGGCGTCAAAACGATGGACCGCAGGAAGAGCCTCGGCATTGGCGGGCGCTGCGGGAACAAGCCACTCCGCCAATTGATCGAGCGGCTGCCCATTCAAGCGACGCACGGTCGCACGATCCCAATAAATGTTTCGCTTGTCGGATAAAACGGGGAATGGATAACTATGGTCCCTGGCGAGCACACGCCACGTCATCCAGACGTGCATCAACGGTCCAGGTTTCCAGTTGGGATTGTTTGTCGTTCCGCCCGGCGCCCACTGTTTCGGCTCGACTGGAAAGACACGCAGACGGTACTGGCGCGGGCCGATCTGCTCGACGAGAGCGGGATCATAGTTATAGCGGACCTCGTTGCGGTATGCCTGTTGCGCTGCGCCGCGGGGCGATACACGATACGCAAAACGCTGACTCTTGTCATCGCTATTCCCGAGCCACAACCCAGTGACGACGGCCGACTCTGGAAGTGTAAAGTAATAGATCACCTCTTGCCGCTGTGTCGTCTGATTCTGGTAAACCTCGTGCAGCTCGACCTCAGCCCAATCGCCATGGGGTGTCATGACAATCTCTTGACGATCCAGATGGACCTTCCGGTCGTCCACTTGCTGCACCGCGGCAATGGCCTGGCTGGCCTGCCATGTCGAGCGGACAGCGTTGACGATGGTCGCTTGCTCGCCCTTGACAATTGGTTCATCAAAGAATTGTTGATAGAGAGCGGCGGCTTCACCTGGCTCGTTTTGCAGGGCGTGATCGAGACTGGGATCACGCGTTGGCGGATGGACGGGCGTGTATAGCAAGGGAGCGGCGACAAACTCGTATGTCTTCTCAATCTGGAGCGTGGCCTCAGGGGGGAGATGCAGAACAAAATCGTATAGATCATGAATATGCTGCACTTCGCCGACCGCGCTGATATACCGCAGCGGAGCGAGATAGGCATTGAGCAAACCGGCCCGGATGACATCCTGCTGTTGGAGCAGGGCCTGCGCCTCGGCCGGAGTCGCCGGCGGAGTCCGCAACAGCTTGAAGGCCGTCTCCTGCGGCTGTTGATTCGCCCACACCAAGAGGAGTGCGCAAGCGGCGATGGTGACGGTTGTAATCCCTGCCGTAAGGAGCCTACCCGATTGGGCAAAGACCCCAAGGGCCCGCCGCCACGCGCGCGCAGCAAGAAGGGGGACAGCGACCGGCATGACGACGAGCAGGGTCGCCGTATAGAGAGCGAGGAGCGTGCCGAGCAAGAAAAAGAGCGCCCCGAGGAAATTCTTGGGCAGGTCGCCCAGCCCGCGCCAGAGCGCTGCGAGAAAATCACCGAAATGAATCACCAGATTCCATAACCCCTGCAAGAGTGCGATGCCGAGCGGAATCACATAGAACGCGAGAAACAGGCTCACATAGAGAGCGACGATGAAAAAGAGGGTCAACCCGACAAGTCGTAGTGCAGTCAAGAAGGAACTCCGCCGGTCAATCTCACGATCCAAAAGCTGCCAAAGAAAAGCGGCCAGCCCCAGCCCGGCGACGACAAAGAGGAGCGTCATGGCAACGGTCGCGTCACGCACGATGAAAAAGAGGACAAGGAGCATGAGCATGAGCGGCGCTTCGATGGCATAGCCGAGAGCAAAGAGACGTTCCGGCGAGCGACGCAGCAGTGTCGCACCCAAAGCCACTGCGCCGGCGGGCACGAGCGTAAGGATCACGCCATAGATCAGATAGGATACAGGGATCGTACCTGCCTGGACGGATGAAATCAGATCGGGAACAAGTTGCGGAGCAAAGCCGAAAAAGACAAAGGCGAGAAAGATCAGGTTCCAGGACCAAAAGAGGCCAAAAGCCCAGGCGCGGCGGTTAGCTATGCGCGCCAGTCCTGTTGGGATAGAGAATTTCATGGAGTTACTCCTTCCAAATAGCGCGCAACAGCTGCGTGCAATGCCCGGTACAGACCCAGAGGCCGAGAGTCGCCTGGATCGGGAGAGCCATCAAAGAGGAGCGTGACAAGCACCCATCGGGAGCGAACGGGCGAGAGATCGGCCCACAAGCGAGTGCCATAATCGTCGGTCGTGCGGGTGGC
>JBAVQS010000216.1:0-7861 GCA_049694275.1 Anaerolineae bacterium | reverse complement strand
AGACATGCGAAACGAGGATGCTGTAATTCGTGAGGCCCAACGCCTGGGCCTGTATGACGCTCATGACATTCGCCGGCGCAGTCGTCTCGAACCCGATGGCGAAAAAGACGACCTGCTTGTCGGGATTCTGCTGCGCCAACTTGACGGCGTCGAGCGGCGAATAGACGACGCGCACATCGCCCCCCCGGGCGCGAATGGAGAAAAGGTCGCGCCCCGAGCCCGGCACGCGCAGCATGTCGCCGTACGACGTAAAGATGACGCCCGGACTGGCCGCAATCGTCAACGCCTTGTCGATCAGTTCGAGCGGCGTAACGCAGACCGGGCAACCCGGCCCATGCACCAGCTCGACCTCCGGCGGCAAGAGTTGGTCAATGCCGTGCCGGACAATCGCGTGCGTCTGTCCCCCGCAAATCTCCATGAGCACCCAGGGGTGTGTGACGGTGCGGCGAATCTCGTCAATCACCCCCTGTACCATTTTGGCATCGCGGTACTCGGTGATGTACTTCATATCCCTTCCGCTGTTGCCTCAGGGGAAATGGCATCCGGCGCATTCCCCAATTCTTCTTCGAGGCTGATCATCTCGCGGATGGTTTCGAGCGATTCCAGCGCCTCTTGCTCACTCAGACGACTGATCGCGAAACCGACGTGAATGACCGTATAGTCGCCGATCTCGGCCTCCGGCACATAGGCCAAGCAGGCCTCGCGAACGACCCCGCCGAAATCAACTTTGCCCATCGGCAGATCGCCAATGAGGTATTTGCCAATGATTTTTCCCGGAACACCCAGGCACATAGGCTAGACCCTCCCTGAAAATTTACATCACTGTTGCATCAAGCGAGAGATCGGCGTAAGCGGTTTGCCGCCACCACTGCCTGCCCCAGCGCCAGCCCGCCATCGTTGGCCGGCACGAGGCGATGGACGAGAACCGTAAATCCGTCGCGCTGCAACAGCCCGACCGTGGCGGCGAGCAGTGTCATATTCTGCCACACCCCGCCGCTGAGCGCCACCTGGTTCAGTTCAGTCTGGATGCGCAGCCTCTGACAGACGGCAAGCACCATGCGGGCAACGCCGTTGTGGAACTTGGCGGAAATAATGGGCGCTGTCACCCCCGCCCGCAGATCGGCGACGACAGACCGGATGAGAGTCGCCGGATCGATGACACCCGCGCTAATCTCAAATTCGTATGCGCCATTCTCGCGCCTATCTGCCAGCTCTTCTAGCTCGATAGCAGCTTGCGCCTCATAGGTGACCGTCTGGCGAATGCCCGCCAGCGCGGCGACGGCGTCGAACAACCGCCCCATGCTGGACGTATAGGGCGCATTCACCCCCTGCTCGATCTGGTGTCGAACCACCCGGCGCGCCTCATCCGACGGATGCTGCACAGACTCTAGTGTGTCGCTCCATGCAAGCCCGGCCTGATACAACCAGGCGAGCGCCAGACGCCACGGCTCGCGCACCGCCCTGTCGCCGCCTGGCATACGTATATAGTCCAGGTGAAACGGCCGCGTAAATCCCGCATAATCGGCGACCAGAAATTCGCCCCCCCAGATCGCGCCATCCTCGCCATAGCCGGTGCCATCAAACGCCACCCCAATCACCCGCTGCTCGCCGGTCAGCCCATGCTCAGCCATACACGCGGCGATATGCGCGTGGTGGTGCTGCACGCCGAACGCCGGGATTCCATCACGCTCTGCCCGGTCCAGCGCATAGCGGGTCGCCAGGTAATCGGGATGCAGGTCATACGCCAGCGCCGCCGGCTGAACACGAAACAGCCGCTCGAAATGCTGCACCCCATCTTCAAACGACCGGAGCGTCTCGTAATTCTCCAGATCGCCGATGTGGTGGCTCAAAAAGGCGTACTGCTCGCGGGTGATGCAAAAAGTATTTTTCAGTTCCGCGCCGGTGGCCAGAACAGGCGGCGCCTCAAACGGCAAATGCACTGGGAACGGCGCATACCCCCGCGACCGACGCAGCGGATAGACCTCACCCCCTGTTCCCCTCTCCTGAACCGTAGTTTGTTCAGGAGAGGGGTTAGGGGTGAGGCCAAACACTCTCACCACCGAGTCATCGCAGCGCGTATGAATCCCCCGGTCATGCATCAGGAACGCATCCGCCAGCAACCCCAGCCGCTCGCGTGCCTCGTCGTTATCCGTCGCAATCGGATCCTCCGACAGGTTGCCACTGGTCATGACGAGAGCGAATTCGCCATTCAGCAAAAGGTAGTGCAGCGGCGTGTACGGCAACATGATACCGAGCGTCGTCTGTCCGGGTGCAACCTCTGCAGCAATCGTCGATTCGGCTTGGCGCTTGCAAATCACAATCGGCCGCTCGCGCGATTCGAGCAGGGCGCGCTCGGCCGCGCTTACCTCGCACTGCTGCTCGACGGCGACCAGATCCGCGAGCATCAACGCAAATGGTTTATCGACGCGCAGCTTGCGGCGGCGAAGCTCGGCGACGGCGCTCGCGTTGGTCGCATCACACGCGAGGTGAAAGCCGCCCAGCCCTTTGACCGCAAGGATCTTGCCCTCGCGCAACATTCGTTGCGCCTGCACGATCGCATCATCCCGGCGGGCCATCATCTCGCCACGCGTCTCTAGCCAGACTTGCGGGCCACACACCGGGCAGGCGACCGGTTGCGCATGGAAACGCCGGTCCAGCGGGTTCCGATACTCGGCCGCACAGTCGGGACACATCTCGAACGGCGCCATCGTCGTTTTAGGCCGGTCGTACGGAATATCCTGAATGATGGTAAAACGCGGGCCGCAGTTGGTGCAGTTGATAAAGGGATAACGATGGCGACGGTCACACGAGTCGAACAGTTCGCGCAAACAGTCGGGACAAACGGCAACGTCGGGCGAGATCGGTTGAAAAGCATCGGGAATCGCCTCTGAGGACACGATCTCGAACGCAGTAAACCCGTTGCCCGGTTGCGCCTGCACCGCAATGCGATCGATGCGCGCCAGCGGCGGCGTTTGCTCCCTCAAGGCGCGCACGAACTCGGCCAGCGTAGCGGGCTCGCCATCTACTTGAATATCGACGCCCGCCGACGTATTGCGCACCCAGCCGGTCAACGCCAACCGCGTGGCCAGTCCATACACAAAGGGACGAAAGCCAACCCCCTGAACCACGCCGGTGACGTGCACTGCAATCCCTGCTTGCGCCATTGGTTCTTGCCTAGCGGACCAGCGCCCGCGCATCACGATACTGTACAACCGAATCCATGAGCCATTGCAGCCACGGCGCCAGCCCTTCGCCGGTACGGCACGACAGGGAAAAGGTGATCAGGCCTGGATTCAGGATTTCGACGCCGCGCTTGAAATAGGGCATATCGAATGGGACATAGGGCAGCAGGTCCATCTTGTTAATGACCAGCGCATCGACGCCGCGATAGGTTCCCGGATATTTGTAGGGCTTGTCGTGCCCTTCCGGCACCGAGGCGACCAGCACGCTCTTGTGCGTCCCGAGCTGAAAATTGGCCGGGCAGACGAGATTACCAACATTCTCGACAATCAGAAGGTCGACCTGCGACAGATCCAACGCGCCGAGCCCACTGCGCAACATCACCGCATCGAGATGGCACTCGCCACCGGTATTGATCTGAACCGCGATGGCGCCCGCCGCAGCCGCGCGGTCGGCGTCGATACTGGTGGCAATATCCCCGTCGATTACAGCGAGACGCAGCTTGCCCGCCAGCCCCACGATGGTCCGTTCAACCAGGCTGGTCTTGCCTGCGCCCGGGGATGCCATGATGTTGAGCGCATACACCCCGGCCACATCCAACCGCGCCCGGTTCTCGTCCGCCAATTCTTGATTTGCCCCCAGAATCTTTTCAACCACCGGTATTCGTACCGTCATAAGTTCAAGTGCTCCGTAATCAAGTATTACGCGGCTCAATGGCCGTACTGTGGATAATCAAGTAAGCGGAATCTCTCCGGCAGGCAACGGTCGTTCCGTCACATCAATCGCTTCGAGGAAAAACTCTTCGCCTGCGACCACTTTAACCCTGACACTCTGACAGTTCGGGCAGGCGAGGTCCTCGGCCCCTGGCGTATAGCGCGCGCTACAATCCAGGCAGACCATCCCGGTCGGAATGCGGCGAAAATGCAGCGTCGCGCCGGCCGCTATCGTGCCTTCGGTGAGAATGTCCCAGTAGAACTGGATGGAATCGTCGACGATGGAAGAGAGCTGCCCGATCACCAGATAGACATCCGTAATGCGCTCGGCCTCGGCCTGCTGCGCATGTTTGAGTGCGATGGAGAGTATGCTCTCTGTGACTGCGAGTTCGTGCATTTCCTGGCTCTTGACAGCCCTTTCTTCTCACAAGGACTGCTCTCTTAAGGATAACAGGACCGTTCGAAATTGCAAGTGAGAGATGTCACCGAAAAGGAATGACAGGGACCCGCATCGGCGAATATAAAAAAGGGTGCGAAAAGCCGGGATCAGCCTTTCGCACCCTATCTATCGCAATCAAACCTATGGAAGCGGGTTGGCGAGTTGTTCTTTCATCTCTTGCCAGGCATGGCGCGCTTCCTGAACAGACCCGGCATCCTCAATCGTCGTGATATCCCCCGGATCGCGATCCAGGATCACCGCTTTGAGGACGCGGCGCATCAACTTGCCGCTGCGTGTCTTGGGAAGCATGTTGACAAAATTTAGCTCGCCGATGACGGCAACCGGCCCCAGTTCGCGCCTCACCGTCTCGAGAATCTGCTTTTTGAGCTCCTCGGAGGGCTTGTACCCCTCTTTCAAGAGGACGAACGCCGAGATGACTTCGCCGCGCAGCTCATCCGGCCGCCCGATGACAGCGGCCTCTGCCGCCGCCGGATTCGTCAGGATGGCGGTTTCGACTTCAAAGGTGCCGATCCGGTGCCCGGCCACTTTGATAATCTCGTCCGCGCGCCCGGCGAACCAGACATACCCATCCTGGTCAATCTGTGCAGAGTCCCCTGTGTAATAGACGCCATGCACCCGCTCCCAATAGTCCCGGCCATACCGCTCCGGCTCGCCCCAGAGGGTCGCAAGGAGTCCGGGGAAGGGACGCTTGAGCACCATAATCCCCTTTTCGTTCGTGGGAACGGGCTTGCCGTCCGGATCGATGACCTCGGCCTGGATGCCGGGCAGCGGAATGCCGGCCGAGCCGGGCTTGATCGGGAGCATGCCCAGCCCATACGGATTGCCAAAGATGGGCCCACCGGTCTCGGTCTGCCACATGTGATCGATGACCGGAATGCGGTCGTGCAGCACCGTCTTTTGCAGCCATTCCCATGCCGGCGCATTCAGTACCTCGCCCGCGCAGAACACACGCTCGAGCGACGAATGGTCCACCTCTAACATGGGCGCATCGCCATAGCGCATCAAGAGCCGCACTGCGGTCGGCGAGGTAAAGATGCCCGTGGTATGAAACTCTTCGATGCCCGTTCGCCAGTTCGAGTTGGGCTTGGGGTAATCGAGCGCGCCTTCAAAGACAACAGTCGTCGCCCCGGCAATCAGCGGAGCGTAAACGATATAGCTATGCCCGACCACCCAACCAATATCCGAGGTGGACCACCAGACATCCGTCGGCTTGAGCCCGAACATCCATTTGCCCATGCTATTGATGTGGACCTGGTAGCCGCCGTGCGTGTGGATGGCGAGCTTGGGTTTGGCCGTCGTACCGGAGGTGGCGAGGATATAGGCCGGCTCGTTCGACTCCATCGCGACGTAATTGCCGCTCTGACCTGCGCCGGCGAGCAGAAATTCATCCCAGGTCATATCGCGCCCGGCCTGCATCGGCACGCTCTCGCCCGTCCGGTTCATCAGGATGACATGCTCGACACAATCGACGCCGGTCAGCGCCTCGTCCACAATCTCTTTGAGACGAACGTTCTTGCCTTTGCGATAGGTCACATCGGCGGTCAAGACCAGCTTGCTGCCACTCGCCTGCACGCGGTCGCCGAGCGCCTTGGCGCCGAACCCGGCAAAGACCACCGAATGAATCGCGCCGATCCGGACAGTAGCGAGCATCAGCATGATCGCTTCCGGGCAGGTCGGCATATAGATGGTCAGGCGATCCCCCTTTTGGATCCCCATCCCGCGTAGGGCAGCGGAAATCCGCTCCACCTGGTACAGCATCTGCGCATAGGTTAGCGTCCGCCGCTCGCCCCGCTCGTTGAAATAGATCATGGCTCCGTGGCCGCCCCAGCCGCGCTGGACATGATAATCAAGAGCGCTATAGGCCAGATTCGTCTCGCCCCCGACGAACCAGCGAAAATTGGGATAGGTCCACTCGAACACCTGATCCCACTTTTTGAGCCACGGCAGGTCCTGGGCCGCGCGCCCCCAGAACTCATCGGGGTTATCCCGCGCCTCGTCGACCCATCGTTGTACGACGGGATTTACCAGCTTCATTCTTCCGCCTCCTGGTGCGGTTGCACCTGATCTGTTGACCTTTTTCTCCCTCCTGGAGAAAAAACCACGGCGAAAAATACCCTCGCCCGCTTCCTGATGGAGCCAGTATACAAACTCTTAATGCAACTTCAAGGGCCTATTGTCCCCTTAATTTGGGCGATGTGTACCACAACCCCGAAACCAGGTGCGCGCTGTCGTTGTTAAAGACAACCTGCACAGTCACGCCATCCTCCTGCTCGAATTTGGCGGTATACGTCACCCGAATAAAGGCGTCCACCTGCTCGACGGTGGCAAGCTGGCGGGAAACATATTTGCCAATCTTGCCGGTTACCGTCTGACGCGTCTGGATAAAGGCGGACTGGGTCAAGGCGCCCTTCATCGTGTCGTCGAAATCACGCGAGAACACGGCATAATCGCTGGCATTAAAACCGGCGAGGAGATTATCGGTTTTGGCTTCAGTATACGAGAGAACCGCATCCTGATCTGCGCCCGTGAGCGGGGTGACCACGGGCTGGCTGCAGGCGGCGAGCATCATTCCGGCCAGGCCGAGCACCAGTACGAGTTGGAATAATTTGTTCATGCCTCAATTGTAATCCAGAAATGAAAAGGGCCCAATTCCAGAGTTTCGCATATAATAAGGTCATGATGGACCTAATCATTGCTCTTGCGCACTGGTTCGGCTCGGCGGTGTGCCATCAATGGCCTAGCCATTCCTATTTCGTTGCCGGCGTCGAGCTGCCGCTCTGCGCCCGCTGCACCGGCATGTACCTCGGGGCGCTCATTACACTACTCTATCTCGCATGGCGTCACCCACGCGCCGTCGGTGTACCGCCGGCCTGGGCACTCATCGCCATGCTGCTCTTTTTCTTGGCCTGGGGCGGCGATGGCGTCAATTCATTCCTCGCGACCATTCCCACGCCTATCCCATCGCTCTATCCACCGGAGAACATCTTACGACTCACGACTGGCGCGCTCATGGGCGTCTCGCTCGGCGCCCTGACCTTTATCATGGTGAACTCTCAACTCTGGCGACAGGTGAGTCCCGCGCCGGTGCTCGCGAGCCTCCGCGAATTTCTCGGTCTCCTGGGTCTGATCGCCCTGCTCATCTTCGCAGTCGCCAGCGAGGCGGAATGGCTCCTTTTCCCACTCACCCTGGCATGCCTCATCTCTATTCTCGTATTACACACAACCCTGATGAGTGCAATGGCCGCGAATCTCTTACGCTGGTTCGCAAATAATTGGCGCGAGGCGAGCCGGCCTTTGTTGGCCGGGCTTGTCGTTGGTCTCGCATACCTCGATGGGATTGCGCTCCTGCGCGTGCTTCTCGGCATATACCTCGGCTATCCCATCTAAAAGACAGAGACCAGGCCCCCGCCAAGGAACCTGGTCTCTCCGCCCTGATATTCCCAATCCTAATTGGGCGTCATCCCACTCGGAGTGCTGTCGCTCGCTGCAAAGTTGGGATCGAGCTGGT
>JBAVQS010000215.1:0-3145 GCA_049694275.1 Anaerolineae bacterium | reverse complement strand
ACCGTTCCAAAAAAAGTAACCGGCTCGCCCGGCGCGTACACCGCCTTGTCCGTCGCGACCGTGATAGTCAAACTACCGCGTGACTTGAAGTTGATCCGGAAATAACCTGTTTCGGCCTGGTAATCCGGGCTAAGGGGCGTCGCTTCCCATCTGAGGTTCGGATCCCGATCATCACTCGGCGTAAATCCGACACTGAAATATCCGACTGCATTCGACGTGACATCCACCGCGCCGCTGCTGCCTTGCGTAATGTGCAGTTTCGCCTGCGTCGGCAAATGGTACCAGCCGTCCTTGTCAACTGTCCAAACAATGCCGCGTAGGGTCACCGGGTCGCCCGCGTACATCGGGTCCGGCAAATCAGAAAAGAGCACCTGGACCTTGAGTGACTTGGGTGGCGCAGTCGGCGAAGCGGTCGGCCCAGCGTTGGCGGAGCAGTTGAGACCGTTCACAAGCGCATGGTGCGCCGCCGCGATGGCTGCCGCCAGCGCCGCCGTCGCGTTCGCATCCAGGTTCAACACCTTGGGATCTGGCGCCGGCGCGTTCCCTCCTGGCGACGCCGCCGGTTGTTTCACGTCGGTATGAACCAGCACCGTGGCGATCGTCTGCGGATCGACGAGCAGAAACAACTTTTCGGTGACGGTGAAATCTCCCGCAAACCCGCTGACCAAACCATCCTCTCGGATCAAGAGCGAATTGCCGCCTTGCGAGCCGATGCGACCGTTCGGGTTGTTCTGCGGGTCCCATGGCGGCTGCGCCGTGCCGGTCCTGGACCGCCAGGCCGATTGAGCGTCGGCAGGGCAAAAGTAATCGACCGTGATAGCAAAACCCGAAGTCGTCGGAGGTTTATCCTGACTTTGCGCCGTATAGTTGCAGATCACCTCGCTGCCCGAAACCGAGCTGTGCGCTTGATCGACCTCCAGTTTATAGCCGCCGAGCGATCCCTGGCAGTTGAGGGCGACCTGGCCGGCCGGTACGGCAAGTGACGCGGTGATACTCCGGCTTTTTATATCCTGGGCGTGACTCGTGCCGGCGCCCGAGGCCAGGAGCGTGAACAAGAGCAGTATGACGAGATAAGCCACCCTTCGACTGCACCCATACGCATTCCGTTTCATGGTTGCTCGCCCCCACAGAGAGCACACATATGCCTACTGCCCGACCGCTTGCTGCAAAATGATCACCGCGTCGCGCGACGTCACGCTGCCGTCGCCGTCCAGGTCCATATACAGGCGCGGCGTCCGGGCGCCCGTCGACATCTCCAGCGCACACAACGCATCCACTTCCGTGAGATGCCCATCGCCATCACAATCCCCCTTTTGGATCCCGCCGCCGGTCGTTCCACCATTGCCGCTACCGCTCGAATTTCCCCCAGGTCCGCCCCCGCCCGGACCGCTGCCGGCCGGGCCGCCGGGGACCGGCGGCAGTGTCCCATCGTCATTCACAACCGTGATTTCGCCGGGAATCCGGTCGATCGGCAGCACTCCCCCATTTGGATCGTTGATCGCCGTCACCGTCAGTAGCAGTGGGGTCACATCCCCCGGTTTGCCGACCACCTTGAACGGAATCTCGACAACCGTACCCGTCCCTTCCAGCGCTCCCGTTCGCGCCAGACCCAGCAGAATACTCCCCGAGCGCTTGAGGTTCGCGCTGAACAGCACATTGTCGAGCAAATCCCCTTTGACCGCATCGCCTACAGGTTGGATTACGCTCGGATCATAGTGAATCTCGAGATTGAGATTGGCGAGGTTCTTTCCCTTGACCAGCCAGACCGGAACAAGCACCGTGTCACCTGCCAGGACGTAGCGCTGCGCCGCCTGAAGCGTCATCCGATTGAGATTGGTGGCCGGCTGCGGGATCGCCTCAGAGGACGGCAAAGTACAGCCCGGCGTAATGGGTCCCACCGCGTCCGTCGTGACCTGAACCTGGCTTCCTCCTGACAAATCAAGCGGCGCCAGCGACGAATTGTTGGGCGTGACGGTGACAACCCCTTCCTGTGTGCAGACCACGGTCGCCCCCGCTACCGGATCGCTTCCCATCACGAACTGCGTGCCCTTAACCTTGACGCTGACGTTGAAATCGTCGATCTCCGCCTGGCTCTGCTTGCCTTGCCCGGGGCCAAGGATGCGGGCGCGGATCGCTCTTCCCAGGACGAAGGGCGTAGCCAGAAAAGTCCCCGGACCGGTTTTGTTCTCTGGATGTTTGACGCCGACTTCCAGACAATGCTCATGGTAAGCCAGGTTATAGTCTCCTTCGCTCAGGCTCACCGTGCTTCCATCCCACCATGTCAGATTCAGAGTGCCCGAGCCCTTGAAGCAAATTGTATCCCCATAGTGCAGATCTATCCCTTCGAGCGACTGACGGGATAAAGGCGTCGTTTGATCCTGCCCGGCGTGCAAAACCGCGGTCTCGAGAAACCCGTCGATTTTTCCAACTGTAGTTAGCGACGGCGCGGGTGCGGGGTTTGTGACCGGCGCGGCGCCCGGATTGCATGCCCCGGCCCCTGCAAGCGCTCCTCCGAGCTGGATCATCATTGCTTTGAGCAGCGCCTGCGTCTTGTCAACCAGGCCCTGATCCGGTGTTGTCCCATAGAGCGTATAGGTAAAGTTCGCATTGAGGTTGCCGCAGATCAAGACGCCAAATGCGCTGCCATTGGTGGAATCCGGATTGGGCGACAACCAGGCATCCAGTACCCCGGAATCCGCTTGACCGGCGACTGCCGGGAAAGTTTCGGTGCGCCAGAACTGAATTGGCGGCACGTTATTCACGGGCGGTGTTCGAAAGGAATCGGCATGGGTCTTGAAACTGAACTGTGCGTCGGATACCGCCGGCCAGACGCGCAGCGTAATTTCCGTTCTTTCACTGCCAAACCCGTCAATCTCGTGGCCCAGTTCCCCCGTCGCCCCGAGCGTGTCATTCGTAACGGTTATGCAGTTGAGAAAGACCGTGTTGCTACACTGGGGGAAACTATTCTTGAGCGCCGCGGTCGCGAGCGCTGTTTGCGCGACCGGATCGCCCGCCTCTTGCTTGAAATTGTTCGGGTCGCAGCCGCACGACGATTCGTTGCCGCCGGGGAATGGCTGCCCCCAAACGCTATGCGCGGTCGAGGAATAGACAGCCGAAACCCAGTTCTCCGCCAGCTTGAGAAAGT
>JBAVQS010000214.1:0-17679 GCA_049694275.1 Anaerolineae bacterium | reverse complement strand
GACGTCGCCGTCGGGTTACTGCCGCCAGAAAGGTTCTGCACAAAGGCCAACTGGCTGCCATTTACTTCACCCCGGAACAACTGGACGCCGCGTACGACATTCAGCTTGAGCGCCTGACCTTCCGAATGCGAGCGCAGAATATCGCAGATTTGCGCATTGTCTGTCAGCTCGATATCCTCCATGTTAAAGATGATATCAAGCGGCCGGAGACCTGCTTTAGACGCCGGACTACCGGAATCTACACCCGCAACAATCATTCCCTTGTCCGTCGACAGCTTGTACTGCGTCGCCAGGTCCGAATCGTTCGGGACTAGGTTCCAGCCCATGTAGTTCAGCCTTTTTCCCTGGGCCAACTGCGCAATGACCGGCTTGGCATAGCTCAAGGAAATGGCAAAATTGATGCCGGTCGTGCCAATCAACGTAGCCGTGTTGATCCCGACCAATTCACCCTTCATGTTGACCAACGGGCCGCCGCTATTACCGGGATTGATGGCCGCGTCGGTCTGGATGGCGTCAGAGTACTGTCCAACCTGCGCGTGCAGCTTGCTTACCACGCCGCGCGTCACCGTTACATCCGTCCCCAACAGAGATGCCTTGGGATAGCCAATCGCCACGACGTCATCTCCGACGCTCGGACTCGTCGCGGCAATTGTTACCGCCGGCGCCGAGAGGCCGTCCACTTGCAATACGGCGAGATCATCGCAAGGCGAAATCCCAACTACCCGTGCGGACTGCCAGCGATCGGTACCCGAGAAATACACTTTGATTAGTGCACCACCCGTGACGACGTGGGCATTCGTTACGACCAAACCGCTCGGGTCATAGACCCACCCCGAGCCGGTCCCGCCAAAGTCGGTCGCCATCTGCACGCTGATCAGCGCCGTCGAGGGGCGGAGCTTGTCGACGACCTGCGTCACGCTGAGCGTGACAGGGGCGGCAGTAGGAACCACTACCGTGACCGGAGGCACGGTGGGCGGAACTGCAGTCGGCTGTGGCAATGGGGTGGAGGTCGATAGGGGCGGCGGCAGAGTCGGGGCAGGCGTCGCAGTGATGACGACCACTTTTTCTCCGCCGATGAGGTTGCAGCCGGCCAGCACTGCCAGCAAGAGCATCCCCAAGAGAGCCAAGCGTACGAAACGCAATCCAAGAGTAGACATTCCTCTCCTCCTTGAGTTACACCAAAATGAGACGAGCCAGGCTAATTAAAGCTCGACCGACGCAACAGGCAGGCGGAGAGTTGATGAGGGAACAACGGTAGACCTAGAACTCATCGGCGGCGCACATCGCTTGCCTTGCGTTAGTCAGGCGCAACATGCTCAACAAAAGGTCTGACACCGGGGCAACAACACCTGGGCAAGTGAGAAATCAAACACTCTCACGGCTACAAGACAATCCTAGCATACAAGCGCGGAGGTGTCAATTGTCAATGGGACAAAAAGAATGGCGCCAGGCCGGTAGACCTGGCGCCATCCCCATTTCAGTTTACGGGGTTGGAGTTGCGGCAGGAGTTGTGCCAGATGGTCCGAGCGTTGGCAGCGGCGTCGCTACCGGCGCTTGACCTTGCGGCACAATCTGAATCGTCGTCGTCATGACGGCCGTCTGGCTCATCCCATCGGTGGCGGTCAAGGTAATGATGTGGGTGCCCAACTTGAGGTTGCTCACATACAGCGTTTCACCTTGCCCCAGCACACCTTGCTGATCCGAGCTCCAGACCAGCGCATTGTCGCCCACAATCCAGTCGTCCGCCTGGATATCGTACGCCGAGCCATTCAGCGCGATTTCATCTCCGACCTCATAGATCGAGTTCGGCTGCGGATCGTCGATGAACACTTCCGGCGGCTTGGGTGCGACGGTCAACTGAGCGCTCGTCGCCTCCGTCGCGTTGATTCCATCGGTCGCCGTCACCCGCACTTGCGTCGTCGGCTTGCCCGTCCCCGGCAGCGCCGAGAAATCCTCCGTCCACTGGGTGGACGTGATATCCGTCGCCAACGTAATCCAGTTCTCACCATCATCGCTGTATTCTACGTAATAGGACAGCGGGTCGTTGTCCTGGTCGCTCGCCGTCCACTTGATCGTTACAGTCCCAGTCAGCGAGTCTGAAACCGTGGGAGACGTCACCGTAACCGCCGGCGCATGGGCGCTCACCTTGCGCTCTTGCAGCACCTGTGTCCCGCTGATTACCTGGAATGCGGCTGTCTTGTCCGGGAATGGGATATCCGCTTCGAATGCCGTCCGCGTCATCGGCTTGTCCTGATCGGGAATGTTAAAGTTGATGTCGAGGGCCGTGCTGGCCAGCGTAGCGCCGGTCGCATCGACCGCCCGCAGCGTGTAAGGGGCGCCAGTCGTATCGGTGTACTCACTCGTATCCGCGTAGGAATACCAGGGGTCCAACGACACCTTGCCATCGATAGTGACCGTCCCTTCGGCATAGACCCAGCGGTTAGCTTGCGCCTGTCGCGGCGCAGCCAATTGCACCCGACCGTCCGGGCCAATGATCAGTGAGGTGCGCGCCTGGCGCAGAATCGTTGACCAGTCCGGTCCTTGCGACTGAAGCGCGCTCGCGCTGGGCGTATTGGTCGCCGCCGGCGTATCCGTCGCCGCAGGGGCGCTGCCGGTAGCCGGCGTGTCTGTCGCCCCAGGCGCCATCGCGCCCGATGTGCTGGTGGGCGCAGCGGTCGTCGTGATCGGTTCAAGCTGATCGAAAACCTGCTTCCAGGCATTGGGGGTGATCCAGAAATAGTCGAGCGGCAGTTGGCCTCCGCCATTGCCCATAAAGCTGAGGACCACGTTCGTGATCATCCCGCGCCCGCCTACTTCGTACGGCAGTGCGGTCTTGGGCAAGAGCATCGAGGACGAGCCGGGCGCGCCGGGCTCGAGGGAGGTGCTATCCTTGCAACTATAATTCGTGACGGTGGGATCTCCGAATTGTCGTCCCACATAGGTCGCCGGCGGCGGATTCGCGACGCAGTTGTACTGGCCGCCATTGTATTCGTCGCCCAATCCATAGTTATGGCCGATCTCATGGGCGACGGTTCGCGCGGCTTCAATATTGCTTTCGTTACCCACATTGATGCTTGAACCATAGGTAAAGCCAAAGAGCGTGCCATCTTTGGTCTGGATGGGGTCCTTGATAAAACCATAGACCTGGTCAAAGCAGCCGGCGTCGGTAGGGCGTGGCTTTTCAAAGCAGGGCCGCGGCTGCATCGCAGCGACCATCTTCCAGGTTGCGAACATCCCATCGTCAGTCGTGAGATTGAACTGATCCCCCGAAGCGTCGACGTCCTGTCCGAGAACCCAATCAAACTTGTCGGCGGAAACCGGATACACCTTGCGTGCAAAATCGCCCAGATTCTTGTAGGTCCCGGTCGGGGTCCGTACATCACCCGGGCCATAGTTGGCTTTGACCGGCACCGCGAGCACGCGCATCCCCTTGCGATCCTTGAAGGTCGCCGTCGTCTGCGCCGTGGCGCCACTGATGCTCGCCTGGAAAGTATAGTTGCCCGCCACCCAATCGCCACACGCGGCGCGACTGGCGCAGACAAAGGACATCAGGTAGACGGGGGTCGGATCTGAGCCCAACGGGGTTGTCATCACATCCTGCAGCGGATTCATGGTACCGACCTGAGTCCCATCACGCGTGACAGTCACCTGCATCTTGGTCGGATCGACGCTTATGGGATCCTTGAACACAACCACCACGGCCGTATCCTTGCCGGCCACATAGCGGTCCGATTGGTTGCCCAGAGTCTGCACGACCATGACCCCAGCAATCGCAGGGCCCTGCCCGGCGGCGATCTTGGCGCCTGCGATCAGGGGCAAAAACAAAAACACAAAAACGGCTATACTGCGTAAGGCAGAACGTAATAACTTACGATTCATTTTCCTTCTTCTCCTCTATACAACGTGCAAACACTAATACTCAAGACAATTGCCACACGAGAATCGCGTGACTTGGGGGCTACAAGAAACAGTTGACCAGTGAGATGTTTTCCTCCTTGGTGAAGCAGATCAATCGGAGACAAACGGGGCGAGTGGACGCGGATGGCCAGCAAAAACACAAAAACCCGCGCTGTAATTAAACCAGGAGGGTTTTGGCATATCCGCGACCTGTCATCAGTCGCCGGACGTTCATCACCGCCACAAGTATAGAACAAATGCGATGCCGCGTCAATGCCCTATCGAGAGCTTGGGTTTTTAACCACTTTTCGAATCTTGGACCAAAACGGCGAGCTCAGTCGCCTTTGAATTTTGTCTCTATTTGTCTTATAATTCGTTCTGGATTTGACACTCACACACCCGGATTCGATTTACCATGAAAAAATTCCGTTCTCACGCGCTCGGCATGCTGCTCTTGATCGCGCTTTTGACGATCACCGCAGGTCAATCCCACGCCGCCAGTGGCTCCGTCGAAGTCACGCGCCGCGACGGCGATGTGACGATTGACACTCAGGGCAACATCCATTTTATCGAAACGTGGCAGGTCAAGTTCATCGGCGGCCCGTTCCATTTCGCCTATCGTTATTTTGACCCATCCCGGTACGACGGGATCACCGGTTGGCGGGTAAGCGAAAACGGGCAGTCTTATGCACAGAGCACCAGCGAGACGGCGCACACTTTCGAGTTGTACACGGAGAACGGCCAGGAATATATCAAGTGGTTCTTTGACTATACTTCCAATCAGACCCGCACCTTCAAGCTCGAGTACACCGTCACGGGCGGGCTGCGCATCTATCCGGATGGCGACCAGTTCTGGTGGAAGTTTATCGAGAGCGATCGCCAGTATCCCATTCTCGCATCAACTACCACGCTTCACCTGCCCACCAATTTCGACCCGAGCCAGATTCATGCGACCACCTATGTTGACAACGGGGAGCATCCGGAACAGGCTCAGGTGTCCAACGGGCAGACGGTCGTCTTTAAGAGCGCTAATCTAGGCCCGGGGACGGAATGGGAATTGCGCGCGCAATTCCCCCACGGCGCAGTGACAGCGGCGGTGCCCGCCTGGCAAACGGCGCTCGACCAACGCCAGCAGAACGCACCCATTTATACTCTGATTTCAATTGTGATCTCGCTGGTCGTGCTGATCGGCGGATTTTTAGGGCTCTACCTGCTCTGGTATACGCGCGGCCGTGACCAGCCCCAGGGGGTCATCGCCGAGTTTTACACCGCACCGCCCGAAGAGATGCCGGCCGGTATTGTCGGCACACTCATCGACGAAAAAGCCGACATGCAGGATATCATTGCGACGATCATCGACCTGGCGCGGCGCCAGATCATCCGGATGAATGAAAACGACAAGCCTGGATTTCTCGGCATCGGGATGATCCGCGATTTTTCCTTTGAGCTCGTCGGCGACACCTCCGGCTTGCGCCCATACGAACAAACGCTCCTGCGCAAGATTTTTGCTTCCGGGAACGTCCGCAACCTGTCAGATCTCAAGGAGAGCTTTTACACCGTCCTTCCGCAAATCAAGGACGAGCTTTATCAAGAGGTCGTCAAGGTTGGCTATTTTAGTAAAAACCCCAATTCCCAGCGGATTCTCTTTGTGGTGCTCGGCATCGTGGCGCTTGTCGTGCTTGGATTTATCGGGTTCGTGCTCACGGTCGCGCTGTCCGATCTGACCGATGCCTTCTTTTGTCCGCTCGTCGCCTTTGGCCTGGTCGGCCTTGGTCTGCTTGTCCTCGGCCCATTTATGCCGCAAAAGACGATCAAGGGTGCGACCGCCGCCGCGAAATGGAATGCCTTCAAGCGCTATCTAGCCAACATCGAAAAATACACGAAACTGGAAGAGGCCAAGGACCAGTTTGACAAATACCTTCCCTATGCCATCGCCTTTGGCCTCGAACGGAGTTGGGTCAGCAAGTTCGCACAGGTTAACACGCCCGCCCCGCCCTGGTATACACTTTACGGATACCCCTATGCCCCCACCTATTACGGACCTCATTCGGGTAGCGGGATGAACAATGTCAGCGGCATGCCATCCACTACAGGGGGCATGGGGCAGATGCCTTCGCTCGACCAGGCCTCCGCCGGGATGGCACGCAGCCTTAATTCCATCAGCGACGGCCTGACCTCGATGCTCAACACCACCTCCTCCGTCTTTACAAGCACGCCTGCGAGTTCGAGCAGCGGTGGCGGCGGCTGGTCAGGTGGCGGAGGCGGCGGCGGGGGCGGCGGTGGGGGCGGCGGCTCCGGCTTTGGATAAAAGGAGAGATTGACATGATTGGTAGCGGCCGCACAGTCGGCGTCATTCTGATCGTCGTTGGCCTGGTCATTTTCCTCATTGTCGCGCTGTGGGCCGGCGCCATGTTCGCGGGGCGCAGTCTCACCGCCGGCGGGTTGATTCTGGGGCTTGGACTTTTCGGCGTCATCCCGCTCCTCCTCTTTGGTGGGGTCGGGGCCTACCTCTTTGTCAAAGGGGGTGTCGAGGCGCACGAAATGGCCGAGGTCCGAAAAAAGGAACGCCTGCTGGGCATGATTCAGGCGCAGGGCCAGGTGTCGCTCAATACGATCTTGATCGAACAGCACATGACACGCGAAGAGGTGCGGAGCGACATTTACGAACTGGTCAATCAGGGCCTGTTCAGTGGCTATATCGATTGGGCCAAAGGCGTCTTTTACTCGAAGGACGTGGCGCACGTGGGGAGCAACAAATGTCCCAATTGCGGCGGGGTGCGCGAACTGGTTGGCAAAGGCATCGTCAAATGTCCTTATTGCGGGGTCGAGCTCTTTATTCCGCCCGATGCGCCGCAAACGACCGCCACTCCCGTCGCGCCGCAGGCTGCGCCGTCTCCGGTTCCGACCACACCCGGGGCGCCGCCGCAGTAAATTGGCAATCAAATGTCAGCATACCGTCAGGTTGAGAACGGACCTACCGCGTATAATGAACACACGGAACAGCAGCGTAAGCAGATGCCGTTGACTTTACTTATTGGTTCAAATATCGTCGTATGGGTTCGCACAAGAGGGAGTGGATAACTAAATGTCAGATTTTCAACAAACCATTCGCAGCCTGGCCAACGTCATTCCCGGTTATGCGGGATACCAGGCCAAGGAGAGCCGCCGCGATGCGGACAAGACTCTGCGCGATCAGCTTGCTTCCCAGTACGAAGCACAACGGGACCGGATTACGCGCTTGACGCAGCAAGCGACCACTTCGGACCTCTTTCAATATTTGACCGCGCTCGAGCGGGCCAATCAGCAATTGCAACGCGTGATCGCTCGGCTGCGCACGGCGCCGCGCGGTTATGCAGGCTGGTTTGACGCCGCTCAGATCAAGGAGAACGACCTCGACCAGATCTATCAATTCGATTCCGCCCTCGCCAGCGGGGTGGAACAACTATCCACTGCCCTTGACCATCTCACCGTCGCCATTCGGAACAATGACGCAATTCCCAATCAACTCGCCGCGCTGACCGATGTCACGGCCGGTCTCAATACCCGATTGGACGCACGCGAGCAATATCTGGCGATGGGAAAGCTACCTGCATCTGCAATGGCGCCCACACCAGCGAGCACACCGGCGCCCCAACCCCAGGTAACACCGATCACCCCCCCCACGCGCGCGGATGCGCCGCCACTCGCTTTCGATCAGCTCAAGCTGGGCGATTCGTTCACTTTTGGCGCCACGGACTATGTCGTCGCCGGTCGCATTATCTATTCGGGAACCGCAGGCCCATCTTATGCCTATTTGCTGCAAAACCACGAGCCCAACCACTGGCTGCGCGTCGCGGCGAATGGGCAACTGGCGATGACCCTGGAAATTCCGTTCACCGCGCCCATGCCGCTGCCGGATACGCTCACCTATAGCACCAAGACCTATACACGTGCGGAGCAGGGCGTGTCCAGCGTCTCTGTCGAAGGACCGAGCGGTATCCAATCGGGCTCGGTCAACTATACGCGCTATGATGCAGAAAGCGGCGGACGCTTTTGGATTGAGAACTGGGGCAATGAAACCCGCGCCCAGGTCGGCCAGGTCGTCGCCCCGACTGAAATCAAGCAGAGTCCCAAGCTTAAATGACAACCCGATCAACCAACTATACCACAACTATTAGTCAAGTGACGGCCACGTCCCAGGTCGCAGATGGCACAAGTTGTGACTGCCCTGAGACCCGTCACCCGGAGGTTATCCATGGCACGCATTATTGATGTCGTCCAATTTTTGGACGAGACCGGCCAAGAGATTGTACACCGCGAGCCCGAAGGGGGTCCTGGCGATTTTCGGCTGGGCTCACAGGTGATTGTGCGCGAGAGCCAGACGGCGGTCTTTTTCCGCGATGGCAAGGCGCTCGATGTCCTTGGCCCTGGACGGCATACGATCACGACAGCCAACATCCCGATCCTCTCCAGCATTATCGGCATGGCGACGATGGGCAAGAGCCCGTTCCCGGCCGAGGTCGTATTCGTCAACATGCGCCAGTTCCTCGACCAAAAGTGGGGAACGCCCGAACCGATCGTCTTTCGAGACGCCGATTTTGGCATGGCGCGGCTCCGCGCGTTCGGCTCGTACGCCTACCAGGTCAAAGACCCGGCGCTCTTTGTGAACGGCGTGGTCGGCCAACAGGGCGCCTTTACGACGAGCGATGTCGCGGACTATTTGCGCAGCATGATCGTGAGCAAATTCACCGATCTCATGGGTGAGATGAAGCGCTCATTGCTCGACCTCCCTGCCCATTACAATGAGTTCAGCGCAGGCGCCAAGGCCCAGTTGGCAGACGATTTTGCGGGGCTCGGCCTCAACCTGCTCGCCTTTTACCTGACCGCTATCACCCCGACCGAAGAGACCGCCAAGGCGATTGACGAGCGGGCGTCGATGGGCGCCATTGGCAACATGGACGCCTACATGAAGTTCAAGGCGGCGCGGGCTATGGGCGATGCAGCCAACAATCCCTCCGGCGGCGCCGGGACGGGGGTTGGGCTGGGCGCCGGGATCGGGTTGGGCGCGCAAATGGCCGGGATGATGGGCCAGGCCTTCCAACAGCAACAGCCGCAGCCGCAGCAACCGCAACAGTCCCAGGCCGCGCCGGCCCAGAGCGCAGGTGGCGCCGCGCCGCAGACCAAAGAGCAGGTCCAGCAAATGCTCGACAGCCTCGATATGCGTTTTGCCAACGGCCAGATCAGCGAAGACACCTACAAAATGCTGACCGCTAAATGGCAGCAGCGACTCAAAGAGATGTAGCCAGAGCCAGAGCAAGAGGGGCGGACCTTTGGGGGTCTGCCCCTCTTTGTTATCACAGCAAGATCCAAACAAAGGGGCAGGCGCAAGGCCTTATAACCCGATGGCGGACGCGTTTGTGAGGAATCGCCCACGCAGTATGAGCGTAGGCGCTGTGATTTGTGTTACAATGGTTCGGCTTGGCAAGCGGCGCCGGATGGCATGGACCGAAATGCGCGCCGGCGCAAAATAAAACACACGAGGAGTTGCGGGTATGGGACTGGCCAAGAATGGCGATCTCGTCAAGGTACATTATACAGGCAAGTTGAATGATGGCACTGTGTTTGACAGCTCGGTGGGACGCGAACCGCTCGAATTTACACTTGGCGAAGGGCAGGTCATCCCGGGATTTGAATCGGCGGTGGAGGGAATGAACACCGGCGAGAACAAAACAACACAGATTCCATCCGAGGAGGCCTATGGCCCTCACTACCCCGAAATGGTGCTTGTCGTTCCACGAAATCAGTTCCCTCTGGATGTGGATCCCAAGGTCGGCGATCAATTGCAGTTGCGCCAACCCGACGGGCAGAGCTTTGTCGTCAACGTGACGGAGACAACCCCCGAAGCAGTCACACTGGACGCCAATCATCCACTTGCCGGCAAAGACCTTAACTTTGATATTCAATTGGTCGAAATCACTTCAGCTGGAAATTAATAGGCGAGATGAGGTTGGATGCCGTTTGCATGAATAACCTACCCCCTCCCTCCATGCGCCGCTCGCGGCTCGGCAGCCGGCGCGTTTGGATCGCCACGGCGGGCGCATTACTCGCCGTTGGGATCGCCGTCTATTTTCTCAAAGGTCAGGATATTGTCTTTTATGCGAGCCTTTTCAACGCCAAGCTCGTCGCTGACCGCTTTTACGCTGAGTATCCGGGCCTGGCCCGAAATATTCCCTATGGCCCCCTCCCGGGCGAAAAACTCGATGTCTATCAACCCCAACCCCCCGGCAAACATCCGGTCGTGATCTTTGTCCACGGCGGCGGCTGGCGAGATTATACCAAGGAGCTTCACGCCCCGGTCGCTCAACGGCTGGTCCCCAACGATCTGGTCGCGGTCCTGCCCGAATATACCCTCACCGCCGGGACAACATACCGCCAGCAGACCGCCGAGATAGCAGCCGTCATTGCATGGACCCTCGAAAATATTGACCGGTACGGCGGAGACCCCACCCGCGTCATCGTCGGCGGGCAATCCGCCGGCGCGCACCTGACTGCGCTGGCCGTGCTGGACAAACAATGGCTCGCCGCCGTTCATCACACTTCGGATGAACTGGCCGGCCTCTATGGCGTCTCCGGGGTATATGACATCAATGCTCAGATGGCCTTTGAGCGCCAGAACGGCGGCGCCGGCCCCGTGCTCATCGAAGAGTTCGAGGGAGAGGCGAATTTCGTCAATGGATCGCCGAGCAACTTTGTGCGTCCCGACCTTCCCCCCATCCTTCTCATTCATGGCGATGCCGACACGACGGTCCCGCTGGGGATATCGAAGGATTTTCAGGCCAGGTTGCAAGCTGTCGGCGCCCGAAGCAAACTCCTGATCTATCCGGGCGCCGGGCACGCCGGGCTGCTATTTGACGCGCTCGCCAGCAATCCGGCCCGGCTCGTCACGGACCTGGTCGATTTTGCGACAAGCTGTCCGCCCGCCCGTTCAATCCCCCAATGATTCATGTCGTGGAGTGACCATGCTTCGAATCATGTCATTAAACCTGAACTATGACGGCGACCGTCACGGCCCTTGGTCCGAACGCAGAAAAACAATCGCCAGGGAGATCGCATCGGCGCAGCCCGACATCATCGCCTTGCAGGCTGTTTATAAAGCGCCGGATGACTATTACGGCGTTGACCAGGCGACGCAACTCGCCGCTCTGATTCCAAGCCCCATTTACCGGCACATTTATTTTCAGCCGGCGGTGAACACTCCAGATGGCGGCGCCGCGGGATCGGCCATTCTCTCCCGAATCCCCTTTGTCGACATACACTATACTCCGCTCACCCTCATCCCGGACCTCGAAGATACCAATCGCCGCGTCCTGCTGACGGCAACCTTCGATTTCCGCTTTACCCCCTTTTATCTTTTTAACGGCCATTTTTCATGGGTCAGCGCGCAGGCCGAAATGAATGTCAAGGAGGTGCTGCCGACGATCGATGTCCACCGGCGCCCCGCCCTATTGATTGGCGACCTGAGCCAGACCCCGGGCTCACCCGCCATGCAGCGTCTTGCGCGCGAAGATTGGGCTGACATATGGGCTATGCTCTGCTCACAAAAAAACGGTTATACTTTTGAGGCAGGCAATCTCAGCAAGCGCATTGATTATGCCTGGGCCAATTTTGAACTGAAACCACGGGTCAGGTCTATCGAGCTCATCGGCGACAACCCAAGTCCAGGCGCGCCCCATCTCTCGGACCACCTGGGGTTGATGGTGACACTCGACCTGATGAGCTAAACCGCAATTCTTGTCCGTGCCAAGGGGTGTATCGAACGATGCGTGATTCAGCTTTTTCCCCGCGTCTTTTCATCTCAATCGTCGGCCGCTGGCCGGCATTTCTGCTCTTGCTATTCCTGCTCTGTCTCAGTTCGCCGGCGCGCATCACCTCTGCCGAGCCGGCTTTTCTCACCGGTCCGGCGTTGGCCGTCGACGTGAGCGCCGGGCATCATGCGATCAGTCCTTTTATCTACGGGCTCAACTTCCCCGATGAATCGCTCGCCGCAGAGCTGCACCTGCCTATTGCCCGGTGGGGTGGGAACGCCACCACCCGCTATAACTGGCAGGTCGATGCCACCAACCACGCAAACGACTGGTTCTTTGAGGACCTCCCCAACGACAATGCCCATCCTGAGCTGTTGCCGGATGGGTCTGCATCAGACCTGTTCGTCGAGCAGAATAAACGCACGGGGACCGAGACCTTGCTCACGATTCCCATGATTGGCTGGACGACCACCAGCCGTGACCGCGCCTGCGGGTTTAGTATCGCCAAATATGGCGCACAGCAGAGCAACGACTGGCAATGGTTCCCTGACTGCGGGAATGGCATCCTTACCAGTGGACAGCCCATTACCACGAATGTTCCATCGGACACCAGTGTGGCAATCTCCCCCGCCTTTGTTGCAAGCTGGATGCAGCATCTCAAAACCAAATATGGGACAGCGACGAGCGGCGGCGTCCGTTTCTATAACCTGGACAATGAGCCGATGCTGTGGGATGACACCCACCGCGACGTACACCCGACGCCGACCAGTTACGACGAAATGCGGGACCGCACCTATCAATATGCCCCGGCCATCAAAACCACCGACCCGAACGCACAAATTCTCGGCCCGGCGGAATGGGGCTGGACCGGCTATTTCTGGTCGGCCCTCGATTGGGCGCCCGGCGGCTCGTGGTGGAACAATCCGCAGGACCGATTGGCGCACGGCGATGTTCCCTTTATCGAATGGTACCTCCAGCAGATGAAACAGTACGAGGTCGCCCACGGCGTCCGTATTCTGGATTATGTGGACGAGCATTTCTATCCGCAAGCCAACGGCATCTTTTCCACCAGCCCTGGCGACGCCAACACCCAGGCGCTCCGCCTTCGCTCGACGCGCTCTTTCTGGGACCCAACCTATACCGACGAGAGCTGGATTAACGAGCCGGTCTATATGATTCCGCGCATGCACGACTGGGTGAACAACAACTATCCGGGGACCAAGACCGCCATTGGGGAATACAACTGGGGCGCGCTTGGCGACATTAACGGGGCGCTCGCCGAGGCAGACATCCTTGGCATCATGGGGCGAGAGGGGCTCGACCTGGCGACTTTGTGGGACCCGCCAACGCCGACGCAGCCCGGCGCATTTGCCTTTCGCATCTATCGCAACTATGACGGCGCGGGAAGCATGTTCGGCGAGACGGGCGTGCAGGCGACGAGCGCCGATCAGAGTCAATTGGCCATCTACGCCGCCCAGCGAAGCAGCGACCAGGCCCTAACCCTGGTTATCGTCAACAAGACGGCCAATGACCTGACGAGCAGCGTCTCGCTCGCCGGCTTGAGCCCGGCCCTGGCCGCGCAGGTCTATCGCTATAGTACGGGGAATCTCAACGCCATCGCGCGCCAATCAGACCTGCCAGTCACGTCGAGTGGGTTTAGCGCTACCTTTCCCGCCAACTCGATCACTCTGGTGGTCGTTCCGCCGGCGCCCACGCTGCCCAACAATTCCTATCTGCCCTTGATCGTTCGGTGATCACACAACACTCACAGGAGTTTTCGACTCGTGGGCAAACCACTCGTTTTTGGCCACCGCGGCGCTGCCGCGGTGGCGCCGGAAAATACCATCGCCGCGTTTCTCCGCGCGCGTGATCTCGGCGCTGACGGCGTGGAATTGGATGTAACCCTCACGCGCGATCGCGTTCCGGTCGTGATTCACGACGATACCGTCGACCGCACAACCAACGGCCATGGCCTGATTCGGAATATGACGATTCTCGAGGTCAAGCAGCTCGACGCCGGTTCCTGGAAGAGCCCCAAGTACCGCGGCGAACAAATTCCGACGCTCGCCGAAGTCCTCGACGCCCTGGCCGACTGGGTCAACCCCGCCAGCCCTTCACGGATGCCGCGCGGGATGATCAATGTCGAAATCAAGAGCATGGGCCTGGGGACCGACGGCGTCGAGCGCGAGGTGGTCAACCTGATCGGACGGATGAACCTGGAATCGCGCATCCTCATCTCGTCCTTTAACCCGCTCGCGCTTGAACGGGTCAAGCAGCTCAACCCACGCCTCCAGCGCGGGCTCCTCTACGAAACCGACATGCCCTTTTATCTTCGCCGCGCCTGGCTCCGTTTTTTGGCCGCCCCGCATGCGCTTCACCCGGACCATCAGATGATCGATCAGGCCTATATGCAGTGGGCGCGCCGCAAGCATTATGCTGTCAATACGTGGACCGTCGACGACCCCGCGGAGGCAAAACGCCTGGCGGCGCTCGGCGTGGAGATCCTTATCTCCAACCAGCCCGACGTCATCTGCCGCGCGCTGCAGCCCAGCTCGTGACCGTCGTCGCCTCTTTCTCCGCGCCGCACGCTTGACACGCCAGGAACGAACCGGGATTAGTCCGCCGCGGCGCCAACCTTGCGCAGCGCATAGAACACGGCCCACGCCGTCAGGAACGCGAGCAGCCCGATGGCGATCACGCCAAAGAACTGGGCCTCCATCTGCCCCGGCGAATCCGGGACAAAACTGGAGAGCACAAAAATCCCCGAGACGCCCTGGTTCGGCACACCGAGATAACTCGACGGGCCGGTATTGTTCCATCCGATCCCGTACTGCCCGTCGGCAAAGATCGCCAGCGCAATCAAGCCCCACGCGCCGGCCACCCCAAATGTCGAAGCGACCAATCCCGCGTCGTCGATGCGCAGCCAGCGGTCAATGGCGTACGTGGTCAACGGCAACAATAGCCCCGCGACGCCGCCAATGACCAGCGCCGCCCAGCCCGGCACAAACGGGAGCGAAGCGGCAATCGCCGCCACTCCGGCCACCGCGCCGCGCGAAGCGAGCATCGCCGACGGCTCGCCCGAGACAAACCACCCATATAAAGTCGCAACCAAAAGGCCGGCGGAGGCGGCAAAGACAAGATTATAGACAATCAGCGTAGTGGGAAGGTTCTTGAGGGGGAAGGGGTTGCCAAACACAAATGCCCCCAGGGAAACAAGGAACAGGAACGCGCCCAGAATCATCAAGAGGGGCAAATGGGCCGAGGGGAATTCGGGGATGTTAGCCGCAGTCGTGACAGCAGTATGAGTTCGCGCCCCACTACCGACCAGCGCGCCCAGCGCAGCAAACCCGCCAAAGAGGAACAGGACGCCGCCGCCGGCGAAATCCACCAACCCATGCCCTAACCCACTCGTCATACCCATCTGCGATAGCCAGCCGCCGCCCCAGACCCAGTTCCCGGCAATCGGGAAAAAGACCGCGGCGAGGAGGAACGCGCCGACCAGGATTACGCGCGAGCGCACCCGCGCAGCGACGGCCAGGACCGGCAAGAGCACCGCCGCGCCGGCCACCACGGCATGATAGAGCAGGAGATTCATCGCATCGGTGTTCACCGGCTGAGCCAGGACGCCAAAGCCATCCAGCCCGATCAGGCCCCAACCCCGGCCGACGACAACATCCAGCGGAGACCATTCTCGCACCAGGGATTTCAATCCCGGCGCCGAATTGACCAGCCCAACGCCGCCGAACTGGAAACCAAAACCGACGAGACCATAGACGACAAGCGCGAGCGCCAGGCCGACGACCGCGACGGTCGCCGCCCGCGCCACGCGTCGTTCATCCAACGCGCCGGCGGCAATGAGCAAAAGGGCGACGGGGAGCAAATAGATGAGGAGTAGGTTCAACGCTGTTTGCACCTCAAAGAGTTAGCGGACATTGGCGGCAAAGAAAATGGCAATATCGCGGCTGACATAATAGCGGTCGTTAAACCCGCAAAAAGTGAAACCGTGCTTTTGGAGGAGGGCCGCGGCCGGGTGGTTCTTGGTGGGCATCTCGATCATCAAGGTGGTCAGGCTCTGCTCGCGTGCCCAGTCCATCGCCGCATGCACCAGCGCGCTGGCAATGCCCCGCCGCCGGCGTTCCGGAGCGACGGTCATCTGGTGAATCCAGCCCACGCGCTTCCACGGCTCGACCGACAGATCCAGAAAACCGCGAATCACGCCGTTCTCTTCTGCAACCAGGAAACACTCCCCCTGTTCGAAATGGTCCGTCAGTATCTCCCTTTCAGGCGCGACGGTCACCCGCATCAGCCTGGGGAGACGGGTCACGCGAAACCCGACGCTAATCACCCCCGGAATCCGGTTCGTCTCCATCTGCCAGACGTACTCGGTTTCATACGAGGGGTCGAGGGCGAGACAGGCGTCCAGGTCACGCGCTTGTGCAGGTCGAATATCCATCGCGGGGTCCAGTAGGGCATCCCCTTATAGGGGCCGTATATCGAAAGTTGTGTAATTTGCCCATGTAGGGGCGAACGGCCGTTCGCCCCTACAAAATTACACACAAATTGGCATACGGCCCATTCTTGTATGAACGCCCTCAAAAAAGTAGGGGCAATGATGCATTGCCCCTACTGCGTTGCCAGTTCACACACCGTAATTGCCGAATGCGTTTGCAGGTGAGGCGGTTCAGCGAATCGCCAGATCCGACTCTTTATTAAAGATGTGAATCTTGATCGCATCAAAGACAAGGTCGGTCTGACCACCCGAATGCGCCTTGCTGCGCGGATCCACGCGGGCAACGAACGGCTGGCCGCCCGCCACGAGGTTGAGATAAATCTCACTCCCCATGGGCTCGACCACTTCGGTCATCGCCTGAACCGGGACCGCTTCAATGCCCGGCGCCGGGTAGGCCGCGTCATACACGTCTTCCGGGCGGATACCCATCACCACCGGCTTGCCGCCGAGGTCCTTGAGCGTGTTGACCGAATCCTTGGGCGCCGCGATCGAGAACGATCCGGTATCCAGCATCACCCCGCCGTCCGCCTGGCGCACGGTCGCATTGAAAAAGTTCATCGCCGGACTACCGATGAACCCTGCGACGAACGTGTTCGCCGGGTGATCGTACAATTCCTGCGGCGAGCCCACCTGCTGCAACACGCCATCCTTCATGACCGCGATCCGGGTGGCCATGGTCATGGCTTCCGTCTGATCGTGGGTCACATAGATGAACGTGGTGCCCAGACGCTGGTGCAATTTCGAAATCTCGGCGCGGGTCTGCACGCGCAGCTTGGCGTCGAGGTTCGACAGCGGCTCGTCGAACAAGAACACTTTGGGCTCGCGAACAATGGCGCGCCCGACCGCCACGCGCTGGCGCTGGCCGCCGGACAACTGCTTGGGCTTGCGATCGAGCAGGTGGCCGATGCCCAGAATCTGACCGGCTTCCTTCACCCGCTTGTCGATGTCCGCCTTTTTCATCTTGCGGAGCTTGAGCCCAAACGCCATATTGTCATACACGCTCATGTGGGGATACAGCGCGTAGGACTGAAAGACCATCGCGATATCACGGTCCTTGGGCGCCACATCGTTGACGACGCGATCGCCAATGACAATTTGCCCGGACGAGATATCCTCCAGCCCCGCGAGGAGGCGGAGCGCGGTTGTTTTGCCGCAACCCGACGGTCCAACGAGGACGAGGAATTCCTTGTCCTTAACCTCGAGGTTCAAGTCATTGACGGCCTTGACCTCGCCGAACTGCTTCGTAACGTGATCGAACTTGACACCTGACATGCGTTCCTCCTTCGGAGGAAATCGAGGCCTCCGATCCAATGGTGACGAAATTTTATAGCGCACTGGTCCAAATGTCAAGATAGGGCTCCGAGCATTTACCCCTTGAAGAGCGTCTTAATCAGGTCGCGGCATCCCCCCCCGGGCGGCGGCGGCGTGGGTGTCGGCTGCGGCTGGGGCTGAGGCGCAGGCGGCTGCGGCGGCGGGACGGGCGGCGAC
>JBAVQS010000213.1:0-3162 GCA_049694275.1 Anaerolineae bacterium | reverse complement strand
CGAATGATGACCGGATGAACCAGACCGTCTATGCCAACCATCTCCTCTGGGCGGGCGTGAACACCGGCCTCTACCAGCAGTTCTCGAGCAAGACAGAACCGGAGTATCATGCCGGCATCGCCTGGTTTGCCGTTCGCCCGCAGTGGACGACGACCTGCGCCGTTGCTCCCTCAGGCGGGGGCGGTGGACTGTGCTTTGTTCCGACCATGGCGCGGCAGGGATATGTGGCGGTCCAGCACGAGGACGCCATCTTCCCCTCGATCGGCATGACGGACGCGGGCATGGGTGCGATGGCGTTTAGCGTGACCGGCGCCGACATGTATCCGAGCTCGGGTTATGTCCGCCTCGGCACGGCCTATGGCCCCGGCAACGTTCAGATGTCGGCCCAGGGCATGGGTAGCCTCCAGGACTTTTCGTGGTATCTGAATGGCCGCCCGCGCTGGGGCGACTATTCGGCGGCGGTCGCTTCGGGCACGCATATCTACTTTGCGAGCGAATACATCCAGTATCCCGACTGCGATCTCGCCACTTTCACTGTGGATCACACCTGCGGTGGCACGCGCGGTACCCGGACGAACTGGGGCACGTCGATCAGCAAGATGCTTCCGTAAGACAGGTTTAAACAGGTAAAAAACTCGCTCCCCGATTTTTGGGGAGCGAGTTTTTTTATTTCCGTTCAGGTTGTCATTGCGAGAACCACATCCCGCGTCGGCGGCATGTTCAAGAACAGAAACTTGACATAATAATTTCAAGTTTCTGAGCAGGCACGAAGCAATCTGGTTTGCGCTGGCGAGATTCCGACCGTAGGGAGGAATGACATGCGCGAACGGTTGGGTTGTCATTAGTACGGCCAGACGCGGTCCAGCGCGGTGCCCCAGTTCTGGCGCCACGACCGGGTATCGCCACAGGTGGAATACGGGCCTTCGCTCAGATACGCGGCCACTCCGCAGTCGGGGGTCTGGATGTACTCGGTCGCCATATAGACGTGCTGGTTCATGACGACCGCGGCGGTATAGTCACCCCAGCGCGGATCCAGAGAGCCACCGCCGCAGGCGGGATTGTACTCGCAGCTCCCGTCATAGGTTGACATGCCCGCGTTCGCGACGTTGATGGCGCCGGCGCCGGCCGTCGTCATCATGGTGTAGGCCGCGCTCGGGTAGCGGTTCGGACCGGTGATCGTAAAGACCATCGCCCCGACGTTGTTCGGCGCCATGGCGATGGAGGGGAACAACACGTCCTCGTGCATCGGCGATACATAACCCTGCTTGACCCAGGCGTAGGTCAGACCGCCCTGTAAAGTCCACATCGGCCGGACGCCAAAGTAGGCGATGCCGTTGTGGTATTCGGGCCCGGTCTTGAAACTCTGCATGAGGCCCGTATTGACGCCGCTCCACAGGATGTGATTGGTATACATCACTTGGTTCATCCGGTCGTCGTTCGGCTGGATGGGGCCGGCGGCGGTGGCGCCAAAGTACACCTGGCCGAAGGGGATCAGCCCGTCGTACTTTTGCGCCGAGAAATCGTACGGGATGATATAGTTCTCTGAGGAAACGAGGGTCCCGTCGAGCGTGAGATTCCAGTTGATGGGCGAGGCGTGGATGCTCTGGGTGTTGGTCATGGCCCAGAGCGCGAGCCGGTTGTCGCCCTGGTTAAAGAAATCAAGCGCGCTCAGGAGATATTCCGTCCCCCCCTGACGGTTATCCCAGTCGGCCGTGTTGGCGGAAAAGGCCGGCTGAAGTGTATACCAGATGCCGCCTTCATCCGGGGTTGGGATATTCTGCCCGACCGGCCAGTAGGCGACGTTGACGAGAAAGCCCAGCGAGCCGGCGACGACCGCGGGCTTGTCGATGAGATAGAGGTTCGTCCCGTAAAAGTCGGGGCCCTCCAGTTGAAAGTCATTCGTCGAGATAAAGAACGCATCGCGATTGGCGCCGATCAGCGGTTGGTCAGGGAGGCAGGGGGCGTTGCTGATACTCGGGCAATCAAAGGTCGTATCCAGTGCATAGATATACCAGCCGAGCCGCGGATCCTGAGTCGCGCTGACGGCGACCATGACGAATGTCGAGACATCGGTCACTGTAGAGGGCACGCCCCCCGGCGGATTTTCGCCGGGGCCATACCCGATTTCGGTAGCGAAAAAGCGCTTGGTGCCGGGGTCGAAATAGCACTTGGGATCGCCGCCGGTGTTGTCCTCGGAAAGTTGGAAAAAGTCGGCGAGCGACATGTCACCGGTGATCTTTTCCAGGTTGGCGTCATAGACCGCGGCCACTTCGTTCACCATTTCCAGCACATAGCCGTTGCCGGCGCATAACCCCTGGTCGGGGGGCTGAAAGACGGCGGCGTTTGCCTGCCAGGTGTCATAGGCGTTCAAGCCCGGGTTGGCGCTGAGATGGCCGGGAAGGGTGTTGGCCACGGCCGAGGGCTTGACGGTCGGGAAGAATGGGGCGGCAGGCGCACTGGTCTTGGTCTTGTTGACCTTGCCCGGAACCGCGCGGTTGAGGTTATAGCGCGGCGCGTCCGGCTTGTTTGTGGCGGGTGCCTTGCGCGAGGGCGCAAACCGGGTGGTGCCAATGGATTTCAGCGCATGCGGCTGAGCCTGGATTTGTGTCTTGCCGAGCGGTGGGGGCGCCGCGCTGGCGGTCATCACCAGCGCCACGCAAAGGAGCAGCGCGAGTACCACTGCGCTGGTCAATGTTTTTCGAGATCGCATGGATATTCCCTCCGTGAGAATAACGACAATAAACCGATTGTAACGATGAGAATCGGAATCGTGAGTGGAGACGAGCGTGCGCCATCACCTCCTTTGCGCGCTCGTCGCGCCAGGCGAAGCGGTACCTGGGGAAAAAATTCTAGCACGCTTATTTTTGTGCGTCAATGGGGGTGCAAAAAAGACGGCGGCTGTTGCAAAGCCGCGCCTGTCATTGCGAGAATCCCATCCCGCGTGCCGGGATGTTTTACTGGAATAACACAGTTGTTGCGAGCGTTTTGTGCGAAGCAATCTGGTTTGCGCCGGCGAGATTGCCACGTCGCAAAAAGCGCTCCTGCTCAGAAACTTGCGAACCAACAGGGGCTTAGGCGGGCACGGCCACTAGCTGCATGCCGAGTTTGGCCGCCTTTTTCTGCAACTTGCGCAGTTCGCGTGCTTTCGTCTGCTGATCATAG
>JBAVQS010000212.1:0-7949 GCA_049694275.1 Anaerolineae bacterium | reverse complement strand
AGGCTGGGTCTTGGCTGCCGCGGCTCTCGGCTGCGCGGATCGTTTCATACTCGCGCATAAATCGCTCCAGCGCCTGGGCGCGGCCCGGTTGCAGAAAACGCCAGATTCCATCCACCCGGTTAAAGCGGGTCAGGTCAGCTGAGCAATACTGCTCATCCGGCGATCGCTGCTCGAGCGCCAAGCCACAAACCGGGCATGCGAATCTGAAAGGATTATTTGCCATAGGTCGTTTGTGCGTACCGGAGGGTGAGCACAAAGAAATCTCCCCAGCCGCGAAATGGATGGCGATCGGCAACCTTTTCGTCGAGGCGAACGAGGAATTGGTAGAAACGCGGAAATCGTAGAGCGAACTGCTTACGGTCTGCCGGTGGCGCGAATATAGATAGCCCTTGCACGCGCTCGACCTGAAACTGATTGTCGAAGGCTTGCATCACTTTTTCGGGCGAATGGTAAAAAGTCATGACGCGGACCCCTTCGATGTTGGCCCAGACGCCGTTGCGGGCCAGCCGCCGGGTGGCGAGACGCCAATCCCCTTGCAGGACCGCTGCGAAATCCCAGAGACACCGTGGGGGCATGATTACCCAGGTGACGATGCCTCCCTTGCGTAGCAGGCGCGGGACCTGGCGCGATACGCGTTGCAAATCTTGTATGCAATTCAACCCGCCAAGGTTTGAGAAAATACAGTCGAATGGCTCTGCCTGGATCGCGTCCAGATCGGTGAATGATCGCTGCTCGACCGACAGTCGCCCTTCCAATCCGTCGCGCTCAATCTTGTTCGTGATTTGTGCAATCATTCCGGGCGCAATGTCCGTGGCATGAACGCTAAAGCCGAGACGCGCCAGGAATGCGGCATCGGCCCCGGTGCCTGCATTCAACTCCAAAATGCGGGCCGGCGGTTGCACATAACCCAGCAGGTGACGGTATACCTGCTGTCGCATCCGGGTCAGGTTGGGATGGTCCTGTCCAAAGGCGTCATAAATCAGCGCCTTGCGAGAAAAGGCCCTAGCAACCGCATCATCGGATCGGGTCATGGCTGGGGTGTCCGGGCCGTCGCCGACTTTCGTTTGCGCCATAAAATGTCCAGTTGAGCCAGGGCAAAAAGTTGCAAGCGCGCGAGCCCGAGTCGAATCGCGTTTGCCGGCAGGGATGCCAATGAGCGCCAGTGATAGGGGCGCCATCTCGACGGATGGCGGAGCACTTGCGCGAGCGCTTGTTGTGCGCGCTGCAGCCGGAATGCATAATGCGTCACGCGGTAGAGGACGCGGTAGAATTCGGGTGAATAGGTCCCACGATACATCAGGGCAAGGTCGTCACTGTCCACCCAGTTCTGCTTGTCGCCCAGCTCAGCCTTGACCTGTTCGTAAAATTTTGTGCCGGGCAAGGGATAAGAGACAGAGATTCCGATGTCATCCGGCCGGCAATCGCGAACCATTTGCAGAGTCCGGGCAATATCGTTCCCGTCTTCGCCGCGATACCCGTACTGTAAAAAGAAACCGACCCGAATTCCCGCGCGGTGCAGGCGCTCAGCCGCGCGATAGATCTGCTCGACCCGGGTTCCTTTTTCCATGGCATCCAAAATCTTTTGCGACCCGGATTCGGCCCCCATCCAAACGGTCGCGCAGCCGGCGCGAGCCAGCGCAGTGACGACGCCATCGGTCAGCAAATCGGCGCGCAGCAGGCATTTAAAGGGAATTTGCGCACCCTGTTCATGAACCAGATCGGCAAAGCGCTCAATCCACCCGGGCCTGAGGCCAAAGATGTCGTCTGCAAATTCGATCTGGTCGGGATGAAAAGTATCCTTGAGCAGACGCATTTCGGCGACCACGTTCTCCGGCGTCCGCGAGTTGTAGCGCTGGCCATAAATGGGCTTGGCGCACCAGTTGCAATGATAGGGACAGCCGCGCGTGGTTACGAGATTCATCGAAAAATAGCCGTGTCGCTCGCGCCAGAGTCGCCGGTATCGTTCAATGTCCACCAGATCCCAGGCGGGGAAAGGGAGCCGATCCAGCTCGCGAATGAAATGGCGCGGAGGGGCTCGCTGGATGGTTCCGTTTTTGTCGCGCCAGGCCAGTCCCCGAATTTCATTGACCGGCGCGCCGTGCTTCACTGCCGTGATCAATTCATTCAGAGTGATTTCGCCCTCTCCGATGAGGATATAGTCTGCGCCTTGTGTCAGGTACTCGGCGAGTCGGTCGGTTGCATCTGATCCTGAGACGATGACGACACAGCCGCGTTCCCTTGCCCGGCAGATCATCTCGAATGCCGCCTGGCGCATTCGCAGCAGGCACATCTTGCTCAAATAGTTAAAACTATCTTCGTACAGCACTGCAAAGCGGGGGCGCTGTTGAGCGAGGGCCGCCTCCCAATCCAGCTCCGAGTTTGCCAGCATGGCGTCAAAGACGGCAACATCATGCCCGTGCGCGCGGAGGTACCCGGCTGCATAGAGCGCGCCCAACGGAGGGTAGGGCTGCATCGCCGCATAGAGCTTGGGGTCAAAGCGCATAAAGTAGGATTGGCCAAGCAAGATCTCTGACATTCATCCCCCCCATTTCATCGGGCCAATGCCATCTCTTCTCTATTCTGCGCCGGTTCCAATTCCTGGGTGCGCCGGGTAAATTCGGCAAGTATCCGCCGGCTGTGACCGCTAATAAAGCCGCGACAGGCCTCACTCGAGAACTCGACGTCATCCGCGTTCGGGGGAATCTGCGCCGAGAGTTTCCGGACCTTGCGCGACATTTCCCACTGCTCAATTGCCTCTCCGGCGCGCCCCCCCAATAGGCGTTCGCCCATCCGCTTGAGCCAGAGGCCGAAAGCGTCAAACGACTCAGGGACGTATGCCTTGTCGGTTCGATCCACGTTCGGCAAGAATCGGTCTACCCAGGTGTTGGCCCGGCGTAATCGGCGATACAGGTTCAAGCCATAGAGCGGAATCATTTGAACGATTTCGTGCGCGTTGTAAAGATTCTCCTCGGCGACGCCCAGCCGATTTTCGGTGATGAGAAAGTTTGGGCAAAGGTGATCGCCGCGCAGGCGCGCCAGGCGGACGAGGGCAATTGCGGCCCCACGCACCATCCAGAGCCGCCCTGGCGCGCATACGATCAGCAGATCGATATCGTTGTCACGCGCGTTCTCCATGGCCAAAGCGCCAGTGATCGCCACCATCCGCACAAAAGGAAAATAGCCGAGGAGTCGTCCGTAAAAGTGGGCGCGCGGCGCCTGTCCCTGCGCCTGTTGTTTCAGCCGCAGCCGTTCGGCGACGATCGGCTGGCGGCTGGGGAGCGTAAAGAAACGGTCCACCGCGGCAATGCGACCCTGGCACTGGGTCAGTTCAAGTAGCGTCGCCTTGATCTCAGGGGAGGTTGCCCGGACGCCAATCAGGTAGCGTTCAAGTTCTGCGCCGGTCAGCGGAAAGTCAAAGATATCCGCATAATGCAAGGTTTTGAGGATGGCTTGAGCAAGCGGGTCATCCATCGATAGTACTCCTATTGATTAATACGTCATCACGAGCCCGATGGATGTAGGGGGGATGTGTCTTGACGGCAAGCGCGTTTGCGGATGTATAATCCATGTTCCTGCGTATACGAATAGAGGCCTATGTATAGAGGAATGGCTCAAGATGACACAACCCTGGTCCGTGGCCGTATGGCGCGCACGCCGCTTTCGCCCGGCGAACCGGCGGATACCCTGGAATCGCGCGTTGGCCGTACCCCGCTTTTGCCGCTCACGCGTGTGACGGCTGACCTGCCCGCGTCCGTACAGGTGTTTGCCAAAGCCGAGTGGTTCAACCCCAGCGGCTCGGTCAAAGATCGTCCGGCGCTCAATATTCTGCGCCGGGCGCTGCAGAGCGGCGCATTGGATCCGGCGCGCGGCCAGCGGCTGCTCGATTCGACTTCGGGGAACATGGGAATTGCCTATGCCACGTTTGCCGCGGCGCGGGGGATCAGCGTCACGCTGGCTGTGCCGGGAAACGCCAGCCCCGAACGCCTGTCCATTCTGCGCGCGCTGGGCGCAGAGCTGATACTCACCGATCCGCTCGAAGGCTCGGATGGCGCGCTCGTACAGGTGCGGCGGCTCGCGGCGGAAAACGCGGACCGCTATTACTATGCCGACCAGTATAACAACCCGGCTAACTGGCAGGCGCATTATGAAACGACCGGCCCGGAGCTCATCGCCCAGACCGGTGGCCGGCTCACCCATTTTGTGGCGGGCCTCGGAACGAGCGGCACGCTTGTGGGCGCCGGCCGGCGGCTTGTCGAATACAACCCGGCCATTCAACTGGTCGCGGTTCAGCCGGATATGCCATTCCACGGGCTGGAAGGCCTCAAGCACATGGCGACAGCTATCAAACCGGGCATCTATGACGAAACGGTGGCCGATCATAACGCGACGGTCAAGACGGAAGATGCGTATGAGATGACCTGCCGCCTGGCGCGTGAGGAGGGGCTGTTCGTCGGCATCTCGGCGGGCGCGGCCGTATGGGCCGCGCTGGAGCTCGCGCGGACACTGGCCGAGGGGTTGATCGTCGCCCTGCTGCCAGATGCGGGTTACAAGTATCTGTCGGAGAGTTTTTGGAAGTGATATGGCTTTGATTATCTTACCCGATATCTATGCGCGCCTTGTCGCTCACCTGCAAGCAGCGTACCCCAATGAGGGCGCGGGGCTGCTGCTGGGCCATGCCGGGGGGGGCGCGTCCGGCGCAGACAAGACGGCGACCGATGTGTTGCCCCTGGCAAATCGTTTCGAGCCGGGTGAGCAGCATCACCGTTACCTGATTACCGCCCAGGACATGCTCGACGGCGAAACAAAAGCAGAGGCGCTGGGCCTCGACGTGATCGGCGTTTTCCATTCCCATCCCGACCATCCGGCGCAGGCTTCGGAATACGACCGCGAGTATGCGCTGCCATGGTATTCCTATCTCATCGTCTCGATACAAAAAGGTCAAGCCGCCGACGCGCGTGTGTGGGTGCTGGCGGACGACCGGTCGCGATTTCTGGAAGAACCCTTGCGAATTCAACAGTAAAAAGGAGTTGTATGCCCGTTATTCGTATTCCGACTCCCCTCCGCTCCTATACCGGCGGCAACGCCGAGGTGACGGCGACAGGGGATACAGTGGGCGCTCTGCTTCAAGACCTCACCCGCCAGTATCCGGAGCTTGCCAAACACCTGTACGCCGAAAACGGCGAACTGCGATCCTTCGTCAACGTTTTCCTGGGTCAGGAGAATGTGCGCTTTATCCGCGGGGTGAGCACGCCGGTTAAGGAGACAGACCAGTTGCGGATTGTCCCTTCCATGGCCGGCGGCTGCGGCGGGGGACAGGAGTAACGCAATGAGTGTGGCTCTCGAATACCTTGATCCGCAATCGGTCGAGCTCAGTCACGAAGAAATTCGCCGCTACTCGCGTCATTTGATCATGCCGCAAGTCGGGCTGGGGGGACAAAAAAAGCTCAAGGCGGCCTCGGTCCTGTTGGTCGGCACCGGCGGGCTGGGCTCGCCGCTGGCGATGTACCTGGCGGCTGCCGGCGTGGGCCGCATCGGCCTGGTGGACTATGATGTAGTGGATGCCAGCAACTTGCAGCGCCAGGTCATTCACGGCACGGCGTCCATCGGCAAGCTCAAGGTCGAGTCGGCGCGCGACCGGATTCTGGACATCAACCCGCACGTCCGTGTCGATGTGCACAACGAGTTGTTCACGTCGGAGAATGCGCTCGACCTGGCCCGGCCCTATGACATTGTCATCGACGGCACCGACAACTTTCCGACGCGTTACCTGGTGAACGACGTCTGCGTGCTGCTCGGCAAGCCCAACGTATACGGCTCGATCTTTCGGTTCGAGGGGCAGGTCTCTGTCTTTTGGGCCAAGCACGGGCCGTGTTATCGCTGCCTCTTTCCCGAGCCGCCGCCCCCCGGTCTCGTGCCCTCTTGCGCCGAAGGCGGCGTCCTGGGCGTTCTGCCCGGCACCGTCGGCACGCTCCAGGCGACCGAGGCGATTAAATTGATTATTGGCGCAGGCGATTCGCTCGTCGGGCGGCTAATGTTATACGACGCGCTGGCGATGACCTTTGACGAGGTGCGGCTGCGCAAAAACCCGGACTGCGTCATCTGTTCCGATCATCCGACGATTACCGGCTTGATTGATTATGAAGAGTTTTGCGGCATGCCGATGAACGACCACCAGGACGAGGGGAGCGCGGGCGCAGAATGGGATATTGAAGCGGTCGAGCTAAAAAAGCAGCTTGACGCCAACCCGCACCTGCGCTTGATTGACGTGCGCGAGCCGCACGAGTGGGAGATTGTCCATATCGACCGGGCCCAGCTCATCCCGCTGGACACCCTGGTCGCGCACATGAACGAGCTGGACTCGGCGGAAGAGATTGTGCTGCAATGCAAAAGCGGCGCGCGTTCGGCGCGTGCGCTCCAGTTGCTGCGCGGGGCCGGCTTTCGCAAGCTCAAGAACCTCAAAGGCGGCATTCTGGCGTGGGCCAATGAGGTTGACCCCAGCCTGCCGATCTATTGAGTCTTGTAGACCCGCACATAGTCCACCAGCATCATCTGTGGAAAATGGGTGGTTTGATCGGGATACTGCGGGAATCCACCGCCGACGGCGACGTTCATGATGAGATAAAAGGGCTGGTTGAATACCCAGTCTTTGCCTTCGGGCAGATTCTTGGGCGTGACGGTCTGATAGAGCTGATTGTCCACATAGAACTGGATAGAGTTCTCGGCCCAATCCATTTGAAACAGGTGATAGTCGTCGGTAAAGCGCGCCCCGCCGGCAAGGTTATAGACGGTCGTGATGGGATGGCTCCCCGAGTAGCCCGGGCCGTGCACACTGGCGTGCACCCGGCCCGGCTCGCTCCCGATGTTCTCCATCACATCGATCTCGCCGTCATAGGGCCACCCTTTGCCACTGGTCGGCGCGCCCAGCAGCCAAACGGCGGGCCAGACTCCTTGCCCAACCGGCAGCTTGACGCGCGCTTCGAGCCGACCATACTGCCATTGGAATTTTCCCCGCGTGTGAATCCGTCCTGACGTGTATTGGTACGAGCCGGGCGGGTCCTCTATTGCTTTGATGACGAGATGGCCCGCCCCGTCCTGATACACGTTCTGGGTGCTGTTTGTGTATTTTTCCAGCTCGCTATTGCCCCAACCCCCACCGCCCAGGTCAAAGCTCCATTTGCTCTCGTCGATCGCCGCGCCGGCCGGGCCATTGAATTCATCGCTCCATACCGGAGACTCGATTGTCGGCGTTGGCATGGGCGTGTCGGTTGGCGGCGGATCCGTCGCCGTCGGCGGCGGCTGGGTCGCAGTGGCCGGCGGATTCGTCGCGGGCGCGTTTGCCGGCGCACACGCAACGCTCAGCGCGAGCATTGCGCCGAGCATGAGCAGGGCAAGTGGATGTTGTCTCAATCGAATCACCTGACGGCTAGCCGCTAGAGCGAATTCCACGTGGCTTTAAGGCATTGGCGTAGGGGCAATCCCTTGTGGTTGCCCTCGGCTTGGGCAGGCACAAGGCGCTGCCCCTACGACTAACCATCCTTCTATCCCTTGTTTACCGTGACCAGCGTCGTCCCCTGATTGTCCTGAACCACCGCCGTTGCCTCCTGGATCAGTGCGACCCAAAAGTTGGTGGCCTGCCGCCGATTGAGGCGGATATAGCCGGTGACGGTCGTCGATTGGCCGGGGGCGAGCGGCGCGCCGAATCCCCAGCGATAGGGGTGGTCCACGCCGGTACGCCCGTCGAAATCCAGCCCGATGCGATACGCTCCGCTGACCGGCGGGTTCTGTTTGGTAAAGTAATTATCCCCTTCGTTATAGATAAAGCCGGGATTGGGTCCCTGAGTGGGCAGCGGGGCGCCGCTGTTGTTCGTCACCGTGACGCTGATATAGACCAGCTCACCCTGGTTCAGCGAGGTCGGGCGGAACGTGACGGTCGTGATGGCGGGAGCGCC
>JBAVQS010000211.1:0-4180 GCA_049694275.1 Anaerolineae bacterium | reverse complement strand
TCAATGCCGAGTTCGAGATTCTCCCGCGCGGCCTCGACCCGGACGCCCGCGCCGCATGGGAGCACGATCACCCGATCCATTTCAACGGTATCTATTCCTTTGTGGACGCGGTCGAATCGCACCGCCGTTCGCCGCTGGAATATGCCCAGCTCGCCGACCGGGGGCTCCGCCGGGTCTATGTGGGGCTCGAATCGGGTGACCCACATCTTCTGGGGTTCCTCGGCAAGCCGAACACGCCGCACGATGTATTCGAGCTCGTCAACGACCTCAAAGCGGGGGGCGTGGCCGTCGGCGTCATTCTCCTCGCCGGGGCCGGGGGGAAAAAGTATGAGGACGCGCACGTGTACGAGACCGCGCGGCTCATCAACGGTATGCCGCTCGACCAGGATGACCTTATCTATTTTTCTGAGGTGGTGGACTATCCCGGCTCGACCTATACCGAGCGCGCCGCCGTGGCTGGCATCCAGCCGCTCACCGTCGGTGAGATCGAGCATCAGATGGTGCGCATCCGCTCGGCGCTGAACTTTACCGATCCGAACCGCTCCCCCAAAGTCTCCTTTTACGACATCCGCGAGTTTGTGTATTAGCGGCGGCTACACCGGCAACCGCACGCTAAAGCGTACTCCGCGCGTCTCTCCCACGTTCTCGACGGTGATCGCGCCGCCATGCTGCTGCACGATCATCTGGCTGGTGTACAGGCCCACGCTATTCGCTTCGGTTTCGGTGGTATAGAAAGGCTCAAAGATGTTGACCATCTCTTGCCGGGAAAGGATCGGGCCGTTGTGGGTGACCGCGAGGGTGACCCACTGCGTATCGGGGTGAATGGAGACGTGCAGCCTGCCCTGTTCCCCGGCGGCCTGAACGCTGTTGAGGATCAGGTGGAGCAAGACCTGGATGAGTTGTTCCGGCGAGGCGAGCAGATTGGGCGAGGGCTCGAAATCGGTCGTCAGTTGGATCGCGGCCTGCTGTAATTGCGCATGAGCCAGCGTCAAGGTATGCTGGACGAGATCGACAACCTGAACAAAATGGCGCGGCGCGGTGGTGGGCCGGGACAGGTTGAGAATGCGCCGCGTGATGTCGGCGAGCCGGTCGATTTCCTGGCGTACCGTGCGGAGGTTCTGCTCGCGTTCCTCGGGTGAAATGTCGAAATCCAGCGCGAGGTCCAGCGTGCTCGAGATCGCCTGCAGGGGGTTGTTGATCTCGTGCGCCAGCGCGGCGGACATGCGCCCCAGTGCGGCCAGGCGCTCGGCGCGAATCGTCTGCTGCTCGGCCTGCTTGATCAGAGTAATGTCCCGGAACACGAGGACCAGCCCGGTGATTTGCCCTTGTGCGTTGTGCACCGGCGCGACGCTGCTGGAAATTATCCGGCGGGTTCCATCCCGCGCCACCAGGGCCGTGTCCTCGGCCAGCCCCCGGATAACGCCCTTTTGCAAAACCTCTGTGATCCAGTCCGGCGCCGGCTCGCCGGTTCTCATGTTGATGAGCCGCAAGACTGTGCGCAGCGGTTGTCCGATGGCCGCCGCGCGGTCCCAGCCGGTCAATTGTTCTGCCCTGGGGTTCAGGAGGAGGATCTGCTCGTCGCAGTCTGTCGTAATCATCCCATCGCCGATGCTGTCGAGCGTGAGGGCCAACTGCTCCTTTTCCCGGGCCAGGCTCTCTTGCTGGCGCTGTTCGCTCTCGATTAGCCGGGCTTTATCGATGGCAATAGCCGCTTGATCGGCAAACAGAGAGAGCACACGGACCTGGGCCTCCGTGTACAGCCCGGTCCGCTGCGTGTCGGTGATGGTGATCACGCCGATGACCTGCCCGCTCGCCTTGAGCGGCATCCCCAACATGCGGCGCCAGGAACTGGTCGCGTAGATGACTGCACGCTCGGGCCAGGCTTGATAGTCGGGCACCATGAGCGGCGCGCCGGTCTGGATGATCTTGCCTGCGAGTCCTTCCCCTACTTGCAGGGTCGTGCCGACAAAGGCCTCCCGCAGGTTGTATCCCACCGTTAAACGGAGCGTCTGTCCATCCGGTTGCAAAAGGTAGAGCGCGCCCATCTGCTCGCCGACCAGGTCGCTGGCCCGGGTGATAATGCTCTGGAGCAGGGTAGGCAAGTCCTGAAGGGCGTTGATTTCGAGGGAGGTGTGATAGAGGGCCTCTAACTCTTGCGCGCGCTGGGCGCTGGCCTCTTCCGCTTGTTTGCGCTCGTCGATCTTCACCTCGTTCTTTTGCGTTTGCTGTTCTGTGGTCGAGTCGGCGGCGCGCGCGTTCTCCGCGTTGTTGATGGATGACGGTTCGTGTTCGTTCATGATGTTCCTTAATGGAGAGCAGGTGGTGAGTTAAACGGCGCGGCGCCTGCTTCCAATTGCGCCCGGACAAAGCTGACCGCGACAACGCCGAGCAGCAGGAAAATGCCGGTCACGATAAAGATGATCCGGTATTTCATGTCAAACAGGTTCAGGTTGATGAGCGCGCCGGCGAGGAGGACCGAGAGAGCGATGCCCCCCGTTTCGGCCGTGGCCGATAACCCCTGGAATTCGCCCATCTGGTCGGCGCGGACGAGATCGCTCAGATAGGGGAAAAAGAGGATGGAGACGGCGGCGTTACCCAGGCCCAAAAAGATGAGATAAAAGAGCAATTGGGGGATGCTCGTGGCAAAGGCGGCAAACAGCGCGACGATGCCCATCACGAGCAGCCCGACGCGAAAGACACGCTTTTTGCCCAAATGGTCCCCCAGCCAGCCGCAGGGAATCGCAAACAGCATCGTGACCAGCAGGAACAGGGCCGCGACGATTTGTGAAACTCCCTGCGCGTCCAGATTCGCGACGGTCGTGTTGCCAAAGGCCAGGTTGGCGCCCCCCGGAATCAGGCTAATCATCTCGCGCCAGCCCGCCGTTCCGATCTGGGTCGAGACAAAGAGGGTTAGGAAAGGGACGGCCGCATTCACGCCGATTTGATAAAGGAACCGTACGAGGAGCAGTTTGACCGCATCGCGGCTTTCGCGCCAGCGGTCACGGATATACTCGATATAAGGGGCGAGCGAGGGCTTGAGCATCGAATCGGTCGGTTGGGTTCTCTCTTCCCCCTCGACCAGTTGTTGCCGCTCCCGGACGCCGAGCGCGACGATCCCGAATCCCAGCACCAACCCCAGTGCAATCAGGTAAAAGACCCAGTCGTGGTGTTGTTCCCAGATAAGGCCGGCGGCGATGAGAATGACCACCTGGCCGAGAAAGCCGAAAACGGCTGCAACGCCGTTGATCGTCCCGCGCTGGATCGATTCGGTGACATCAGCCAGCAGCGCGACATACGGATCGATCCCGACGTTGAACATGAACGAAAAGATAAAGACCGCGACGATGACCGGACCTAACAGGGAAGGGTCGTGGGGAATGAGGGTGGTGATGACAAAAAAGAGCGCCGAGATGGGCATGGCGATGAGAAAGAACGGAGCGCGGCGTCCCAGGCGGGTCCAGGTGCGGTCGCTCCAACCGCCGACGAATGGCTGGATAAAGGCCTGCTCGACCGAGCGCGTGCTGCTCAGCCATCCAATGATGATGGCGTCCTTGGTATAAAAGGAGAGAAAGAGCGGCAGGGTAAAGTTGTTGAATGCGTAAAAGAGCCCTGCGGCGACCGAGCCCATACTGTAGGCAATGATGCCTGAACGCGAAAGGTGTTTCATGGCCGCTTCTCCTTTCATCGCGATTTTCAGTTTTACACCGGCTGCCTGGCTCGATCCGCGATCCCGCCCCGCGCCTATGCGCTCAACAGTTCCTGAATGACCTGTTCGTGCACCTCGTACGCATGGCGATCATAGAGCACAAAGCGGACCAGGGCCGGCTCGTCGTGCTCCTGGAGGTAATTGAGCGCGGTCCCGAGCGCAATGCGCGCGGCCGCCTGGAGTGGATAGCCAAAGGCGCCGGTCGAGATGGCCGGAAAGGCAACGCTTTTCAGATTCTGCGCGGCGGCGATCTCTAGCGAACGGCGATAGACCGACGCCAGCAGTTCGGGTTCGCCGTGCCGTCCATCGCGATAGACCGGGCCGACTGTGTGGATGACAAACCGGGCGGGGAGGCGGTAGCCGCGCGTCAACTTGGCGTCACCCGTCTCGCACCCGCCGAGCGTGAGGCACTCGGTCAGCAGCTCCGGCCCTGCGGCGCGGTGAATCGCTCCATCCACGCCGCCGCCGCCGAGC
>JBAVQS010000210.1:0-3247 GCA_049694275.1 Anaerolineae bacterium | reverse complement strand
CCATGGGGCAAAACTACCAGAACAGCGCAATTATAACGACGAATTCGCGGTTTGACAATGGCCGCGCCAAACATGGTATAATAGCGGCCATGCGCATTATCCTTTATACTGGCAAGGGCGGCGTGGGCAAGACCTCGGTTGCGGCAGCCACGGCCCTTCGCTGCGCCGACCTGGGCTATCGCACCATCGTCGTCTCGACCGACGCCGCGCACTCACTCGGCGATTCCTTTGACCGCACGATTGGCAATGAACCTATCGAGATGGCGCCCGGGCTCAAGGCGCAAGAGATCGACGTGCTCCATCAGATGGAAAAATACTGGGGGCGCGTCCGGGAATGGCTGGCATCGATGCTCCAATGGCGCGGAGTGGACGAACTGATCGCCGACGAAGCGAGCGTCCTACCGGGGATGGACGAACTGGCGGGACTCCTTCAGATTGTCTACCTGGCCGAATCGGGCGAGTATGATGTCATTATCGTAGACTGCGCGCCGACCGGCGAGACGCTCCGGCTCCTCTCACTCCCCGAGGTCGCCAAGTGGTATCTGAGCCACATCTTTCCGCTCCAGCGCGGCGCAGCCAAACTCGCCGGCCCCTTTTTGCGCGGGATTACGGACATTCCATTGCCCGACGATATGGTCTTTAACACGATCCGCGAATTGCTGTTACAGTTGGACCGGATGCACGTCCTTCTCTCCGACACGAAACAATCGTCGGTGCGCATCGTGCTCAACCCCGAAAAGATGGTCATTAAAGAGGCCCAACGCACCTTTACCTACATCAATCTTTATGGCTTTTCTTGCGATCTGGTCGTCTCGAACCGCGTCCTGCCGGACACGGTCGACACGGATTATTTTCGCGCCCTGAAAGACGCACAGCAGCGCAACGGCAAGATGATCGAAGAAGCCTTTGCGCCCGTTCCGATATTGAAAGCGCCCTTTTTCGAGCAGGAAGTCATCGGCGTGGACATGCTCCGCCGCATGGCTGAGGCCGCTTATCACGATCAGGATCCATCCCAAATCTTTTACAGTGGGAGCCCCCAGCAGGTTGAGCGTGACCCGAATGGCAGCTATGTGCTCAAGCTACACCTCCCCTTTACCGACAAATCCAACCTGCGGCTGGCACGCGCCGGCGAAGAGCTCGCGATCAGCCTCAGCAACTTTCGCCGCAACCTGATCCTCCCCCGCGCCCTGGCGAACCTCGACATTGACAAGGCGCGATTTGAAGGAGACAATCTGCTCATCAAGTTCAAAACCGCCGCTCAGGCATCTCAAGTTGCCACAGACAAGTAAATGGCGGGCGTGCCTTTCCATTCGACAAAAGAATCGATTTCGACTATAAATAGGCGATGACGTCGGCACCTTCCCAAGCGCCGCGCGAGACCTGGCGCAAGTATATGCACGAATATAATGAAGGTCTCGGACTGGTCTATGAACGCATCGTCCTGAACGATTTTTTGGACCAGCTCATGGATCGCCATACGCTCCACACCGTCGTCGAAGCGCCCATTTATGGCATGGCCGGTGTGAGCGGCATCAACTCTGTGCGCCTCGCGCAGCGCGGTGCGGCGGTCACCCTGGTCGATTGCGATGCGGAACGCCTCGACGGTGTCCACCGCATCTGGAACGAACTCCAGCTTACAGCCAGCTTTTACCAGAACGATTTTCTGAAACTGCCTTTTGAGGACCGGACCTTTGATCTGGCATGGAACTGGGCGGCCCTATGGCATATCCCCCAACCCGAGCCGCTAATCAAGGAGCTGGTTCGCGTCTCGCGCCAGTTTGTTTTTATTGCCATGCCCAACCGCGTTCAGGTGGGCTATTTGCTGCGCAAATACATACTCGAGCGCGACTTTGTCAATTATGTCGACGAAAGCTGGGCCGACATTCGCCGTGTCAAACGCATCCTGCAGGAATGCGGCGCACGTATCATTGACGAAGGAGTACTCGACGTGCCCCCCTGGCCTGATACGGTCATGCCGGCCGCGCAAGTGCTGAGCAAATTCGGCCTCCGCTCAAAACAGTTCGAGGGGAACAACTGGAACTGGAGCTCGATGGATTATTACCTTGGCAAGCGGCCGGAACTCAAGGCCCGGATTGAGCGCTATGCCTTTCTGGAGCATGCACCCATCCCCTGGCAGATCAAGAGCGTTTGGGCCCACCACCGTTACGTCCTGGTCCACGTTTGACACCCTTATGCGCGCACCCGAACCACAAACCCTTCCCGCCGAGGCGATTCCGCCAACGGCGGTTTCGATTGTCATCCCCGCCTTTAACGAGGCGCAGGGATTGCCGCGCGTCATTAATGGATTGAACGCATGGCGCGAGCGTGGAGCCGAGGTGATTGTCATCGACGACGGCTCGACGGACGGCACGGGAGAAGCCGCGCGGCAGACGGGAGTGCGCGTCATTCGCCACCATTCGAACAAAGGGTATGGCGCGTCGCTCAAATCAGGCGTTCGCGCGGCGCACGGCGAGGTCGTGGTCACGATGGATGCAGATGGACAGCACAACCCGGCGGATGTCGAACGCCTGCTCGGCAGCCTGTGCGACAGCGACATGGCCGTCGGAATGCGCGGGCAGGGCTCACATACGCCCAGCCTCCGCAAGCCCGGCAAGTGGGTTCTCGCCCAGGTCGCCAACTATCTCGCCGAGACCAAGATTCCCGACCTGAACTCTGGCTTTCGCGCCATCCGCGTCGAGACACTCAAGCCATTCCTGCACATTCTACCGAACGGCTTTTCTTTTTCAACCACCCTTACTCTCGCCCTATTCAAAGAAGGGTATAATATCGCCTATGTGCCGATTACCGCTGCGCCGCGCGCCGGCACGAGCACTGTGAATCCATTGCGTGATGGATTGAACACAGTTCTGCTGATCATCCGGACGATTGCGCTCTTTGATCCGCTCAAGGTCTTTTTGCCCGCCAGTGTGATGCTGTTTCTCGTCGGCCTCGGGTATTGGATTCTCGACAGCGTCGTGCTGCGCCGGCTGAATATTCCCTCCGGCGCGGTCATTGTGCTTGTCTCGGCGGTGATTGTTTTCATGTTCGGCATCCTGGCCGACCAAGTCAGCGCCATCCGACGGGAAAAACGCGAGTGAAAGACCGCGGACGGCCGACCACCCCCAGAACAATTTGCAACTAACGGCTCACCGCTCATACAGGAGTTTTGCTATGGCTCTCTCAACCTACGCCAATATCGCTAAATCAGTTATGAACAACCAGCTCGGGCGCATCGAACTGCCCAGCA
>JBAVQS010000209.1:0-3624 GCA_049694275.1 Anaerolineae bacterium | reverse complement strand
TGTACTCGAATTCGACAATCAAGTGTTTGATATCCGAGGCCGGGTGAATTAGCTCCACTTGAACCCTGGACAGTTCCGGCTGAAAAACTACGGATAGGATCAGCAGTGCCAGTTCTCGATACGTGCGTTTGTGCGCTTGGAACCACAGGGCATCGACACGGGATACCGAATCCTTGCCCTGCTTGAATTTATGGATAATCATTCGATCCGTGATCAGTTGCGAGGGAGGGATCAGCAGAGTTTGGGTCGAGAACACAAAATTGTCGTAGCCATCGGCAACAGTCGGTACCTGATCAGCCAGCGAACCGAAGTAATGTTCTAGCTCACAATCCATCATATCCTCCAAAATCCAAGGCGCGGTTCCCTGCAAAAAACAGCGGGAGAACCGCGCCTTGCTATCACATTATATCAGATTCCTACCATTGAAAATGGGAATATCAATCCTCGCATCATACCATGGTGGGCTATTCTGAAAACCTGATTTACCCGGCGGGAAGCAACCACCACTTGCCCCGCATTGTGCAATCCATCTAGTCGCCTTGGGCAGAGTCTGCTTCCGAGACCTCCGGGAGCTCGGCTTACCTGTAGCCGGAGGAATAGCAAGTGCGGTTTCACTCCTTTACCGCTCACAGGTCCCCAAGCAAGCCTGCATACCAGCCGCCTGAACGATCTCTGTCCCCTCATTCAGGGAACCCTCGAGGTTAACTGATCGCCCTGAATAGTATTCCTTCTGCGTCACTGTCCATATAGCATCAATCGTTTTGGTTTCTCCTGGTTGCCACACCAGTTGTGTTGCCGCCTGATCGGGATATAGCGCCGCCCATGAAAATAGGATCTCACCTCCATTTACATCATATACCTTAATATTCAAGACCGGACCGTTTTGCGAGTTAATCTGAACGGGTTGTTTGCCGATATTCGTCACAGTAAAGTGCATCTGCACTTGATCGCCGGGGCCAGCATAGGTGCGATTAGTCTGAAATTGCAGCCTCAGGTCTTGATACCGTGTCACTTGGGTTGCGCCGTCCCATCCACACGCGCTTAACCCAATCCCAAGTCCCAGCGTAATGAGCACCACCAACAAATGTTTGTACTTGTTTCTATTCATCTGATGCCTCACGATTGGTCTGTTCGCTTCCGCGAACAGCCAAGTTGAATGTGCTAATACTAAACCCGCCTGCTAGTTTTAGGGCGCTTGCAGAGAACAGGGTGCATTGGGGGGCGGTGCGACAGTAACCAAGTCGGCCACGTAGTGATAAGCAATAGTTGGCGTGTTGACATTACTGAGGATTAGTGTCACCCGATCACACTGATCGAAGTTGTCCACATGAAATGTATATTGTGTGAGATAAGTAGGCGTCCACTGCTGACTTGGCGCTGGTGCGAGCAATGTTCCAAGCGGATGCGGTAGCGCGGCAAACCGGCCGTTCAGAACAGAGAAAGCGTGAGCCTGGACCGCCGTGTTACCGAGATTGGGTTCAATATTGGAATATACTGTAACATCCAATCGGGTACCAGCGACGGCATTGGCAGGTGGTGAGAATTCGATATACCCAGCACCTAGAGGTTCTACTCCGGGGTAATAATCCTCAGGCCCGGATGCAGGATAGCTACTCGCGACCCCTGTGATGACACCTGCGGTATTATTCGGATGCGATAGACGCGGACCTAGAAGCTTGCTCCGGAAGATCTGCCACAATGGCCATGGATTCGGAGTTAGGGTAGTCGGATCATTGACATTCAAGTATACCCGCTGCTGAACGCCGCCGTCCGTTGGGACATAGTCGTACGTCCCGGCATTGAGAAAGTAATTGTTCCAGGCAAAGCGGGGAAACTCGGATTGCAAATTCTTGCCATTATAGGTTTGCAGCACGTTGTTAATGGCCGCTACGATGCCATCGCTGCTGTGCTCGGCATATTGTTGCCAGGTTTCCTGGATAATTGTCGGGTTACCGTTGGCGGCTTGATGCTCCAAGTATATCGGGAAAATAAATCCCCCATACGCTCTCTCTGCGCCCCATATAGGGGGACGATTAACTAAAGTGTATTACTTTACCGGGTTAGGGGCGCGGTAACACTGCCTGCCCTCAAGTTGTTGGAGAAGGCAAGCCCGGTGGAGTCGCGGGTGCGGGCACGAGGGGCGGGGCCGGCTCGGAATTGCAGAGTGCAGCGACCACCCGCCCGGGGGCTTGCAACACCCGTTTGGTCAGGGCCACAAAGTCGTGGCCGTGTTTGCGGGCTGTGCGAATGACACTCGCCAAGACCGCATGAGCGGTGGCCCCCGCGGGACTGCGATTGCACCCGTTGGTCTTGCGAATGATGACGGCCGGCCGCAACTCCCGTTCGGCAGCATTGTTCGTCGGCTCCACCGTTTCCACATATAGGAAGGTGAATAGATACGGACGTTGTTTGCGCAGCAACTTGACGAACCGCACCGTGTCCGCTTGCCGGTAGTGCCGGGCCAGCAAGCGGTCGAAGGCCGCTTCCAACCGCCCACACGCCACGCCATAGCCGTGTGCGCTCAAAGTGGCTTTGCGTGTTTTCAGGGTGAGCGCCCCCCGGAACAAGCGGGCCGCCTGCTCACTGAACCGCATGGCGCTGGCATTGCCACTTTCGACCAGCGTGTGACACCGCCGCAACAAGTGCCCGACACATTTGCTCTTGGCGTAGGTCAAGGGGTCATAGGCGAGGAAACAATCGGTGATGAGCACCCCCGCAAAATCCTGCCTGAGGATGCGCTCCACCACCGCATGGTCGCGGTGCGGGTCAATCACATAGAGGGAGACGGCGGCATTGGTAAAGACCCAGAGCCACGCCGAATGTCCACCGATTTTCCAACCCGTTTCATCGGCATGCACCACGGCACTCTGTTGCAACTGGGTTTGCAGGGCGGCGTAGGTGGGCACCAACTCCTGCGCCAGGCGTTGATCCGCGCGCGCGAAACTGGCGGGGGCCGCATCCAACCCAAAGGTCAGCCGAAAGAACCGCGCCACTTTGCCGTAGGACAAGCCCAGGTCGTGCTTGAGTTCAGCGGCGAGGCCCAGCACCTGCGGGCCTAATTGCACGGCGGCACTGCCCAAGGCGTCGGAGGTTTGTTCGGGATGGCGCCCTTGGACCCGTGTGGCGCACGCGGCACAATGGCCGACATGCACATTGAATTGGGTGACGATGGTTTCAATCGGGCGCGGAAGATCTTCTTGGTATTGGGCGTGCACGGCGTCTTCCACGAGCGTGCCGCCGCAGGCGGGACAGTAGCTGGGCAACGGGGCTTCCAGCATGCGCGTAATGCGTTCGGGCGTGGGGCGATGGGCGGCGAGGTGCCCCAGTTTGCGCCCCGGTTTTTGAGGTTGGGCTTTGGGGGGACCTTTGGAGAACGGCGTGGCTTGGCGTTTGCCGCGGCGGTGGGCCTCATCCAGTTGCTGTTCCAACTCGGCGATGCGCACTTCGAGTTCCGCAATGTGCGCCGCTTGTTTGGCGATGAGGGCGTGCGCCTCTTGGAGTTGCTGCACGAGTTCATCGTTCGTCATGGTGCTTTCACGATACACGTTTGGGCGGCCAAGTTCAATCCGACTTGTTGGCGATTGACTCGGCGCGACCCCAAACTCGAATGCGGTAAACAATTAC
>JBAVQS010000208.1:0-1619 GCA_049694275.1 Anaerolineae bacterium | reverse complement strand
GTTTCTCGCGGTCGCCGCCAGTCGCAAAGTTCGTCACCGTCAGCACCCACACGTCGCGCCCTTCATGGCTTTCGCCAATGCTCTCCAGGTGGACCAACTGCGGATACTCGGCGGCCAGGCCCGTCAGGATGCGGGTCAGGTCCTCATACTTGTAAAAACGGTTGTATTGAATGTCAGCCACAGGTCACTCCATTCCCATCCGTCGTTCTGCTCCCCATCTGTCATTCCGAGATGGCCATCCCGCCCAGCGGGATGTTTGAGGTCAGAAACTGTCATCGCGAGGCACGAAGCGATCTCGCCCGTGCAGACCAGATTGCCACGTCGCAACCCTGGCCTCCCGCCTTACGGCGGACGAAGAACGCCAGGGGAGGCAAGGCGCTCCTCGCAATCACCATACGGCTATTCCGCCATGTGCTCGAAAAAGCGGATATACGTTTCAATCCCACGGTAGTAATTCGGCAGGTGCAGCTTTTCATTCGGCGAATGGAAATTATCGTCCGGCAAACCAAAGCCGAGCATGACCGAATCCTGCCCGAGTATCTCCTTGACCATGCTCACGACCGGCACGCTCCCGCCCTGAAGCTGCCAGATCGGCGGGACACCAAAGACCTCTTCCAGCGACCGCGCGGCAGCCTGTGCACCTTTCGTATCGCGCCGCACCAGCACGCCGGGCGCACTCACATGGTGCTTGACCTCCCAGCGAATCCCTTCCGGCACGTTCGCGCGCATATATTCGCGGAGTTGGTGCTCGATGGCCTTTTCATTCTGATACGGCACCAACCGCATCGAGATTTTCGCCATTGCCTTGGCAGGCAGGACCGTCTTGGCCCCTTCGCCGGTAAAGCCCGAGAGGATGCCGTTTACCTCCAGCGTCGGGCGCGCCCCTAGCCGTTCGATCGTGCTAAATCCCTTTTCGCCGTGCAGGTGCGTCACCCCCGCCGTCTTTTTCCACATCTCGTCCGTATAGGGCAGCCGCGCCAGCTCGACGCGCTCCTCTTCCGGCAGTTCGCGCACCTGGTCATAAAAGCCGGGCAGCATGACCCGCCCTTCCTCGTCGTGCATTCTGGCAATCAACTCGCACATCACCTGCGCCGGGTTGTGCACCGAGCCGCCGAACAGCCCCGAGTGCAAATCCTGCTTGGGCCCATACACCCAGACCTCGAAATAGGCCAACCCGCGCAGCCCATACATCAGCGCCGGCTGATCGGGCGCCAAAATGCCAGAGTCGGCGTTGAGCACCACATGCGCCTGGAGCATCTCCTTGTGCGCGTCGAGAAACGCGCTGAGGTGCACCGAACCGACCTCTTCTTCCCCCTCGACCAGCACCTTGACGTTGAGTGGCAGCCCGCCGTTCTGCGCCAGCGCTTCGAGCGCCTTGAGAAATGCGTGCACCTGCCCCTTCATATCGGAGGCGCCGCGGGCATAGATATTATCCCCGCGTACCGTCGGCTCAAACGGTCCCGAGATCCACTCGTTCAGCGGATCGACCGGCTGGACATCGTAATGTCCATACACCATGACAGTCGGCTTGCCGGGCGCGCCGAGCCACTCGCCATACACCACCGGGTGCCCCTCGGTCGACATGACCTCGACCTTTTGCATCCCGATGCTGCGCAACT
>JBAVQS010000207.1:0-4002 GCA_049694275.1 Anaerolineae bacterium | reverse complement strand
GTAGAGGCCCGTGACGGGATCGCGATAGAGGATCAGGTTGTGGTCCGGATCCTGGCTCCCTTCGAGGAGCACCCAGCGCGGGTCGTGCCCGTGGAGATAGTTGACCGCATAGGCAAAACAGGCGCCTTCAAAGCAGTGCGCCCGCGCTGTCTGGAGGATGCGGCGCGGCGGCATCGCGGTCTCTTCCAGGTCCGGCACCGGATGGTCCAGCGTCGGATGATCGTAATTGTAATAGATTTGTGTGTTGAGAAAATCCTGGACCTTGCCGGGGTGATCGAGCGCGGCGAGGACGAGCAGTTCCTCCTCTGAGAAATTCAGGCCGAGCGCGCAGCAGCGCGCGTCCAGGCGCGCGTGCGCGGCCGGATCGACGCGCCGGCGATACAGGTCGGCCAACGCGCGGACCTGCGCCGCCGGGTCGGGCAGCGATAAGGGTTGATCGGAAGGAAAAGGACGGCTCACGGCAATTTATCAATTACCAATGGGCCAATTCCCAATTCCCAATTCCCAATTGTCCATTGTGCATTGACCCATTGGTTCATTGTGTATTGGTTCATGGGTTCATTTTTGTAGCGCGCTCATACATCTTGACGAACTTGGCCGCGACATTGTCCCAGTTGAGCGATTCGCGAATCTGGACGCGGCTGGCGGCGCCCATGCGCTGGCGCAGGGCCGGATCGGACGCGAGGGTGAGAATAGCCTGCGCCAGGGCCGGCACATCCTTTTCCTCGACCAGCAAGCCGTTCACCCCTTCCTGCACCACCTGGGGCAGCCCGGCGACGCGGCTTGCAATGACCGGCTTGCCCGCCGCCATTGCCTCCAGCGTCACGTTCGGCAGTCCGTCCACATTCCCCGCCTCATCATGCACCGATGGGACGACAAAGATGTCGGCCGCGGCGTACAGGGCGGCAATCGCCTGGTGCGAGACGGAGCCGGTAAAAGTGACATTCCCATTGAGCCCCAGGCTCGCGGCATGCTGCGCCAATTCCTGGCGGAGATCTCCGTCGCCGGCAATCACCAGTCGCGCGTGCGGCGCAGTGAGCAGGACCTCGCGCATGGCCTGGACCAAAAAGGCAAAGCCCTTTTTATAAACCAGTCGTCCCACCGCCAGCACTAACAAGTCGTCGGGCTGCACCCCCAGGCTCGCGCGCACGCGCGCCGCCTCGGCCGGATCGACATGGAACGCCTTGATGTCTGCGCCATAAGGGATCATCTCCAGCCTGTCCTCGGCGGCCCCCAGCGCCAGCGCGCCGGTCATCAGGTTGGCGCTGCACGCCGTAATCCCCGCTGCGCGATCCAGGCACCAGTGCGCGACCGCGCCGAGGGGCTTGACCTTGGCCGCGAGAAAGACATCCGAGCCGTGGAGGCTGATGACGAGGGGGATATGCCGCTGCGCCGCCACCAGCGCCGCCATGGGGGCGTTGGGCAGGACCCAGTGCGCATGGATTACATCAAAGTGCTCGCGGGCAGTCAGCTTTTCGAGCGCGAGGAGAGCCGAGGCAAATACCGCCGGCACGTGTCCATAGACATTCCCCTTGACCTTGACATCGGCGCGGAGGGATTCGGCATAGCCCCAGTTGGTCCACTCACGGCGCAGGGCATAGCGATAGGTATGGAAATAGATTCCGTCCTCAAACGGCGCGCGGCGCAGGTCGCGGTGCTCGGGCAGGAGGATATGCACGCAATGCCCTTGCGCCGCGATGTGTGTGGCGATGGATTCGATAAACGGAGCGGTCACGTCGCCGTGGAATTTCGGGTACGACGACGAGAGCATGAGAATGTTCATGGTCGTTCCGGTCCGACAACCGGGCTCGTCGTGACGCCGGCGGGGCGGGGCTTCCAAACGAGCCAGACGGCAAGGCCGACGAGCCCGTTGACGACGCTCAAGAACAGGATCAGCGCCGAGACGGCGAGCGCCTGCTCGGAGGTCATGCCGACGAGCGCGCTGATGCCCACGAGCGCGGCGTCGCGGGTGCCGAGGCCTGAGATCGAAATGGGGACGAGCGCGGCGACCGTGGCCAGCGACATGGCTGCGATAAACGGGATCAGGCCGAGATGGACGCCGACCGCCGTCGTGAGCAGATACAGGCGCAAATAGACGACCGCTGTGGCGAGCAGGGTGAGCGCAAACTGGCGGAGGATCTGCGCCGGCGATAAACGCACCGGCTCGAACCCCGCGCCCGGCGTGGAATTGCGGCGCATTTTTTCAAGGAGCTTGAGCAGCCAGCCCTGCGCCCGCGGGCTCGCCGTGAGCGCGAGGATGGCCCCCGCGCCGAGGGTCAAGAGCGCCAGCACGACCCACTCGCTCTGCAACTGCTGCCAGAAGAGGAACGCGCCGCTGCCGGTGAGGAGCAGGAGCACCAGGATATCCCACAACCGGTCGAGCAGGACCGAGAGGAGGGCGCGCCCCAGTCCCTGCGAGCGCAAATAGGCGACCTTGACCGCATCTCCCACCTGTCCCGGCGTGACCATGCCTGCGCCCAGGCCGAGCGCATAGAGATTGGACGCCTGGCCGAATGGAATCGAGACGCCGAGATCGCGCAGGATGACCTGCCAGCGCCAGGCTTTGGAGGCGAGAAAGGGAATGAACAGGAGGACGGCGAGGGTTATGTCGAACAGGTCGGCATGCGCCAAAATGTTGACCGTGGCGCGCAGGTCAATCTTGAAAAAGGGGACGAGCGCGACCAGGAGGAGCACGCCGAGGAGTCGCAGCCAGCCGCGATGTTTTTTAAGGAATTGCATTACCACACGCTTACTTTTCCGTCCGTTCGAACCGCAGGGCCGCGATCTGTTCGGAAACGAGACCGATTAAAAAGACGAGGAGCCCCATGGTGCCGAGCAACACGGCGGTATTGGCAATATGGAGCCGGTTTGAAACGAAGGCAATATCCAGCACCGTATAGAGGACTCCCAGGACCATCAGGACCAGGCTGATGGGGAAAAAGACCTTCATCGGCGCAAAGAGGGTGACCATGCGAAAGACAATTAGGATAAAGCGGAGCCCGTCCTTGAACGGCGAAATCTTGCTCACGCCCCCGGCGCGCTTGAACATGGTCGTCGGGATGAATTGAACCGAGTAACCGGCCTTGATAAACGAGAGGGTCGTCGTCACCGGCGTCGAGAACCCGTTGGGCAGGAGGTGGATAAACTCGCGCAGGGCGTCCCGCCGCGCCGCCCGGAACCCCGATGTCGCATCCAGGATGGGGCGCTCGGTGAGATAAGAGGCAAAGGCATTGAGAAAGAGGTGATACATGCGCCGGCCCGCCGCCGTCTCGGAGCGGCCATCGCGCGCGGCGACGACCAGGTCATATTCGCGCAGGCCGTCCAGCAGTTTGCCAATTTCCAGGGGGTCGTGCTGTCCGTCGGCGTCAAAGATCACCACCGCCTCGCCCCTGGCATTCCGTAAACCGGTCTTGATGGAGGCGCCGTTTCCCTTGTTGTAGGGGTGGCGGACCACGCGCGCGCCCTGCGCCGTCGCCGTTTGCGCCGTTTCATCGGTCGAACCGTCATCGATTACGAGAATTTCCGCCTCCGGATAGAGGTCGCGGAGGCGGGGGAGGAGCGGGCCGAGCGTTTCGCATTCGTTAAAGGCCGGAATGAGGATGGTCACCGGGCACTCAGTGTCGGACATGCGGCGATTATAACACGATTAGAGGGAATCCATAAAAAAGGGATGCTGCGCGCCGGGGGACCGGAAAGGGCTTGTGATAATTCGCTCAAAAGGGACTCCGGTCCTATTGTATTTTTTTGCGGATAGAGTATAATAATGTCAGTTAATGATCCCGGCCACGATTCATCTAGGAGGCTTTGCTATGTTATATCTACCCAAGCACGAAGAAGGACAGGGGCTGGTCGAATATGCTCTGATCCTCGTCCTCGTCGTGATCGTCGTTGTGGCGATTGTCGCTCTGATGGGCCCGCAAATCGGGAACATCTTCAGCAAGATCACCAACGGCCTTTCCGGTACATAACGCGTACGGGAGTGTACCCTCGGGACGCCCGGCC
>JBAVQS010000206.1:0-12919 GCA_049694275.1 Anaerolineae bacterium | reverse complement strand
ATGCCTCCGTCTCAACCGCGCGAGGTAGCGCGGGCGCACGACCGCATAGAGATAATAGAGCGGCCGGTTGACCACATAATCGAACGCGCCGATGCGCTCGACAAACTCGCCGCCGAACCCCATCTTGAATTTATAGACGCCGTACATCGGCTCGCCCTCCGCTAGCCTGTTCGGCGCGCCCCAGAAATCATATTCGGCGCAGCCTTCCCCCCTGGCCCAGCGAACCGCCTCCCACTGCAAGAGATGGTTGGGCATCCAGTCGCGGTGTGTATTACGTGAAGCGCCGTAGAAATACCAGGCGCGCCGCGCCAGGCGAAAGAGGATAATACCCGCGACGCATTGCCCCTCGACGCGAGCCAAAAGGATATGCGCCAGGTTCGCGCGAAGGAACGCGGTCCAGACCTGACGGTAATAGGAAAAAGGGCGAATCAAAAAGCCGTCTCGCGCGCTCGTCTCCGCATACAGGTCATAGAACGCAGGCAGGTCTGCTTCGGTCCCTGCCTCGATATGCACGCCCTTTTTCGCGGCCAGGCGGATGTTATAGCGCCATTTCGGTTTCATCGCCGCCAAAAGGTCATCCTCGCTCCGCGTCAGGTCCAGCGCCACCGTGTTACGATACTGAATCTGCTCCGCTGAGAACCGCCAGCCGCGCGCCGGAAGGGTGGATGCACCGGGAGTATCGACGCGAATATCTGGATCGGCCTTGATAAAGATGGCGCGCTCCCGGCGGGCCTGCTGCTCCAGGTCGCCCAGGACGCTTTCCAGCAGCGCCGTTCTCCCGTAATCCAGCGCCGGCCCCTTGGGAACGTACATCACTCCCAGCGGGGTGCGGGGCAGCGGGCGGCGCAACACCTGTGCCGCGGCCTGTGTTGCGCCGTTCTCGACCCAGAGCCAACGGCGCGGCGTCCAGCCATACTTTGCCTTGAGTTCACCCCACTCCCATGCCTGCAAGACATGAGCCTGCGGAATGGCAGCAAGCGCCTTGTTCCATTCAATGGCATCCTGACATTCGACAATGTGCATCTTGCAACCTTATCCCAGCCCACGCCTTCGAATTCGCCGGGCGGCTTGATAGAGTGTGTGCACGACCGGGTTCGTCACGAAATCGAACGCGCCGCTGTATTGCACCACCGCGCCGCCAAAACCCTGCTTGAATTGGTAGAGCGAGCCAGGGAGTTGTTCTTCCCCGGCGCCCACATTGACTGGAACGCCCCACAAGTCATACTGCGTGCAGCCACGCGCTTTAGCCAACTGGATCGCTTTCCAGTGCAGGGCATGATTCGGCATCACATTGCGGTGCTCGTTGCCCGATGCGCCATAGAGATAGATCGCCTCATGCCCGGCGAATGTCACGAAAATCATCGCCAGGCTCTGGCCCTCGTACTCGGCGACGAGCAACCGGACCATATCGCGTGACGTTAGCAACTCGAAGGCGCAGCGATAATATTCGGCCCCATGAATGCCAAAACGGTCCCGCTCCGCCGTGATCCGGGTCAGTTCATAAAAGCGCGGCAAATCTGCCGGTGCGCCCTCACGCACGAGAACCCCTTTCTTGTCTGCAAGGCGAATGTTATAGCGCCATTTTGGCTTCATCGCGCCCAGGAGGGCGTCGAGGTCGCGCGTGAGGTCCAGGCGAATCGTCGCGCTCGGCTGAATCGTCTCAGCCGAGGGGCGCCAGCCAGCCTGAGCGAGAACCACATTGCGGGGATCCTCGCACAGCCAATCGGGCTCGATCTTGACCATAAAGACGCCGCGTCTGCGAACCCGGGTTCGCAGTTCAGTCATCAAGTCAGCATCGGCGGCAACCGGCCCGCGCGGGACATAGGCCAATTCCACCCCCGGCAGCAACCGGCGGTAGAGGACCTGTGCGCCGGCGACAAGCGCGCCATCCTGAAACCGCCCCCAGCGCTCGGCCTGCCAGCCAAACCGGCTTTTCAAATCGCCCCAGGTCGAGGTTTGCAGCAAATGCCCCTGCTCTTGCGCGACGAACGCATCCCAAACGGTGTTATCTTGAATAAGAGTGAGTGATTCCATGACCAGTACAGGGTCTCATTATATAACGAGAGTCGCCCATCCGTTAAATGAGGCGCAAGTTTGCCAAACAGAATCACTTGTGCTATCATTCACTTGTTGTTTTTGGAATATTGACTAATCCCACCTCATTCCAAAGGAGTAGTGACCGTGCTGGATCGATATGCCTTGATAGGCCTGTTTGTTTTTGCCGGTATCACCTTCCCGCTCGTTCCCCTTCTCCTCGCTTTTCTTGCACGTCCCAAAAAACCCAATAAATCAAAACAGGCCACGTACGAGTGCGGCCTCGAGTTTGAGGATTTTGCTCCAGAGGCGCAGCGAGTCTGGGTCCAGTTCCGCGTGCAGTACTATATCTATGCGCTCCTCTTTGTCGTCTTTGACATCGAGGTCGTGTTTATTTACCCCTGGGCCGTCGCCTACAATTTCGCAGGGCAATTGGCCGCCCTCTTTTTCGCGGAAATGTTCGTGTTCCTCGTCATCCTCGTCGGCGCGCTCGCGTACGCCTGGCGTAAAAATCTGCTGGAATGGGTCTAGCCTATGGATTATATCGCCAACCTCTTTCCGAATATTGCACAGTCAATCCAGGACGCCCTAAAAAGTCTGTTCGCCGGTTGGGGACTGGCGCCGGATGCGGCCAACGTTCTCACCTTTTTCATCTGGGCGCTCGTCGTCATTACCGTCCTCCTCATCCTTGGCCCGGTCGTCATGATGTACATGACCTGGATCGAGCGTAAATGGGTCGCTCGCCTCCAGGACCGCATCGGCCCGAACCGCGTGGGCCCCTTCGGCCTTCTCCAGCCGATTGCGGATATGATCAAGTTCATCATCAAGGAAGATATCGTCCCTGCCAGCGCCGACAAGTTTCTGCACACCTTTGCCCCGATTGCCGTGGTCATCCCGGTTGTCATGGCCTTTGCGGTAGTCCCCTGGGGAAAACAGATGGCCGCCGTCGATCTGAATGTCGGGATCCTCTATATCCTGGCGGCCGGCTCGCTGGGGACCATCGGCATTTTTGCGGCTGGCTTTGGGTCGAACAACAAGTTTGCCCTCGTCGGCGCCATGCGCGCCATCGCCCAGATCGTGAGCTATGAAATTCCGCAGGTGCTGGCGATTTCGGTTGTCGTCCTGCTCGCCGGGTCCCTTTCCCTGACCAAGATTGTCCAGGCGCAGTCCGGCGGCGGCACCGGTCTCGGTTGGTTCCTCTGGTTCATCCCGGTCGGCCCTATCGCCTTTATCGTCTATCTGATTGCGGCGACGGCCGAAGTCAATCGCGTCCCCTTTGACCTTCCCGAGGCCGAATCGGAGCTCGTGGCTGGCTATCACACGGAATACAGCGGGATGAAATTCGGCATGTTTTACCTGGCTGAGTTTCTGAACACCTTTATTATCAGCCTCGTGGGCGCTTCTCTTTTTCTCGGCGGCTGGCAGGGCCCCTTTGTGGACCAGGTCCCGCTGCTCGGGGTACTCTATTTCTCGGTCAAGGTATTTCTGCTCGTCGTCTTGCAGCCATGGCTGCGTGGCACCCTCCCCCGCATCCGGGTCGACCAATTAATGAACCTTGCCTGGAAGGTTCTGGTTCCGATCACGCTGGTTTTGCTGGTCCTGACTCCGCCGACGCTCTTTGTCGCGCGGCTCCTGGGTTATCAGCCACCACATTGAGGACAAGTCCATGACACTGACTACCGGTCTCTATTACCTGGTGTTTTTCATTGTGGCCGCCGTCACGCTGGGCGCGGCCGTGCTAACGGTCAGCCTGCGGAACGTGGTGCATTCCGCGCTGGCGCTCGTGGGAACGTTCTTTGGCGTCGCCGGTATCTATCTCTTGCTGGAAGCGGAGTTTCTCGCCGTCGTGCAGGTCCTGATCTATGTCGGCGCCATCTCGGTGCTCATCCTGTTCGCCATCATGTTGACCCGCGGCCTGATGCAAGCGTCGAACCGTTCGCTCAACGACCAGTGGGGGCTGGCCGCCCTCGTCTCTTTTGCGCTCTTTGCAGGGATGACCGGAATTGCGATCACGGGACACTGGCCGGTGGGCACGACGGACATCACGACGGACCTGATTCCGCAGCTCGGTAAACTGCTGGTCACGAGCTACGTGTTACCGTTTGAGGTGGTCTCGGTTCTACTGCTGGGCGCACTCGTCGGCGCCCTGGTCATCGCGAGAGACTAGCAAATGCTGAATGACGAACGTAGAATGAAGAATAACCCGGTGCTCGTTCACTATTCATCATTCACCATTCGTCATTGTTGGAGTAATTGATGCCACCGATTCCATTACCCTTGTATCTCATCGTGGCCGCGGCGCTCTTTTGTATCGGCCTGTTTGGCGCGCTGTCGCGACGAAACGCGATTGCCATCCTCATGGGAATCGAATTGATGCTGAACGCGGTTAATATCAATCTCGTCGCGTTCTGGCGCTATATTAGCAAAGACCCGGCCACGAATCAGACCGGCATTGTCTTTGCCCTGTTCGTCATCACGCTGGCCGCGGCAGAGGCGGCTATCGGCCTTGCGCTGATTATTGCCATCTACCGTTCGCGCGACACGGTCAACATCGAAGAGGTCAATCTCTTGAAATGGTGAGTCCTCTATGTCTGATTACGCCTGGCTGATTCCGCTCTTTCCCTTGCTTGCCTTTGCGCTCATCGTGTTCTTTACGCGGCGCAATCACCGCACGAGCGCCTATACGGCGATTGGCGGCATGGTCCTCGCCATGCTCGTCGCCTACGGCGTCTTTGCCGAAGCGCTGTCTCGCGGCTCGGCGCTTGGTCAGAATTTCATCCACAATACGCCCCTCAATTGGTTTAGCTTTGGCTCGGACGTATTCAAGATGGGATGGATGATCGATCCGCTCGCCGCCGTCATGCTCTTTATGGTGACGACCATCTGCTTGATGATTTTCATCTATTCCGTCGGTTATATGCGCGAAAAGGTGGGCGAGGAACATGGACATGCGATCATCGAGGATGATCCACGCTATTCCCGCTTTTTTGCCTATATCTCGCTCTTTGCCTCAGCGATGCTGGCCCTCGTCATCTCCGCCAACTTGCTCCTGTTCTTTATCGCCTGGGAGATCATGGGCTTTTGCTCTTATGCCTTGATCGGCTTTTGGTCGGTCCGCGGGCAGGGCGAGCATCACATTGACGAAGCGCAGGTGCTCCGCGCGCGCGCCGCATCGCTCAAAGCCTTTCTCACCACACGCGTCGGCGACACCCTCTTTATGGCTGGGATGATCTTTTTGTTCATCCTGACAGGGAGCCTGGATTTCCAGACCATCTTTGCTCCGGACAAACTGGAAGCGCTGACCAAGGCCGCATTGATTCCGGGCACAAACATCAGCGCCATCACGGTGATTGCCTTGCTCATCCTTTCCGGCACGATTGGCAAATCAGCCCAGTTTCCGCTCCACATCTGGCTGCCGGACGCCATGGAAGGCCCTACGCCGGTTAGCGCATTGATTCATGCAGCCACAATGGTCGCCGCCGGCGTCTATCTCATCGCCCGAACCTATCCGCTCTTTGCGGCAGCCGCCGAAGCGGGCGGCCCGGCCATGGCCGCGGTAGCGCTCGTCGGCGCGTTTACGGCGCTCTTTGCGGCCACGCTCGGCCTGGCGCAGGACGATATCAAGCGCGTCCTCGCTTATTCGACCATCTCGCAGTTGGGGTACATGATCGCGGCGCTCGGCATCGGCGCGTTCGCCGCCGGGTCGTTCCACCTGATCACCCACGCCTTTTTCAAGGCGCTCCTGTTCCTCGCCGCCGGTTCCGTCATTCACGGCATTGGCACGAACGACATGATGCAGATGGGCGGCCTGCGCAACAAGATGCCCAAGACCAGCCTCACCTTTATCATCGGCGCGCTCGCCCTCATGGGCATCTTTCCGTTTGCCGGCTTTTGGAGCAAGGACGAGATACTTGGCGACGCGCTGCGCGGCGGGCTCGGCGGGGATGCCTTTAAACTGATCATTTGGATCATGCTGGTTATTGCGGCGTTCCTGACCGCGCTCTACACCTCGCGCCAGATCTTTCTCTCGTTCTTTGGCAAGCCGCGCGACCAGCACCTGTATGACCATGCGCACGAGTCGCCGCCCGTCATGTGGGTGCCACTCGCCATTCTTGCCTTTTTCGCCACGGTCATTGGGTTCTGGAATATTCCGGGCATCGATACCTTCTTTAACTTTGTCGGCGCTGGCGGCGTCTATGGCGTGACCGGAAAGATGGCCCAAGAGATTACAGCGCGGCCTGAAGTGGACGCGCTGACCATCATCTCAGCGGTCGCTTCGCTCGGCATCGCCCTCGCCGGGTTCGGGCTGGGCTGGCTGCTCTATGGCCGCAAGCCTTTGCTCGCCGGTGAAGAAGACCCGATGGCGCTGCTCGGTTTTATCTGGGATGCCCTGCGGAACAAGTACTGGCTCGATGAGCTCTACGGCTTTCGCATCAATCCTGACGGCTCGGGTGTAACCGGTCTCTTGCTCCGTCTCGTCATCTGGATTGCCCAATTGTTGTATGCGTTTGACCGGACGGTGGTCGACGGCCTTGTCAATCTGGCAGGCTGGCTGGGCCGGGGCATCTCCGGGTTCGGCGGTGTCTTTGATCACTATATCGTCGACGGCATCGTCAACGGCGTTGGCTATGTCGTCGAAGCGGCCTCGGGCGGGCTCCGCCTGATTCAAACCGGCCGCGTACAGAACTATTTGTTGCTCGCACTCCTGGGTGCGGCGATCTTTGCGCTGATTTTCCTAGTACGACCAATCTAACGGATCGCAGACCGTAGACCACAGACCGCCAAGACTGCGCTCTCCCTGGCAGTGACAAAACGGCGGTCAAAGGTCAGCAGTCGGCGGTCTTTGCTGGAGGACTCGTTCAATGCTCCCACTGCTGAGTTTGATCATATTCGTGCCCCTTGCAGCGGCCATACTCGTTCTCTTTCTACCGAACGACAAGTGGATCAAGACCGGATCGATCATCTTGAGCCTTGTGCCATTGGCTCTCTCGATCTGGCTTTGGGTTGCATATGCCGCCTATCCGGGAATTACCTTTGGCGGCTGCGGATCGGACGCTGTGGGGCAAGCCATTACGAACGGCAGCAAGCCGTTCTTTGTGGGCGAATGTTACCCGTGGATTCAGGGACTGGGCGTTAACTTTCACCTGGGCGTCGACGGGATTAGCGTTCCGCTCATCTTTTTGACGACGCTGCTCACCACCGTCTCGCTCTATTACTCGGCCCGCGTGATCAATCACCGCGTGCGTGAGTTCTTTTTCCTCTTTCTCCTGCTCGAAACCGGCATGCTTGGCGTTTTTGCCTCGCTCGACTTTTTCCTGTTCTATATCTTTTGGGAAGTCGGGCTGGTGCCGATGTATTTCCTCATCGGCATCTGGGGCCACGACGAGGACCGCCCGCAGTACTCGGCCATCAAGTTCTTTCTCTACACCCTGGCCGGGTCGGTCTTTATGCTGCTGGCCATCATCGCCATCTATCTGAACTCGACTCCGCAGACCTTTGATATGACCGTGGCGATGAGCAATCACCCATTTGCCGCCAACTTTGGCGCCGCTGCGCTCGCCTTTGTGGGCTTCTTCCTTGCGTTCTCGATCAAGGTCCCTCTCTGGCCCTTCCACACCTGGTTGCCGGATGCGCACACGGCCGCGCCCACCGCCGGTTCGGTGATTCTGGCAGGCATCCTGCTCAAGCTCGGCACCTACGGCTACATTCGCTTTTTGCTCTCGATGTTCCCCGACGTGTTCCGCGCCGCTGCGCCGATCATTGGCACTTTGGCAGTCATCTCAATCGTTTACGGCGCGCTGGTCGCCATGGCGCAGACCGATTTCAAGCGGCTCATTGCCTATTCGTCGGTCAACCACATGGGCTATGTCGTTCTGGGCATCGCGGCCGCGGCGGCGCTGCCCATCAAGGGTGCGACGGATCCGTCTCTCTTGAACAGCGCGGCGGTTGCCGTCAACGGCGCCGTGCTTGAAATGCTTGCGCACGGTCTCATTACGGGTGCGCTGTTCTTTTTGGTCGGCATGCTCTATGAGCGCACACACACCCGCGACCTCAAGGCATTCGGCGGGCTCGGGGCCAAAGTGCCGGTCTATGGCGCGCTGCTCTTGCTGGCTGCGTTCGCCTCGCTCGGGCTCCCTGGACTGGCCGGGTTTGTCGCCGAGTTCCTGGTCCTGCGCGGCGCCTTTGCCTTCCTGCCCTGGCTAACCTTCATCGCCCTGTTTGGCGTGGTCATCACGGCAGCCTACTTCCTCTGGAAAGTCATCCAGGGCGTCCTGCTCGGCACGCTCAAGCAGACGTGGGTCAACCTGCCCGATCTGCACGGGTACGAAATCATTACGCTCGCCCCCCTGCTCATCCTGACCGTCATTGTCGGCCTCTATCCGCAATGGCTGATTGATACCATCAACAGCGCGAGCACGGCGATTCTGAAAATGATCGGAAGCTAAAAGAAGACTGGTTATGAATCTACTCCCCTATATCAGTCCTGAACTGATCTTGACCGTGGTCGCCCTGCTCGTGCTCGGGCTGGACCTGGTCTGGCGCGACAAGGGCGCCAATCGCCTCGGCTGGTTGACCATGCTCGGGTTCATTCTCGCGCTGGCGGTAACCCTCTGGTTCTTTATCCAGGGCTCGCAGTTTGCTGTCTTTTGCGTGGATGTGACCCAGTGTCCGGCGAATATTGCAGGCCTGGCCCCCGCCCAACAACCCGCCGACGTGCTGTATGTCGCGGATAACTTTACCCACTTTTTCCGCATCTTTGCGCTGGTTGCAGGGATCATCATCCTGGCCGGGTCCTTCACCTACCTGCGCGGGCGTACCGCATACCGCGGCGAATTCTTTGGCCTCTTTGCCCTTGCCGTGCTCGCTATGGTCCTCATGGCTGGTTCCACCAACCTGCTCATGATCTATCTCGCCACCGAGTTCCTGAGCTATATCTCGTACATCCTGACCGGGTTTTTGCGCGAGAATCGCAAATCGAACGAAGCCTCGCTCAAGTATTTCCTGTACGGCGCGGTCACATCGGCGACAATGCTCTATGGCATTTCGCTGCTCTACGGCGCGACCGGCTCGCTGAGCCTGAACCAGATTGCAGCCGCGTTCCAGGCCAACCCCGCCAACGACAACCTGGCGCTCTTTGCCGCGGCGCTGATTCTCACCGGGTTTGGGTTCAAGATTGCCCTGGTTCCCTTCCACCAGTGGTCGCCGGACGCTTATGAAGGCGCGCCCACGCCGGTCACCGCGTTCCTTTCGGTCGGGCCCAAGGCTGCCGGCTTTGCGATCCTCATCCGCGTCTTTGTGAGCGGAATCATCCCCTACCAGGGCTCGTGGGGCATCCTGCTCGCCGTCATCTCGGCGTTGACCATGACGGTCGGGAATGTCATCGCGCTCAGCCAGACCAATGTCAAGCGCCTCCTCGCCTACTCCTCGATTGCGCAGGCCGGCTATATGTTGATCGGTCTTGTCGGGCTGAACCTGAGCGGAACCGCCCCCATCGACGGGCTGAATGCCGTCCTGATCTATCTCTTTGCCTACCTCTTTACCAACCTGGGCACATTCCTGATCGTCATTGCAATCGAGAACCAGACCGGCGCCACTGACATTTCGCAGTACGGCGGCATGATTCGCCGGGCGCCCTTCCTTTCGGCCATGCTCGTCTTTTTCATGCTGTCGCTCGCGGGCATCCCCCCGACGGCCGGATTCATCGGCAAATTCGCCGTCTTTACCGCGGCGCTCCAGTCCGGGCAGTTGCCGCTGGCGATCATCGGCGTCATCAACAGCATTATCTCCGTTTTCTACTATTTCCGTGTCCTGCGCCCCATGTTCTTTGAACCGGCGCTTGACGCGGCGCCCGTCCGCCCTGATCGCTGGCTCAATAGCGGCGTTATCATTTCAGGGATCATGACGTTAGTCATCTCGCTCTATCCAACGCCATTTTTCAACCTCGCGACGGCGTCCATGGCGATGTTCAAGATGATTGCCTTCAAGTAGACTTGTTTGACGCCCGGATTTCCCCCGGCGCGCCACAGGTGAAATTGGAGCGGAACGATGTTTGACCGTCGACAAGGATGTCTGCAGGGCCTGCTCGAGCTCTTTTTGCTCGACAGCCTGTTCAACTGGCTGCAGCGCCAGTTCGGGTTTGGGAAGGGATGCCTGGGAATCCCCTGCGGGGTAATCCTCCTCTGCATCTTTATCTTTTTGGCTTGCAGCATCTTTTCAAACACAAACTGGTTGAGCATCATCGGGCGCTAGAGCCAGGGCTCGCCTGTGTGCATCATCACCGGCGGGCTTTTTGTCGCATTGACGTCCAATCGTTACGTGCTAATATAGTTTTAGGAAAAATTGCCGTTGGATTTTGGGGCCCCTATACAAACCTATGCGCGCGATGGTACTACATCGGCATTGCAATCTCGACGAGAACAAGATGCCGCTCAAATACATGAATCTCCCGGACCCGGTGTTGGGCCCTGGCGAGATCCTGGTCCGAGTTTCGGCCTGCGGCATCTGTCCTAACGACCTGGATGAGATCGAAGGACGCACCCCTCCCCCGCACCTTCCCATCATCCCCGGACACCAGGTCGTCGGCCGTGTGGCCATGACGATGGGCAAAAGCCTGTTTCAGGTGGACGATCGGGTCGGCGTCGGTTGGATCTATTCCTCCTGCGGCGTCTGTCGCTTTTGCAAGGAGGGGAACGAAAACCTCTGCGTCAATTTCCGCGCCACCGGCCGGGATACGCATGGCGGCTACGCTCAATACATGCGTGTGCCGGAGGATTTCGCCTTTCGTCTCCCGGATACCCTGGCAGATATCGAGACTGCCGCACTCCTGTGTGACGGTCCGGTCGGCCTGCGCGCGCTGCGCCTGACCGGAATCAAGGATGGCGACAGCCTGGGCCTATTCGGGCTTGGCTATCCCGGTCAGATTATTCTGCAACTGGTCAAGCATCTCTATCCGCATTCCCCCATCTCGGTCTTTAGCTCCGTTCAAAAAGAGCGCGCCACCGCCCAGGACAAGGGCGTCGCATGGACCGGCGCAATCGACGAAGAGCCGCTGGCCAAGCTCGATGCGATTATCGATACAACCCCGAACTGGAAGCCGGTCGTCGAGGCGTTAGAGAACCTCGACCATGGGGGCAGGCTGATCATCGACGCCAGTCACAAGGACGACCAGGACAAGAGCCAGCTCGGCAACCTGGATTACCTGGCCCATCTCTGGTCAGAAAAAGAGATCAAGAGCGTGGCGAATGTTTCGCGGCGCGATATTCAAGAGTTTCTCGAGATTGCGGCCTCCATTTCACTCCAACTGCAGCCGCAGGTGTATAAACTCCAGGATGCGAATCGCGCGTTGGTCGATCTTCAAGCCGGACGGCACATCGGTCCCCAGGTGCTCAAGATCGACTAGATATGCAACTGGGTTCTCTTCTAGGCGCGCTTCCGGAATACACCGTTCAGAATAAAGCCGATATCGAGATTACCCACATTACGGAAGACTCGCGGCGGGTCACCCCCGGCGCGCTCTTTGTCGCCATTCGCGGCGTCGAGGTGGATGGCGCCCGGTTCATTCCAGATGCGCTCGCGCGCGGCGCCGTCGCCATTGTCGCCGAGCAGCCTTACCCGCTGGTTCCCCCTCTCACCCATCCACCTGCATGGATCATCGTTCGTGATAGCCGCGCGGCCCTCGCCTATCTCTGCGCAGCCTGGCACAATTTCCCCACCCACAACCTGCGCGTGATCGGCGTAACGGGCACGGATGGCAAGACGACGACGAGCACCCTCATCGAAAATATCCTGCTCGCGGCGGGGCACACGGTGGGGACAGTGACGACGGTCGCCGCCCATATTGGCGGACGGGAGATCGATACCGGTTTTCATACGACGACGCCCGACGCGCCCGCGATTCAGGACTATATGGCGCAGATGGTCGCCGCCGGCACGGAATACGCCGTGATCGAATCCACCTCCCATGGGTTGGCCCAACACCGGCTGGACGCCGTCGATTTCGATATCGCCGTGGTAACCAACATCACCCATGAGCATCTCGACTTTCACGGCGACTGGGAAAACTATCGCGAGGCCAAGGCAATGCTTTTTCGCGCGCTGGCAACGACTCGCCGCAAGCCGCGCACGGCTAAAGTCGCCGTCCTCAATGCCGACGATAACACACGCGGGGTGTTTGATTTTCTCCGCGCGCTTCCGGCGGACGAAAAAATCATTTACGGGCTGGAGCGGACGGCTGATAATCCCGCCAGGGCGCCCGCCGGCGAAAGCGAAAAGTGGATTTTTGCGCGGGACATTCACCCCACGCCGGCCGGGATGTCCTTTACCGTTGACACGCCATTCGGCGAACTGGCGATTAACTCGCCGCTCGTCGGCAATTTCAACGTCTCGAACATCCTCGCCGCCGCTGGGGTCGGCCTGGCGCGCCGGATTCCATTCGACGCCATCCAGCGCGGGATTGCCCTGACCCGTGGCATCTCCGGCCGCATGGAACACATTGACCGCGGGCAACCCTTTATGGTCATTGTGGATTTTGCCCATACGCCGAACGCCCTCGAACGCGTTCTGGAAACCGTGCGGGGACTGACGGCCGGAAGGGTCATCGTCGTCTTTGGCGCGGCGGGGCTGCGCGACGTGCAAAAACGACCCTGGATGGGAAATATTGCCGGGCGGCTCGCAGATTTGACTGTCGTTACGGCCGAGGACCCCCGCACCGAATCGCTCGACACGATCAACGCCGCGATTGCCGACGGACTGGAAAAAGCAGGCCGTCAGCGCGATCGGGACTATTACATTGTCGACGACCGGGCAGAGGCTATTCGTTTTGCCATCCAGCAGCTCGCCCGGCCCGGCGACCTGGTGATTATGACCGGCAAAGGCCACGAGCGCT
>JBAVQS010000205.1:0-11029 GCA_049694275.1 Anaerolineae bacterium | reverse complement strand
AGTGGGACGAGGCGCGCGGGGTGGACCAGTTGTCGGTGCTGGATGACCGGCCGTTCGATACGAGCGACCGGCGGCTGTTGTTGCAATCGCTGGCGTTGGAGATGCAGGCGGCGGGGAAAAAAGAGATTGAGACGGGGGAGCTGTGGCGGCAACTGCGCGCCTTTTTTGCGGGGCAGACGACCTCGCCGGGGGCGGCGGTGCGCGCGGCGGAACGCTTTATCAAGGTGATCCAGGAGCGGACGGGCCTGCTGGTTGAAGCGGGACAGGGGGTGTATCGCTTTTCGCATCTGACGTTTCAGGAATATCTGGCGGCGCTGGCGATTATCGATCGGTTGTATGACAGCGAATACCTGCTCCAACGTCTCGTGGACCCAGCGTGGCGTGAGGTGATTCTGCTGACGATTGGACAACTGAGCACACAAGGCACGGAGCGAGCGACACGCCTGATCCGGCGGATTGCCGATGCCAAGAACGAACCGTATCGCTATTACAATCTGCTGCTGGCGTTGGATGGGATCCGGGATGCGGGCAATGCGATTGACCGGACGGCGGCGGGCGAGGTCGAGCAGCGGGTGCGACGGATTCTGGATAAAGACCGGCCGGCATGGACCAAAGCAATCCCTTTTGTTGGCGGCAAGGGGTGGATGCAAGAAAAGGGGTTGTTGGTTGAGGCGCTGGTGCGGGGCGGGCCGGGTTATGCGGGGTACTGGACTGCGCCGTATGGCGAGCCAGAATGGATCACGATTCCGGCGGGCGAGTTTTGGATGGGGAGCGACGAACGTGCCGAGGAAAAGCCGCCGCACCGCGTACTGTTGCCCGAATACCAGATTGCGCGCGTGCCGGTGACGAACGCGCAGTACCTGCTCTATGTGCAGGCGACGGGGGCAACTCCGCCGGAGCATTGGCCGGATGGGCAACCGCCGCGCAACCGCACAAGTCATCCGGTGGTGAATGTGACGTGGCATGATGCGGTGCGCTATTGCGAGTGGTTGAGCGGGGTGACGGGCAAGGCAATTCGCCTGCCGAGCGAAGCGGAGTGGGAAAAGGCGGCGCGGGGGGACAAGGATCAACGGCGGTATCCGTGGGGCGATATGTTTGATTCGGCGAGATGTAATTCAGAAGAACTGGGGGTGGGCGAGACCTCGCCGGTGGGGGTATTTCCGTCAGGGGCATCACCCTACGGGGTGCTGGATATGAGTGGGAATGTGTTGGAATGGACGCGGAGTGTGTACAAGGAGTACCCCTACAAGCCGGATGATGGGCGCGAGAATATGGATGCAGGTGACGAGTCTTCCCGGGTGTGGCGCGGCGGGACCTTCGGTCCTACGTCCGCTGCGCTTCCCGCCACGGGTACAATCCAGACGACTTGGACTCCTATATGGGCTTCCGGGTCGCGCTGTCTCCCATCCGACTCTGAACTCTGGTCCCTCTGAACTCTGGGACTCTGGAGGGGGAAGAGTCCAGAGAAGGGGGTGTCCCCCTTCTCTGGACGCGCACAACGGGGGGCGGGCGGCAGCGGGGCATCAAACGGATTGCGTGCGCGAAACGGATACACGGATGGGAACGGATGGCGCGAGCGGCACGGATACACGGATGGGAACGGATGACCAGGTGCGTTCTTCGTGTTCTTTGTGTTCTTCGCGGTTCAATCTTTGCCAGCCGATCGCCGGCCTTTTCCGCAAGCCGCGCTTTGTGGCTCATAGGCCGTATCCCGCGAGGACGCGGAAAGGAACTTTATGAAAATCAAAACCGGCACGATCATATGGATCATTGCAGGGTTTATTTGGTCCATATTCATGGGCGTCACCGCCACTGCCATCGGGCTTGGCGCGCTCTTCCCGCCCATAAACCAGGTCGCCAGCCCGTTCGTCTGCCCGAACGGGCAAATGAACTATCAAGAGGAGGCGTCCAACCCTCTCCCCGGGACCACTTATACCCAGATCACCTGGTATTGTGTGGATCAAAAGACGGGCGCAAAAACGGAACTCGAAATTTTCCCAATGACCCTATATTCCGGGGCGTTCTATGGCCTGTTAATCTTTGTGGCGGTGTTGGTGATCTGGTATTTCAACAACAGACGGAATGTTTCATTGGGACTCGCGGGTGACAAGGCTACAGTAGAACAGGCCGCGCAGTCCGGGAATCAGGCACGGCAGTACGACCGCTTTCCATCAGGCTTGAATGAGCGCCGCGCACGGATCGCGGAGAAGGCTGAGATTGCAAAAGACGCTCTGGCAAGAATGAAGACATTGAAGGAGCTGCGCGCCGCGAACATGATCAGCGAGACCGAATATGAACAGAAGCGGGCAGAGATTCTAAAGGATGTGTAATTCGAGTTGTGCTACATCTCGTACTCGAGCGTGTACTCGGCGCCGGACTGCCCATGATAGGCAGTAAAGCTGCCCGCGCCGCGCAGATTGCGCAGGTCGCCGGTCCCCGAGTCTGATACGATGGACAGGCTCGTCCGAGCGGCGTCACCCGCAAAGATCCCCGTGTGCTGCACGACAAAGCTGCCGCGCCGGTCGCCGATGCGTCCGACGATCCGCTCCAGCCCCATATACCGGGCCGAACCATCAGGTAAATACACCATCAAATATTCAAGCGTTCCATCCCCCTCGATATCACCGTGATAGGCGTTGGTCACGGCGACATGGGTGAGCTTTTGGCCCCCCTCAACCTCGCTAAATGGCTTTTCGTCCCAACTCTTGCCGGTGAATTGGCCCGTGGCGTGCATCATAAATATTCTCCCTTCCGTTTTACTATAGTCTCAACCCAAACAGTAGAACAAATATACGGATGATGCGCGGGTCTGTCAAGCGCGATTGGCCTGCTTCCATGGCGTTGCACAAGTCGGTCTGTCATGCTGCGGGAGCGTCCTCTGCAACCGAAGTATCTCTGGTTTGCGTTAGCGAGACCCTTCGCTACGCTCAGGGTGACAGCCTGCCTTTGTCAAGCGAGAATCAAAGCGCTCAGGGCTTGTCCGCGTTCATCACGCCGAAAGCTGGGGTATAATCTCCTTCGTGCGTAAGCAAGAAGGCGCGAGAGCGCAACGTATGCTTTCCTGCTGTGCTTGCAGTCAACAAAAAGGGGCTTGAGATGAAGATCAAATTAACCAGCGTGTTTGTCGACGACCAGGACAAGGCACTCAAGTTCTATACGGAGGTTTTGGGCTTTGTCAAGAAAAAGGATTTTCCGGTCGGGCAGTTCAAGTGGTTGACGGTTGTGTCGCCCCAAGAGCCGGATGGGACCGAGTTACTGCTCGAGCCCAACGACAACCCGGCAGCTAGGAATTACCAAAGGGCGATTTTCGAGCAAGGGATCACGGCAACGGCATTTGCGGTCGAGGATGTTTATCAAGAGTACGAGAGAATGAAAGGGCTGGGCGTGGTGTTTACGATGGCGCCAGCCCGGATGGGACCGACCCTCGTGGCCGTGTTTGAGGATACTTGCGGTAACCTGATCCAGCTCTTTCGGGCGTAAGATGCGTGAACCGTTCAAGCTCGCGGACGCGGCGATCATTGCAGCGCTGCAAACCCACTATGGCCTTGCCATTACCGCGCTGACCTTTCTTCCGCTGGGGGCGGATTCGGCAACCGCCGTATATAGTGTGGATGCGTTGGCGGGCGCAAAATACTTTCTCAAGGTGCGGACCGGCGCGGGTTTCAGCGTGCCGAGCCTTGCCGTCCCGCGTTACCTGCACGCTCAAGGGGTGTCCCACCTCGTTGCGCCGCTCCCGACCCTTGCCGGGGCACTGTGGGTCAGCGTGGACGGTTTTGCGTTGAGTCTGTATCCTTTCATCGATGGTCGCATCGGCGCACAGGTCGGGTTGTCCGATGAGCACTGGCGCGCGCTGGGCGCGATGCTGAAACTGGTCCATGCCAGTCCGCTCACCTACGAGCTGTTGCAGATCGTCCCGCGCGAACCCTTTATCCCCACTCGGCGGAGTGTGATTGAGGACTTGGAGACTGCGCTCAATCGGCCCGATTTGACCGATCCCTTGCAGCGCGAATTGGCTGCATTCTGGCATTCGCGGCGGGACGAAATACGCACGCTGGTCGCGCGTGCGGATAGGCTGGGGCGCCAACTGCGCGATGCCTCGCCGCCACTCCCAATGGTCTTGTGCCATGCGGACCTGCATCCGTGGAATGTGCTGCTGGATTCCGCCGGGCCGTTGTGGGTGGTGGATTGGGACGAGACGATGCTCGCGCCGAAAGAGCGAGATCTGATGTTCGTCGTGGGTGGAATTGGGGGAGATGGGGTTGGACCGCACACGACCGCTTGCTTTATGCAAGGCTATGGAGATGCCCCCATCGACCCACGCGCGCTCACCTATTATCGCTATGCCTGGGCGGTGCAGGACATGGCCGCTTGGGGCGAACAGGTCTTGTTCATGCCCGATCTGGGCGAGGCCAGCCGGCGCGATGGCGTGCACGGGTTCATCGGCCAGTTTGGACCTGGGAATATCGTCGAACTGGCATTGGCTTTTGACGGTACCACGATATAGCCGCACCCCCCTTGACACGGCCTCTCTCTTCGCTTATCATTTGCATCGTTCACCCTTCCCGGCCCGGTCCGGGTTCGCGCCGCAGTTGTTCAAAAGGAGAAACAACCGGTGCCATTTCGCCTTACCGATAAGGGTGAGCCAAACAGCTGGCAGAGCATTATCGACAGCCGTTGCTCGACGCGTTGCGCGCGTGGGCAAGGGCTGTTTTGTTTTTGCGCGGTGTTCGAGTAAAAGGAGGGAACCATGTTCAAGCTATTTCGCTGGATTGCATCTGTATTTGTACTGGTCTTGCTCGCCGCGTGTTCGACGCCCGCGGCCGCGCCGACCGCCACGACCGGGGCGCCGTCCCCTGTGGCCGTCGCGACTCGCGACCCGCGACGCAGAGAGACCGCGACAACCGAGCTGTCGCCGACCAATTTGCCGTCGCCGACGAATTTACCGGCGCCATCGTCTACGTCCATTCCCACTGTGACCAATCAAGCCACCCTTGTACGTGACAAGATTAAGCACATCGTCATCATCATGCAGGAGAACCGGTCGTTCGACCACTATTTTGGCACGTTCCCCGGCGCCGACGGTATCCCGATGCAGAACGGCGTGCCAACTGTCTGCGCAAACGACGCGCAAACGAACCAGTGCGTCAAGCCGTATCATGATGCACAAGACATCAACGCCGGCGGACCGCACGCGGCAAATTCTGCCACCACCGATATCAATGGCGGAAAAATGGACGGCTTTATCGCCGCTTTCCGCGAGGGGGCGAAAGCCTGCAAAGCCAAGAATCCGGATACCCCCGGCTGCGTTGCCGGTAAAACGCCCGATGTCATGGGGTGGCACGACGCGCGCGAGATTCCAAATTACTGGACCTACGCGCAGAATTTCGTTTTGCAGGACAGGATGTTTGAGCCCAATGCATCGTGGAGTTTGCCATCGCACCTCTTTATGGTCTCGGCCTGGTCTGCCGAATGCACCAATACCGGTGACCCGATGAGCTGCAAGAGTGCGCTGGATGGTCCTTCCCTCAAAGGTGTTAAAGGCACCTCACTCGTACAAGCGAATGCGGGTAAACTGGATTATGCCTGGACCGATCTGACGTTTCTCCTGCACAAAGCAAATATCTCGTGGGCGTACTATCTCAGCGAAGGCAGTGAGCCGGACTGTGCAGACGATGCGATGCTTTGTCAGACCAAGACACAAAAGCTGAATGTACCCGGAATCTGGAACCCGCTCCCCGCTTTTGACACGGTCAAACAAGACAATCAACTGGCGAATATCCAGACTGTGGACAAGTACTTGACGGCGGCCAAGAATGGAACTTTGCCGGCCGTTTCGTGGATCGTCCCCGAAAACACCGTGAGCGAGCACCCGCCGGCCAAGATCAGCGACGGTCAGGCGTATGTTACATCGCTGATCAACGCGGCGATGCAAGGTCCCGACTGGGACAGTACGGCGATCTTTTTATCCTGGGATGATTGGGGCGGATTCTATGACCACGTAGTTCCGCCGAAGGTGGACGAAAACGGTTACGGCCTGCGAGTCCCGGGCTTGGTCATCAGCCCGTACGCCAGAAAGAGTTATATCGACCATCAGACCCTTTCCTTTGATGCCTACCTGAAATTCATCGAAGATGTGTATCTGAACGGACAGCGCATCGACCCGCAAACCGACGGTCGCCCTGACACGCGTCCCGACGTGCGCGAGAATGCATCGCAACTCGGCGACCTGACCTCGGATTTCGATTTCTCTCAGCCGCCCCGAGCGCCGATGGTTTTGCCCACCAACCCAAAACCGGGCCCTGCTTCCCTACCCGGTCAGTGATCTGGTGCGTAGGGGCGAACGGCTCGTTCGCCCTGCGGTTCGCCCCTACGACATGATTCTTGGCGTAATCCAAATGCACAGGCTATTCCGATTGATCATTTCGGCAATTGCGCTTGGGCTGTTGGCCGCGTGTGCGCCTGCACCGAGCGCTTCGTCTGTCGGGCCGACCCATGCCCCCGCGCTCACAAACACAATCCCGCCGGCTGTCGCCAGCTCCGACCCCCAGGTCATCCCGCCATCCTTCTTTGCAATGACGACGGTCAACGGGACCGATTATCCACAGCTCACCTTTGGGACGCTCGCGCACCCAGAGATCGGCGCATGGGCCTGGATCGAGCGGTCCAGGGGCGCCTACGATTTTTCTCTCTTTGACCGGTATGTCGACAACGCGGTAGCCCATGGATTGGTCGATGCGACCAATACCGTGAGCCTGGCGATTACACTGGGAATAACGCCGCCCTGGGCGGCCGCCGATCCACGTTCGTGCATCACGGACAAGGGCACGGCGCGCTGTACATCCGGTCCGGCCAATATTCAAGACTGGACCCATTTCGTCGCGGCGGTGATGAATCATTACAATGGCGTCACCATGCCCCATGTCCGCTATTATGAGCTGTGGAACGAAATGAATATCAACCTTTTCTGGACCGGCTACCAGACCGATATGTTGAATCTCGCGCAAGCGGCTTATCCCATCGTCCATGCTGATCCGCACTCGATGCTCTTGACCCCTTCGGTCGCGGGTCCGGTCGGCGGCGTGGCCAAAACCAGTGGCACAACCTGGATGGCAAGTTATCTCGATGCGGGCGGCGCGAAATACGCCGATGGCGGCGCGTTCCACGGCTATATTGCGGAGCAAAAAGGAGTCACCCTGTTTCCGATGCCCGAAGAGGATTCGACCGCGGGTTGCAAAGAGTTTACGAACTGCTATGGATCAATCGTGACCAAGGCCAACCAGATGCGCCAGGTATTCGATCAACATGGGCTGGCCGGGAAACCGATGCTCGATACCGAAGGGAGTTGGGGCAATGGAACCTTGACCGATGCGGATACACAAACCGCCTGGCTGACGCACTGGTACCTGCTCCAGGCTGGCTTGCACTATTCGGATAATCTGCAAATGGTCGCCTGGTTCACGTGGGGCGATCCTTCCACCTTTCACTGGGGCACGATTGAGACCACTGCCGGCGCGCCGACCCAGGCGGGAATGGCGTTCAATCAGGTTTACAACTGGCTGGTGGGCGCAACGATGAGCGAGCCGTGCGCATCGGCCGTGGATGGCGCCTGGACGTGCAAGCTGTCGCGGCCCGGCGGGTACAAGGGATTGGTAATGTGGACCACGCACAGCACGAAATCGTACGCACCCGGCCCTGACTATGTCGATTATCGGGATCTGGCCGGGAGCACGGTCAAGCTCACGCAAGGCGGGGCAGTCACCATCGGGGTCAAACCGATCCTCCTTGAGACATCACCCCTCGGCGGGGCCGTGCCGTGATTAGGATGGAGTGAAATATGCGCGTTTGGGGATTTCTCGGTTTAATGTTCTTGCTCGGCGCGTGCGCTCCGGCTGCGGCCACGCCGCCTCCGACAATCGCCGTCGTCGCCGCACCTACGCGCGAGCCGTCCCGTCGCGAGACTCGACCGGTCGTGGTTACGCCCGCGAGTACGGCTTTACCTACGAGCGCACCTTTTCCCATGCCCGCGACTCTTACTATAGCCCCACAACCTACAGCCTCCGGCCCGGTCCTCCAATATGTTCCCGATTCGACCGTCAAGCTGGAGCAGCTTTTAGGTGAGGAGGACAAACAGTTTCACAAGCCGACCCTGAGCCAGACGTATACGCGTTACGGGATCGAGGGTACCGACCTCGGCTATTCCTTCGAGCACCAGGGACGCGTGTATTTTCTGTTTGGCGACACCGTGGGCCGGTTGGGCCGGGCGCTCGACACGGTCGCGACGACGGACGCGCTCGATCCGGAGCAAGGCGTTCGATTGGATTTCCTGACTGCGGGCAAAGACTATTTGACGGTCCAGCCGCCGGGCATCAGCATGGGCGCGTTCGAAACGCCCATCGGCGGCATCAGCCTCGGAGGTCAGATGTATATCGCGGTCAGGACGAACCATGCGACGGATTGGTCCACGGATCGCTCCGTGCTCGTCAAGTTTACACCCCCGGCAGCATTCCAGCCGCTTCGCACGATTTCTCAGTCCCCAGCGGGGCGATTTCTCACGATGTCGCTGCACGCCGAGCCGGACCCTGGGGCGCTAGCGGGCCTGCCTGACGGTGGGCCGTTTATCCTGATCTGGGGGACCGCGCAGTATCGCCAGAGCGACGCCTATCTCTCCATCGTACCCGCCGCGAATTTCGAGACAGGGAAAGGGACTCGCTATTTTGCAGGGCTGGATGCGGCGGGCGCGCCGACCTGGAGCGCGAACGAGTCGGATGCCCAACCGGTCGCCAGGAACGGTACCCTGGGCGATCTCTCCGTGACGTGGTGCAAGGATCTAGGGATGTGGTTGATGACCTATGACAGCCGTGAGCCCGCGCCCCGCGGCATCCTCTTCTCGTATTCCCGCACGCCGTGGGGCCCCTGGAGCGACCCGCAGATTGTGTTCAATGAAGTTCGGGACGGCGGCCTCGGCAAATTCATCCATGATCCTCACATTAAACCGGACGACGGGCTCGCAGGGCCGGTGATCGGAACAGGCCAGGCCAACCCGGATGCTGTCGAGGGGGGTGACTACGCTCCGTATGTCGTGGAGCGCTGGACGAAGGCCCAGGGCGGGGAACTGGACCTGTACTATACCCTCTCGACGTGGAATCCCTACGTCGTCGTCCTTATGAAATCACGCCTCAAGGTCGAGTAAGGCATCAGAGGTCTGGGGCCGCGAGTCCGTGCATGCCGAGCGTAAGCGAAATCTCACCGCCGTGATGCGCGTCATGCTCAATCAGGTGCCAGATTACCCAGCTTTTGGTCAGCACGGTTGGATCGCCGTCCTCGCCCGGATAGGTCCGCTCCCAATCAGCCGGCGTCCAACGCGTGCGCGCCTCGGTCATCAACCTCCAGGTTGCCTCCAGCCTCTGAACCAGCTCTGTTGCCGAAAGCGTGGGCGTGCCAGGGCGGTCCGACCTCGCCAGCGCCTCCATCTCGGCTCCCCCTTCACCCAATAAATTGTGAAACCAGCGAGCCCGCGCGCCAATCATATGCGCGGCGATATTGCCAATCGGGCGTAAAGACGGAGCGGCCCGGAACGCGAGCTGCTCTGCGGTCAATGGGGCCAGCGCCGCTACAATCTTGCGCTGATATTCTTCCCACCCCTGGTAAATCTCGGCGAGAGTCATTTGCTCTGGGTTCATGGATTTTCCTTCTCCTCTCACTCAAAAACAATGGAGTTTTTGGAAGGTTATCAGGCTTATGAAAAAGAAGAGGCGGGGATTTGCCCCCCTCTTCTTGATTCTATTTACTCGGATTCATGCCCCGCCTCCAAATCTTGCTTGAAGCGATGATGGTGTTAAGTCAACTCCACCTACAATGCAGATTATTATCAAATCGCCGGGAATATTTCTGGCAGAAAATTATATTCAGAGCATTCCCAAACCCATTCCTTAACTTGACGTTCCATTTTTACGTTGTTCACCGGATCCCGTATAAACGTTATTTCAATGGATTCTTCAGTAGAATGTACAAGGGCAATCACGTAATTTGTTCCTTTTTCTTCAGCTGCACTTCTTTCATTAATCGTCAATGTAAATTCCTTTCCAGGGTAATCAATCGACTTGACCTCAATATAAACCAATTGACCTTCGGGGACTTTTACTTCCAGATCGTAACCAACCTTCTGCCGTGAGACATCAGAAACCTCCCAGCCACGATCTCTTAGCACCGTCATGACTTGTTCCTCGGCGCGGCGCCAACGTTTAAGCGCAATTTGGCGTCTTGATGGGGTCGATGTGGATGCAGTACGTGCAGAAGAAAGAGTGTCTATGCTATCACGGTTATCCTTTTCGGGAGAGTCGGCTTTCTCCTTCAATGGAAAAAGGGCAGAGGCAGTAGCCTGATCTGTTATTCCTTCCAAGAGATGTTTAAACTCGTGTTTTCCATTTACTTTCTCAACTACCAAGTCCAAGAACTTGGTTTCTAGGGACTGTTTGCTCCCAATTACATTCTCAAGAGTAGTAATACCATCAGGAAGCGGCCAGATTTTCCAATCAGGTCGAATGTCGCGTGAGGTAATCTGCTTGGTATTATAAAGTCGGGTTAATTGAGCAACAATTTCCGCGCATCCTTGAATGGAAATAAAGGCCTTCCCCAAGCCTGGTATCAAGTCTTTCAAACTGGCATCCTCCGCTCCCAAATAGTGAAGAAGGCCAATCATTCCAGAGATTTCTTCTAACTCTTGTGACAGCACTTCCAAGCCCACGTCCTCACTGAGCCTGTGAAAATCATTGCCATTAAGCCATTCAGGTCGGCATTTTAGACGTTTGATTCTGTCAGTGGTTGCTAGTCGTATAGCGGCTAATAGTTCTGTCTTGAAAGATCGGCGCTGATAGGCGAGCATTCTAGGGTCCGATATGGGTACTAGTGACCTGAAGCCTAAGTTTTGCAACGAATTAAACCAGGCGTGTTGTTGAGCCAGTACTGAAATTGGCGACAGGACCATTTCCAATCGAAAGGATGGGCAAAGCGCAAGTTGTAATCGCATTGA
>JBAVQS010000204.1:0-1790 GCA_049694275.1 Anaerolineae bacterium | reverse complement strand
CGCTCGACAATATCGTCGATCGCTTCGGCAGAGAGGCCGAGGGCCTTGAGGATGGTGCGGAGGAGGGAAAATTGGTTAGCGTGGTCCACGGCTCACCCGCGTTTGTTCTAGCTTTCCTTTGTATGGATGTCATCCAGGTAGAGCTTATAATCCCGCGACATGGACCGCCTCCTGCAGAATGCGTTGCTTGATGCGCGGCTTGAGCGTATCCGGTGTGCCCAGGTCTACCTTGCGGCCTAACAAGTCTTCGAGATAAAACTTGATATCCATGTAGCTATCAAATGTAGGCGGTCCATCGAACTCGACCAATACGTCGACATCGCTATCGTCGCGCACTTGATCCCGTGCGACTGAGCCAAAGACCGCGAGGGATTTTGCGCCCAGCTTGGTCAACTCGGCTCGATGTTCGTGTAATAGCGCGAGAATCTCCTCACGTTTTGCGGCTCTCATTTCAACTTGCTCCATCTCTTGATGCCCCGTGGCTTTATTATAGCACAGAGGGATGGGGAAATCAGTGGATAGTGGTCGGTGGGCAGTGGTCAAGGAAGGATTGCCATTGCTCTTGGGCTCGACTCGTTGCGCCGCGTGTAGCATTGTGGTACAATCGAGTCATGCGGATTAGACGAAAGGATGAATAATGCCTCTGCTATCAGTACCGGCCATCTATGATGGCAATGAGATTAAACTTTTGGAAGGAGCGCCTGTGCAGGGGCGCTATCGCGTGCTGGTTACCTTTTTGGAACCTGAAGCGCAAGAAACAACCGAGAGCGGAGACCTGGCGCGCTTCTGGTCCTCTTTTGGGGCCTGGCAGGATGATAGACCGGTTGAGGAAACGCTGCGCGATGTTTATGAAGCACGCCATTCCAGACGGGAGCCGCCTGAGCTATGACCTATTTGCTTGATACGGATACGTGCATTTTCTGGCTGCGTGGGCATTCCGTCGTGCGCGAGCATATCAACTCGGTTGGGCCTCAAGAGATGGCGCTTTCAATTATCACCCTTGCTGAGCTGCGCTATGGGGCCGCTGTTTCGGCGCGACCCCAAAACAACCACGAAGCAATTGAAAATCTTGTCCGTTTCCTCCCGATCATCAATCTTGACACGGAAATAGTGCGTGTTTATGGTGAGACCAAAGGCCAGCTACGTAAAGAGGGCGCTCTTATTGAGGATTTCGACCTCCTGATTGCCGCTACCTCTGTGGCTCATGGCTTGACTCTGGTCACCAATAACACCGCACACTTTAGCCGAATCCCCGTTTTACACCTTGCGAATTGGGTCCAATCCATCGATTGATTTATTTTCTCCTTATTATTGTCAATCGGGGATTGGTTATTGCGTTTTGCTCGCGATAATCCCAATCCAGTCCGTTGGTTCTGCATATAGAGTGCCGGTCAGGTCGCTCCAGAGGCTCTGGATGGAAAAGCCATTCGCTTGCAGTTCGGCGCGAAGTTTCTCTTCCGTATAATCCTGGAACCAGTTGCGGTAGACGCTGATTTTGCCGTCTGGCTCGATGACGACATACTGGTCGAGGTAGATGTCCTGCTCGGGATAGGCGAATCCCTGCTCCAACACGAGGTGTCGACCGGGTTTCCAAAAGCCGCTCTCCGCGGCATACCAGCCGTTCTTGAGTCCTGCGCGCTGGCGCAGGTGTGGTGTGGAGACATCGAACACAAAGCGCCCGCCGGGTTTGAGCGCTCGCCGGACGTTGGCGAGCAAGCGTGCACGTTGCTCGGGCGAGAGAGGGCAAAAGTCGCCATAGATCAGCAAGGCGGCATCGAACCGGGACTCGT
>JBAVQS010000203.1:0-18481 GCA_049694275.1 Anaerolineae bacterium | reverse complement strand
CCGAGATAGACTATAGTGTCATTCGCTGCGTGGTCGAAGCGTGGAAACGCGAGGCGACCCCCTCCACTGGAATTGATAAGATCGAAGCAGTATGCGTGCCGGAATTTAGCGGCAAGGATCTCCCGTTTGAGCCTCTGCGTTGCTGGAGACATATGGAAGCGACCAGGCAGGGTCAGCCTGACTATTATCTATTCAGTGACGAGGCACTGCGGCAACTCGCCTGTGTTCAGCCGCAAACGAAAGACGAGATGCGAAGGATGAACGGGTTGAGCGCGGACGTGATCGATAAGTATGGACAGGAGATTAGCGCTCTCATACGAGATGCAACTTCGACGACTGTGACCGACAAGGTCATCGAATGTGTGCGGGCGCTGCCGGGGCAGTTGCCTCGGAGCGGTGTGGCAAAGTTGTTAGTTGGCTCCGAATCAGAGCGTGTGGAACGATTCCAATCTCATCCCCTTTACAATTCATTGCCAGGTTATAGCCGAGTCGATGTGACAATGCAGGTCGATTGTTTGATTGCGGGTGGGCATTTGTGCAAGGATTTGAAAGGTTACCTGGTCCTAGCGGCGGTCCCTCCCGTTTCCGGGATTTTCCACTCCGTAAAGAATACGGAACAGAGTTCTCTCCTGATAGATGATCCTGAGACCGATTTTCTCTCGCATCCCCATCCGCGTCCTCTGACCGGGCCCTGGCTTGTGGGCTGGGCGCTCGATTTTCATTCACATTTTGATGGTGATACGGCGAACCGGGGGATTGTTGGAGAGCTCACCTATCGCTATAAATACTGCGGTGAGCAGCAACTGGCCGGGGAACTGGCCGGGCGGTGGGTAGAACTGTTGGCGAAGCATCCGGAGCTGCCGCGCCTGGATGGAGTCATTCCAATTCCCCCCTCGACCGCGCGTCTGTTTGATCCGGTGACGGCGCTGGCGGAGGCGACGGGAAAACGATTGGAAATTCCGGTGCTCAGAGGGGTCCTGCTTAAAAAACGGGCGACCCGGCCGCAAAAAGAGATGACCTCGCTGGCGCAAAAGCGGATGAACGTGGCAGGGGCGTTTGCGCTTGAGGGGGATGTCAAGAACAAGTGTGTGCTCCTGGTGGACGATCTGTTTGATTCCGGTGCAACGCTGTGCGAAGCGGCGCGAGTGTTGATGCGCGGCGGGGCGAGGGGGATCGTAGTGTTGACATTGACCAGGACGATTCATCAGGATGCCTAGAGGCGATTGAGATGTCCAAAGCACATTGGCTAGCGCTGGCGAGTTTGCCGGGGGTTGGCGGGGTAACGGCGCGTAAACTGTTGGAGCGGTTCGGGGATGTGGAGGGAATTTTCGCGGCGCTACCGGAGGAGCTTGCGGAGGTGCCGCGGGTGACCCCAGAGATCGCACAAGCGATTGCAACGACGGCGCTCGAGCAGCGGGAAGAGGAGATTTATGGGCTGGCGGAAGAAGAGATTGATCTGTTGACATGGGAAGATGCGCGGTTTCCGAAACTGTTGCGCCTGCTGCCCGATGCGCCGTTGGTGCTGTACCTGCGCGGCCGATTGAGCCGGGATGATGCTTACGCCGTGGCAATTGTCGGGACCCGCACTCCGAGCGCTCGCGCAGTCGAGTTGGCGCAGTGGCTGGCCGGTGGGTTAGCAGAGCGGGGGCTGACGGTGGTGAGTGGGTTGGCGTTGGGAATTGATACGGCTGCGCATGTGGGGGCGCTGGACGCGGAGGGAGGGCGTACGCTGGCGGTGCTCGGGTCGGGAATCCGGGTGATTCACCCACGTGAGAATCTGGAATTGGCGGAGCGGATTGCGAATCGGGGCGCGCTGTTGTCAGAGTTTCCGCCGAACGCGCCGCCGCGTGGTCCGCAGTTGATGGCGCGTGACCGGATCACGAGCGGATTGAGCCGGGCGGTGATTGTGGTAGAGGCGGGGACCAAGAGCGGGAGCCTGGATACGGCGGCGCGGTCGCGCAAGCAGGGGCGATTGGTCTATGCCGTGCCGGGGAGTCCGGGGACTGATGGGTTACTCAAAACAGAGGCGCGGCGGTTGGAAGACGATCCGGCGGCGATTGACCTGGATGATCTGGCAGAAGTGATTCGCGGGCACGCGGTCGAGGCGACAGGGCGGGATGCGCCGGTTCAACCCACGCTGTTTTAGCGTTGGAATACGTGGGTCCTCGAGGAGGAAAACTCAGCTTGCTCGCACCACCGGGCAGAGCAGAGATGAATGGGGGGCTGAATGGGGAACGGGATTGACATGCTCTGAATTCATGAATAGACTGGTAACGTATTTTGACTCACTCTTGGGAGGATGAGGTTATGGCCGACACACGACCGGGGGCGCTCCAGTTGCGGCAGCGGAGCGCGAATGTGGTGGATCACCACTATGATGATGCCAAGCCGGGGAAACCGCTCTATTTGTTGATTCCGGGGGGGCTGGTGGCGCTGGCATCGCTGGCGCTGATTATTTTTATTGCCTATCGGGCGTTTCTGGATGGGACGATGGACCAGGGGCAGGGGATCACGCTGATGCTCATCCTCGCGCCCTTTTACATTGGGGGCGTGTTCCTTTTTGCCTATGGGTACGAGCTGTACGATCTGGGCAAGGCGCTGCGCGATACGGCGATTGTGGTGTTTATTACGCTTGCCTCGGTGGTGATTATTGCCGTGCTATTCCTGGTGCTCGGCGAAATGGGCGGGAGTAAATCGAGCTCAAGCTCCAGTTCCAGTTCTTCCAAATCGTCGGGGTCGAGCGGCTCGTCGAGCTCCAAGGGCGGCGTGGTGGACGGGGTCGCGAACGCGGTGGGTGGCGTGTTCACTGGGGGAACAAATACGGTGAGCAGCGGTTCCTATTCGCCGCCAAGCGGAGGCTATGGACCCAATCTCGCGGGACCACTGTTTGTGAACCTGGGCTCGCACGAGGTGACGCGGGAAGTGACGCACGAGGTGGTACACGAAGTGCCGGTGGCGCCGCCGAAACCGGTGGCGGTGAAATGCCCGGCGTGTGGGCGCGCGTATATCCCCTCGGAAACCAAGTTCGCATGTCCGAACTGCGGAGCGCCGGCGAGCAAAGAGATGATTGCCGAGTCAAACAAGGGGATTCCGCCCGAGGATCTCAAGCCGGTGGACCCATCCGCGTCGGCGGCCTCGACCTAGTATTACTACGAGATTTCGTATTACTACGAGACTTTGAATGATATACTCGTTGGCGACATCTTTCCGTCGAGGTCGCCATGAGCAAATCTGCGAAACGGTCGTATCGCGGTGCGAATATCCGTCCGCCCAGCGCTTACAAGCCAACTGAGCGATTAACACCACGCTTGGTCGAAGCCATGGGTGAGATGATTTTGGATTATCATCGCTTGTTTCATTCGTGCTTTCAACGGCGTGAGCAATACTACTGGTCGCGCTTTTATCTGTGTGGGCAACTGTCCAATCTCGAACGCAAAACGATCGAGCCGATGGTCTTGGCGTTGCTCGGCGATGATCCCAACCAAGTGCGTGGGCTGCAACAATTTATCGGGGCCGGGACCTGGCCAGCGAACAAGATCGTGCATCGCGTGCAAGATTTGGTGGCTGAGACCCTCGGCGACCCGGATGGCGTCGTGATTGTGGATGGCAGCGGCTTCCCCAAGCAAGGCATCCATTCGGCGGGCGTGGCGCGACAATATTGCGGCGCCTTGGGGAAGGTGGCGAATTGTCAGGAAGGGACCTTTTTGATTTACGCCACGCCGCAGGGCCATGCGTATCTGGATGGGCGCTTGTATCTGCCAGAGGAATGGTTTGAAGCGGAGGCACGCAATCGGTGGGCACAATGTGGCATCCCCGATGAAATTTCGTTTCAAACCGAACCCGAATTGGCATTGGCGATGTTGCAAGACTTGGTGAAACGCGCCGTTGTGCCCTTTCGCTGGGTCACCGCCGACGAATATTTTGGGCGAAATCCAGCTTTTTTGGACGGGGTGGCGGCCCTCGACAAGTGGTATCTGGCCGAAATTCCCTGCAATACGCGCATCTGGCTGCGGACTCCGCAGGTCGAACTGCCGCCACGCCACCGCCACACGGCTAAACCGCCACGGCTCCGTGTGGTGCTCACAACCCCGCGCGCTCAGGAAGTGCAAACGGTGGCGACCCGGTTGCCCGCACATCGCTGGACGCGGTATGTGATCAAAGAGGGCAGCAAAGGTCCAATGGTGGCCGAGTTCGCTTTTTTGCGCGTAACCACGGTGCGCGACCGCTTGCCTGGGCCGCGGGTCTGGTTGGTCCTCCGCCGCGGATTGGCGGAGGACTCCGGCCTCAAGTTTTACTTGAGTAATGCGCCCACCGCGTGTGCGCCGCGCATTTTGGCCCAACTGAGTGGCTGGCGCTGGCCGGTGGAAACCACATTGGAAGAAGGCAAAAGCGAAATCGGCTTGGATCAGTATGAAGTGCGCAGTTGGGATGGCTGGTATCATCACATGGCCCAAAGTTTCATGACGCACCTGGCATTGGTCCGTCTGCAACACCATTTCAAAAAAAACGCCAGCCCTGACGATTGCCCAAGCCCGCCGCTTGGTCGCCAGTGCGTTGCACGGCGATGATGCGGATATTGAAACCGCACTGGCCGAAGTAGAATATTGCCAACGGCGCAATCACGTTGCCTATTGTTCGCATCGCAAACAGACGCTCAAACGTCATCGTCATGCGCGAAAGCCGAAAAAACGCAAAGTCTCGTAGTAATACGAAGTCTCGTAGTAATACTAGGAATTGAGAGTTGGATGATGGCGGGGGAACGCCAAGTGGAAGTGAGGATATTCCGACTATAAAGTGCTTGTCCCCCAGCCGGCCAAGTAGGTTTGCATTTTGGAATTCTGGCTTGAAAGAGGATGCGACTGTGCGTAAACTCATCTTGATGCTCATAGCGATTGCGCTTGTATCAGCGCTCCTGACAGCCGGTGCAGGGGTTGCGCTTGGCGCACCGGCGCTGACATTGGTGAACCTGACACGCGATGGCGCGGTGGAGCGGAACCCGAGCATTGAGTGCGCGGGGAACGGGGATGTGTTTGTGGCGTGGGCGCAGGATGTTTTGAAGAATGGTGTAGCGCAATCGGATATCGTGGCGCGCGTGGAGCAGGCGGGAGTGTTTGGGCTGGCGGTGAATATTTCGAATAGCGCGGCGGCGTCGAGCGAGCCGTGGTTGTTCCCGGTGGGGACGGCGTCGTCAGTGGTGTACCCAGAGACGGTGGGAGGGCCCGAGTCGATATTCCGCAGCGACTGGTCCGGAGCCGCGTGGTCTGCGCCGCAGTTGATCGCCGGGGGCGATTATGCGGGGTCGGAAGGTCCGGTCGGCGTTCAGTCGACCGATGGGCGGGTCTGGCTGGCACGCTGGGTGCATAATAGTAGCCGGCGAAGCTATCTCGTGGTGCAGCAGCTCGGCGGGCCGAGTTTTGTGGTGTCGCAGGGAGGAAGCGTGACGCGTCACCCGGCGCTCGTGGCGGGGGAGGCGGGAGAGGTGTATGCGGTATGGGTGGACCATACTTCTCAACCGGCCGGGAAGGCGCCGGGCTTGCGCGCGGCAAAGGTGACAGCAAGTGGGGTGGTGCAACTACCACAGCCGAGCACCGATTATTATGCCTATTGGCCGGCGGCGGCCTATCGCGGCGGGCAACTCTATGTAGCCTGGGTTGCGACGAGCCTGGGGCTGGTGCGTGAGCGAGTGTGGAATGGATTGGCCTGGGCGCGGCAGGTGAATATCGCTAAAGGAGATACGCCGCGCGTCGCGGTGACGGCAGGGCAGAATGTGTATGTGACATGGCAAGCCAGCGGTCGGATTTATCTGAAAAAGAATTTGTTGGCCCCGGTCGTGGTGTCAGAAGGAATGAGAAATGCGAGCAAGCCGGCGCTGGCGGTGGATAGCGCGGAGAATGCACATGTGGCATTTGCAGCGGGCGGAGATATCTGGTATGTGCAAGTGGCGGGGCCGTGAGGATTGCGAAATAGAGAGCTGAGGGAACTGAGGGAACTCTAATTTCCGCGCAAGTGTCAAGTAACCTTGTGCTCGCACAATAGGAGTCAATCATGGGCTTGCGAAGTGGCTGGCAAGAAATGGTGATAGCCTCGATTCTCCTCTTCCTTTTGATAGGGTGCAATTCGGACGTGGTTCTACCTGCAGCTATAGCAACGCCCGCTCCGACCCCTGTCCCTCCGACGCCGACCGTTGCCTGGAAGCAGTTGAAAATCACTCTCGACTGGAATCCGGGACTCGCTACCGGCCCTGGCTATGATCTGATGGTCAACGGTGATGGCATGGTCGTATTCAACAGAAAACCACGGTTTGGGATGACGAACTCTATCACGACGACGATCACGCCCGACCAAGTACAAGCATTGGTGACAGCATTTCAAGAGGCAGATTACTTTTCGTTAGCTGATTACTATTCGGAAATAGCATATACCGATTGGCCTATTGTAACTACCTCCTGGGCAATCGACGGTCGAAGCAAAACAATTGTGCACTATATTGCCGATCAGTCTACGCCGAAAAAGCTGACAGAGTTGGAGAACAAGATAAACGCGATTATTGGGACCAGTCAGTGGATAAAACCGTGAGTTGGATGGGGATAGATGCAGGTCAAGGCCCGCGCCCAGCGAATGCTGGGACGGGCTTTAATTTTGAATTTCAAATCCCTAATTCCCCCAATCACAGATTTCTACCGACACCTATTGCGCGCGAGTTGGGCCAAGTGGTAGAATGGGATGAGTGGGGAGAGAGTAGTTTGCACCCCCTGACGATAGGGGGGAGAGGTGATTGATGGCAAATCCGGCGATTTTGATTGTGGATGATGAACCGACAGTGTTGAATGCAGTGGAGCGGGACCTGCGCCCGCGCTATGGCAAGGATTATCGGATCGTCAAGGCAGATTCGGGCGCGACGGCGCTCGACGTGGCGACCCGCTTGCAGGGGCGCGGCGAGACGGTGGCGCTGTTCCTGGTGGACCAGCGGATGCCGCAGATGACGGGAACGGAATTTCTTGACAAGGCGCGCGCCGTGTTCCCCGAAGCGAAAAAGGTATTACTGACGGCGTACGCGGATACCGAGGCGGCGATTAGCAGCATCAACAAGGTGGGGCTGGATTATTATCTGCTCAAGCCGTGGGACCCGCCCGAAGAGCGGCTCTATCCGGTGCTGGACGATCTGCTGGGCGCGTGGCGCGCGAACGTGCGCCTGCCGTACGAGGGGATTCGCGTGGCCGGGACCTTGTGGTCATTAAAAACGCACGAATTGAAAGATTTCCTCGCGCGCTACCAGATTCCGTACCAGTTCCTCGACGTGGAGGCGGACAACAAGGCGCGGATGATGGTGGAGGGGGCGACCGGCGGCGGGGCCCGAATCCCGGTGATCTTTTTCCCGGACGGCGGCGTTCTGGTCGAGCCGAGTACGCACCAGCTTGCAGACAAGCTGGGCTTGCAGACAAAACCGGCGCGAACAGTGTACGACCTGGCGATCATTGGCGCGGGACCGGCGGGGCTGGCGGCGACGGTGTTTGCCGCGTCGGAGGGGTTGAGCGTGGTGGTGGCGGAGCGCGAGGCGCCGGGGGGACAGGCAGGGAGCAGCCCCAAGATCGAGAACTATTTGGGATTTCCTGCGGGGCTGTCAGGCGCGGAGCTGACGCACCGGGCGCTGGCGCAGGCCCGCAAGTTTGGCGCCGAGTTGTTGTCCACCTGCGAGGTCAAGCACATCAAGGTGCAGGACCCGTATCGCATTCTGCAGATGGCCGACGGGCTGGAGATTGTTGCCAAGTCGGTGCTGCTCGCGACGGGCGCGACCTTTCACATGATGAAGATGCCGGGCGCGGCCGAGCTAACGGGGAAGGGAATTTACTACGGCGCGGCGTACACCGAGGCGATATATTTCAAGGGGCAGGATGTATTCGTGGTCGGCGGCGCGAATTCGGCGGGGCAGGCGGCGATATTCCTGTCGCAGTTCGCTCGCAAGGTGACGATGCTCGTGCGCGGCGAATTGACGACGGCGACATACTTGACTGAGCACCTGCATGAGATTCCAAATATCGAGATCCGGTTGAATAATGACCTGGCGGCGTTGCATGGCAAGGACCACCTGGAAGCGGTGACGGTGCACGATACCGTGACGGGAGTGGATGAGCGGCTCGAAGGGCAGGGGATGTTTGTGTTTATTGGCGTAGTTCCGCGGAGCGATTACGTCGCGGACCTGGTCAAGCGCGATGCGAAAGGATCCGTTCTGACAGGGTCGCAGTTGCGGGTCGATGGAGCGCTGCCGAAAGAGTGGATGCTGCCGCGCGAGCCCTACATGTTGGAGACGAACGTGCCAGGGATTTTCGCGGCGGGCGATATCCGCCAGGGGACGCCTCACCGGGTGGCTTCGGCGGCAGGAGAAGGGGGCGTCGCGGTGAGTATGATTAAAGAGTATCTCAAGAGCGTCTAGCCTTCTATTCGAATATGGCACTCGTTGATGATGTAACTATCCGGGATTTTTTGCGGCATCTTGCTTTGTTTGAGGGATTGGCAGATGAGGAGCTCGCGCGCCTGATCGAGATGGGACAGGAGGTGACGATTGCGCCGGGCGCGTTGCTGATGTGTGAAGGGGACCCGGCCGATGCCATGTATGTGGCGCTGGCGGGGGATTTGGAGATTACGAAAAAGGGCGAGACTGGCGCGGTGTTGCTGGCGCGGCGGTCGGCGGGCGATGTGATTGGCGAGATTGCGCTGCTGGATAACGAGCCCCGGACGGCGACGGTGCGAGCGGCGACCGAGTGCCGGCTGCTCAAGATTGACCGGGAGTCGTTCAATCGGCTGCTGGCGTGGAGCCCGAATGCAATCCGGTCGATTCTCAAGACAGTGATTGGACGGCTGCGCAATACCGAGGTGATGCTGCGGCAGAGTGAAAAGATGGCGTCGCTCGGAACGCTGGCGGCAGGGATTGCGCACGAACTGAATAACCCGGCGGCGGCAGCGCGGCGGGCTGCGAAACAGCTGGCGACCGAGGTCGAGACGGTCGAGCGGCTGGAGGGCACATTGGAGCCAATGGTGCTGGCGCGATGGAGCGCGTGGGATGCTGAGGCGCGGGCTGCGGGAGATGGGGCCAGGGTGATGGTGGATCCGCTCGAACGCGCGGATCTGGAGAGCGAGATGCAGGTATGGTTGGAAGGGCAGGGGGTGGACGAAGCGTGGTCGGTCGCACCGCAACTGGTCGGGCTGGGGTTTAGCCGCGCCCGGTTGCAATCGCTGGCGGCGACCTTGCGCGCAGATCAGGTCAAGGCGCTGCTCGCGTGGCTGGCGGCGCGGGGAAATGCACAGGCGTTGATGACAGAGATCGCGTCGAGCACCGAGCGGATTTCGACGATCGTGGGCGCAATCAAGTCCTACGTCTATTTGGATCAGGCGCCGGTGCAAGAAGTGGATATTCACAAAGGGCTTGAGGATACGCTTATCATTATGCATTTCAAGCTCAAACAGGGGGTGACGGTCAATCGCGAGTATGCGCGTGACCTGCCGCGCATCGAGGCGTATGCGAGCGAGCTGAACCAGGTGTGGACGAATATTGTCGACAATGCGATCGACGCGATGGGAGGGAAGGGGGAGATCAGAATTCGTACTTTCCTGGAAGGTGTTGGGGAAGGGAGAGAAGGAGATACAGAGAGCGCGGGCCGGGTGGTGGTGGAGATCTGTGATAATGGGCCAGGGATTCCGCCGGCGGTTCTGCCACATATTTTCGATCCATTCTTTACAACAAAGCCGATCGGGAAGGGGACAGGTTTGGGATTGCACATCTCGTTTAACATTGTGACGGTACGGCATCACGGGCAGATTACTGTGCAATCGCGGCCGGGCGAGACGTGCTTTAGGGTGATGCTGCCGGCGAGACAATAGTTGCCAGTCGAAATTGTGGAATATCATTGAAGGAATGACCAAGATGACCAAAGACGAAATTCGAAAGATTTTGAAAGAGAACAAGACGGTCGCAGTTGTGGGTATGTCGAGTAATCCGGAGCGGCCCAGCCAGCAGGTGCCGTTATATCTGCGGGCGCATGGGTATAACGTGATTCCGGTGAATCCAAAGGCGACCGAGATTGCGGGGATGAAGGCCTATCCCGATCTCCTTTCCATTCCCGAAAAGGTGGACGTGGTCGAGATCTTTATGCGCGCGGAGGAGGTTCCGCTGGTTGTCGATCAGGCAATCAAGATCGGGGCCAAGGTGGTGTGGATGCAGGAAGGGATCGTCAATGAAGCGGCCGCAGCCGCTGCGCAGGCCGCGGGGCTGACGGCGGTTCAGGATATGTGTATGCGGGCGACGCATCGGTTCCTTATTGGAGAGTAAGGAGGCCACATGGCAAAGGTAATCGTGTTTGTGCATGGCGCGGGCAAGCAGGGGCCGAACTATGCTGTCGATCCACTGGCCGAGGTAGCGTTGCGGTTGGGGTACGAGCCGCTCGCGGTGCCGGTCTATTATGCAGATATTGCGAATGTCGGCTCGCCGCCTGGAGTGATCGCGTTTAGCTTTGGGGACGAGCCGCCGCTTGTCGCCGAGCCGCCGGCCGTGCAACAATTCAAAATGCAATTTGCCATGCAGGTACAGGCGACGATGGGCGCTCAGCCGCCGATGGATCAGGTGACGACGCTCTCGATCTCCCCGACGTTTATCGGCGAGTTGGTCGCTACGGAGGCGAATGAGATCGCGGGGTATCTGTTCAACCCGGATGTATATAATCGGATCCAGGCGCGGATGTGTGACGGGCTGGACAAAGCGGCGCAGCAAGGGGACACGTTAGTGATTGCGAGCCATAGCCTGGGAACGCTCGTGGCGTTTGATGCGCTCAAGGCCGTGGGTGACCGGTACAAGATCTCGACCTTTATGACGATGGGCAGCCCACTGGCGATCATCCGTCGGCTGGGGCTGCGCGGGCCGGAGCTGGGGGCCATTACGTCCAAGAATGTTGGGGAGTGGCTGAATTTCTATAACCCACCTGATCCGGTGTCGAACGTGGTCGGGCCTTATTTTCCAATCCCGGGGTACCGGCCCCGCGATGTGTACGTCACCGTCGCGTCACTGCCGCCCGCCTCGCATGATTATTTGCGTAATGCCGAGTGCCTGCAGGCGATTGCAGATGCGGTGAAATAGCTTGATTTGACGCGTGAGACGTGAACGGCCCCTGACACGAACAGTGTCAGGGGCCGTTTTTGCGTCAGCGGAGAGATGTCGCTTATTGTGTTGGCGTCGGGACGGCGATCAGCTTCTTGACGTCCGCCGGGACATAGTCGATCGAGAAATTGCGTGTGATTTTGCTCGGGGTGCTGTTCGATAGATCGGTGCGGGTTTTGGTTAGCCAGTCGTTGAGCGCGCTGGACCGTTTCTGGGAGAGGGTCTGCTCGTCCATTAGATGATTGGGGTCTTTTTCCAGCACCTGGATGATGTGATAGCCATAATCGGACTTGACTGGATCGCCGATCACATTCACGGCCTGGCTAAAGGCCGCATCTTCAAATACCTGGACCATCTGGCCGCGACCAAACCAGCCGAGGTCTCCGCCCTTGGCTTTACTTCCCGGATCGTCCGATACTTCCTGGGCGACCTTGGCGAAATCCTCGCCATTCTTGAGCCGCGTCTCGATTTGGTTGGCCTTGTCGAGCGATTTGGCGAAATCGACCGCGCCCTGCGCGTCGGTGACGGCGATCAGGATATGGCGCGCATGCACTGCATCCTCAGTTGTCTTGACCTCTGCGCCGAGGACGACGTTCAACTTGCGGCGCCAGATCTGCGCCTCGACCACCTTGCGATAGACGTCCATGTTCGTATTCGCTTTGGTGAGCGTATCCCCAAACTTGCTCAGTTCGGTGGCATACGCTTGTGGGTTAAGCGGCGTCTGCGTCGGCTCGGGCGTGTCCGTTGGGCCTTCCGTCGGCGTAGCAGTGAGCGTCTGGCTGAGCGTTGGCGTAGCGGTCGGGGACCAGGTGGGCGTTGGCGTATTGGTCGGCGTCAGAGTGATCGTGGGCGTGTCGGTATTTGTCGGTGAAGGACCTGGGGTTGGCGTATCAGTCGGGCGAGTATACCCGAGACCCGATTTGACCTGCAGCTCGACTTCCTGATCGATCTCTTGCGGGGAAATCGTAATGCCGCGCTTGACCGCCTCTTGCTTGACGATTTCGTCGTCGATCATCGTTTCGAGCACGGAATTGGGCAGCGAGATCAGGTTGCTCTCTTCCGATTGCAGTTGCTGTTGATAGTACTGCGCGAGCTGGCCCATCGTCGGATCTTTGGGATCAATCTGCTGTAGTACATTGATGTACTGCTGGATGCGCGCCATCTGATTACTGGATTCGTAACGGAGACGGGCTTGGTAATCCTTGACGATAATGTCCGTCCCATTGACCGTGGCAATCTTTTCATTCTGCTGTGTGGAGGGGCGAATCCAGTAGATGTAGGCATAGGGGATGGCAAAGATGACGACGACGAGCGCGGCGATAATACCAAGGACGATGAAGATCGTCCGCTGCCGCTCGCGTTCGCGTTCGCGCATATGGACCTGCTTGCGCGTCTCGATGGTGGAACCTTTTTTCCCTTTTTTAGCCATGAACCGTTCTCTCTAGGATTTTACAAGATAAGGGGCACGGTCAGCCGTGCCCCACGCGGGTTATCACGTTCCAGAAAATGGCGCCTTCCAAAGGGGCGCCACGTGGGCGGCCCCTTCCAAGGATGGAGCTATTTGTCTCCGCGGATATGCTCGGGGGCGTACGGGAGCAGGGCCAGATGGCGCGCCTGTTTGATGGCGAGCGAAAGCTGGCGCTGGTGACGGGCGCAGGTGCCGATCTTGCGGCGCGGGCGAATCTTACCGCGCTCGGTTAGATAACGCCGGAGCATATCGCCGTTCTTGTAATCGATCTGCTTGTTCGGGTCCTTACAAAAAGCGCATACGCGGCGGATGGGCGGTCCAAAACGGCGATTGCCGCCGCGACCACCCTCGCGCCCTTCGCCCTGCGGGCCCCGGTCGGGCCGCGGGCCGCGCTCGGCGTAGGGGGGGCGGGGCGGACGCGGGGCCTGGCCTTCCCGGCTCGCAGGCTGTGGGGTAACAGGTTGCTGATTATCCATGTCTACAGAAAATTTCTCCTCTTAGATAGGTGGTTCTTCCGAACCACCCGGATTGGCGCTCTCCGTTTCGGAAATGTGTGCGTCGGTGCCAGCGCCTTCCTCGGCGCCGCGACCGCGCTTGTCGAGAATATTGACATCGCTGGCGACGACCTCAGTGCGAAAGTGCTTTTGTCCGTTCTCGGCTTCCCAACTGCGGGTCTCGAGCCGGCCCTCGACATAGACCAAGGAGCCTTTGGTAAGGTACTGGCTACAGATCTCGGCGAGGCGTCCCCACGCGACCACATTAAACCAATCGGTTGTTTCAGTGCGCTCACCTTCGGGTTTGACCCACGAGCGCGAGACGGCGACGCTAAATGAAGTCACGGGTTTACCGCTCGGCGTGTACCGCATTTCCGGATCGCGACCGAGGTTGCCGATAATCATGACTTTGTTGAGACCGCGCGTCATGTAGTCTCCTTTTGGGCCTCCGTTACTGGCGCTGTCGGGTGTTCTTCTACACGAACGACGAGATAGCGCAGCACATCGTCATTCAACTGGAGCGCGCGCTCGATGGTGCGAACAGCCGTGGTCGGCAGATTGAGCTGAAGAGAGGAGTAGAATCCTTCGTTGAGTTTTTTGATGGGATAAGCAAAGCGGCGTTTGCCCCAGTCGTTGCGGGCGACAATCTCACCGCCGGTTGAGGCGATCATGGTGTTGACGCGTTCGTTGACCGTTACGAGGGCTGCGTCATCCAACGGACGCAGGATATAAGTCAATTCGTAGCTAGGCAAAAGAGTCTCCTTCCTCTGGGTTTGCCCTCGTCCGGCCAGCGGGCTCTTCGAAGGGCTGGCTCAGAACGGGACAGAAAGGTAAAGTGCATCACTGCACCGGGTTTTTATTTTGTTTCTAAAGGCGCGCTATTATAGCATTGATGGGAAAAAGGGGCAAATGCTCATGGGTAAAATTGGGGGAAAGGGTGCCTTCAACCCCTTGACAAATATGACGCACTGCGTTATAATGGGTTATGACGCAGTGCGTTAAAGACGCCGCTCAAGCGGCGCATACGCCCAAATGATTCTAACAGGAGGATTTTACCATGCCCAAGAAACACCCCGAAATTGAAGAGCTCGAAGAGCTGGAAGCCAAGGACGAAGAGGAGCGCAATCGCCTGCTCGAGGCGACCCGCAAGGTCATGCTGGCGTCAGTTGGCGCTGTCGGTCTTGCCCAGGATGAGCTCGAGGATTTTGTGAACCGCCTCGTCAAACGCGGCGAGATTGCCGAAAAGGATGCGCGCAAGCTCGTCAAGGAAGTCACCGCCAAGCGTCGCAAGGGCGCCGAAAAGCGCGTAGAGAAGGGGATGGATCGCGTCTATGACCGGATGAACATCCCCTCCAAGGCGGACATTGAAGCGTTGAATGAAAAGATCAGCATTCTGACGGCCAAGGTTGAGGAACTTCGAAAAGAAACGGTCTAGCGCTCAGCGTACCCCTTTTCGCCCTGCTGTGGGGTAGGCGGCGAACTTCATCGCTCCTACCCCCTTCTTCTTTGCGCGAACGTAGCATTGACATGGGTCTTGATTGAAGTATAATTATTCTACCGAACGGTAGGTAGAATAATTATAAATCGGTTTCCTCATGTATTGAATGCGCCAGTGGACGTCAAGGGAGCAGGGGGCTAACGTGGCTCGACCTAAAAACGGGCAGGACAAACAGGCGGAAATCCTTGCCGCGGCCCTGAGAATCTTTCGGGAGAAAGGGTATCACGCCGCGTCGATGCAGGACCTGGCGGATGAGGTCGGGATGCAAAAGGGCAGCCTCTATTACTATGTTTCCAGCAAAGAGGATCTGCTCACGGCGTTGTATGAGCGCTTTATCGGCGCTTTTACGGCCCAGTTGAGCGCCATCGTCGCCGAGCCCTTACCGCCGGATGAAAAACTGCGGCGTGCGATCGAGAGCCACGTCGTCGCCCTGAGCGAACAGCTTGAATTATTCCACGTCTATATTCACGAACAACATTTCCTCAACCAGCGACTCCGCGCACGCATTCACGACGAAGCGGAGCACCAAGCCGAACTGCTCGAGGCGATTCTCGCGGAGGGCGTGCGCTCCGGCGAATTCCGCGCGGTGGATGTGACGATGACCGCGCATGCGATTGTCGGGATGTGCAACTGGATTTATCAATGGTATTCACCTGAGGGTAAGCTCAACGCGCGGGATATCTCCGCCATTTTTTACAACCTCGTTGCCCAGGGGGTGATGTCGCCTTACCCTCTGCGCGGCTCGAGCAGGAAAAAATCCAGACCCAAAGTTCTCAAATCTCAGGAGGCATAACAATGGCACTTTTGGAAACGGGACAGATGGCGCCTACGTTCAAGGGCCAGAATCTCACCGGACCCGAATTTCATCTAGAGAATCTCAAGGGGAACAAGCCCCTCGTCCTCGTCTTTGGCCCGGACCAGGTGAATCCCGTGCAGACCAAGGTGACCGCCGGTGTTTATAACAAGGTGCGCAACGACGTGGAGATAGTCATCATGTCGCGCAAGCTGCCCAGTATTGCCATGGCCAAGGCGTTCCTCGCCCAGTACGGCCTCAAATGCCCGGTTGTGTATGACCCAAAGCAAGAGGTCTACAAGATGTACGGAGTTGAAAAGCCGGTCGTGATCTTTTCCATCGACAAGGATGGCAATATCAAAAACGTCGCCGAATACGATCCGAGGGGGATGAGCACGGCCCAGCTCGAAGAGGCGGCGGCCAAGGCCAAGGGGACAGTCGAGACCCCGGCTGCTGCGGCGTAGGGGGTCGCTGGCAAGTCGCAACCTACGCGTAACTTGCAACCTGTAATCTGCGATTTGATGAGACTGGCAATGGACAAACCGTGGCTGAAATCCTATGAAGCGGGCGTGCCTGAGGATATTCCTTATCCGGAAGGGATGCTGCTGCATCACCTCCTCGAGCAGAGCGCGGCCCGTTTCCCCAATCGCCCGGCCACGATCTTGCCCGCGGCGGTTGGCCGTAATCTCTATGAACGGCGCCTGTCTTTTCGCGATCTGGAGCGCCTGGCCAACCGCTTTGCAAACGGCCTCCGCGCAATGGGCGTTCAGAAAGGAGACCGGGTCGCGCTCCTCTTGCCCAACTCGCCCCAATTTGTGATCGCCTATTTTGGGGTGCTCAAGATGGGCGCCATCGCCGTTGCCCTGGATCCCCTCAGCTCCTCTGCCGAGATCGAGTCACACCTGATCGACTGCGCGGCCGAGACGGTGGTGACGATGAGCAAGTACTATCCTACGGTCAAGCAGGTCCAGGCCAATACGCATGTCACGCGGGTGGTTACCACACATATCAAGGAATATTTCCACCCGCTCGCGCACCTATTCTTTACCTTGGCACAGGAAAAGCAAGAGGGCTTCCGGGTATCGCTTGACCGCCGCGATTATTCGTTCCGTCTGATGTTACAGCACTCGCCCGACGTTCGCCCGCAGGTTTCGCTCGCGCCCGACGATGCCGCGCTGCTGCAATACACGCGGGGATCAAATGGCGCCCCGCTGGGCGCCATTCTGACACACCGCAACATCGTTTCCGCCTGTTTGTCCAGCGCGGCCTGGCGGCCCGAAGCCATCCCGGGACGCGAAGCAGCGCTTTGTATCAGTCCTTTTTTCGAGCCTTACGGGATGTTAGTTGCATTGCTGACCCATGTATTGGGGGGTGGGGCGTTGATTTTGCTCCCGAAATTCGACCTCGCGCATGCGCTGGCTGCGATTGACAAGTACCGCCCAACCGTGTTGCCGGGCATCCCTTCGTTTTACGCGTCGCTGGTACACAACCCACTGGTCGCCAAACACAACTTGCACTCGATTCAGGTCTATCTCGGCGGGAGTGGACCGGTAGCCGATGAGGTCCATGCGTTATTTGAGGCGAATGGTGGGCAGTTGGTCGAGACGTTCGGGATTGCCGAGGCGGTGGGACTCACGCACGCCAACCCAATTCACGGTGTGCGCAAGGCCGGGAGCATTGGCTTGCCTGTGCCGGGGATCGCGGCGCGAATCGTCGATTCGGATTTTCCTGGCCGAATTTTGCCCATCGGCGGGGTGGGCGCATTAGCCTTGCAGGGCGCGTCGGTTTTCAAAAGTTATTGGAATCGCCAGAATGAAGCGAACAAGAGATTTTACGAGGGGTGGCTGGTGACGAGCATTAGAGCGCGAATGGATGAGGATGGGTTCTTTTATGTCGTTTGAAGACAGCGTAAACGCGATTGCCGCATTCCCGGCGGCCTGCCAGGAGTGCGGATAAAGGAGATTGAGATGCTCACTGAAATGGAACAGACAGCGCAACAGATGGGCATAAGCTTTGAACTGTCCGAAGAGCAGCGACAGTTTCAGGAATTAGCCCATGATTTTGCAGAGAACGAGATCCGCCCGGTTGCAGCCGAGTACGATGAAAAGGAAGAGTTTCCCTGGCCGGTCGTCGAAAAGGCGCACAAGCTTGGGCTAATGAGCTATGCCTTCCCTGAAGAGTGTGGGGGGGCCGGCGCGACAAGCGCCATGACGGCGGTGCTCATTTCCGAAGAGTTGGCCTGGGGGTGTGCGGGCATCGCCACTGCCATCGGCGGAACCGGCCTCTGCGCCACGCCGATCCTGGTTGCCGGCACCGATGCGCAAAAGAAAAAGTATCTCGGTCGGCTTGCCGATACGAGCAAGCTCAAGCTGGGCGCGTACGCCATTACTGAGCCGAATGCCGGGTCGGATGTCTCCTCGCTGCGAACGAGTGCGAAAAAGGTGGACGGCGGCTATGTGCTGAACGGCACCAAACAGTTCATCACGAACGGCGGCCTTGCCGACATCTACACCGTTTTTGCCACGCTGGATCCGAGCCTCGGCGCGGATGGGATTTGCGCCTTTATCGTCGAAAAAGAGATGGGGGTCAAGTCTGGCCGGAAAGAACGCAAGATGGGCATTCGCGCCTCGACCACTGCGCAGGTGATCTTTGATGACGTCTTTGTCCCGGACGAGAACCGACTGGGCGAAGAAGGCGAAGGTTTTGTCGTCGCGATGAAGACCTTTGAACACACGCGCCCCGAGGTGGCCGCATTGGCCGTCGGCGTCGCTCGCGCCGCGTTCGAATATGCGCTCGACTATTCCACCCAGCGCGAACAGTTCGGACGACAGATTGCCAAGTTCCAGGCGATCAGCTTTATGCTGGCCGATATGGCGACTGCGATTGACGCATCGCGCCTGCTCACCTGGCGCTCGGCGTGGCTCCTCGACCAGGGACAGCCGCAAAACAAGGAGGCCTCCATGGCCAAGTTGTTTGCCGCCGATACGGCGATGAAGGTCACGACGGATGCGGTCCAGATCCTTGGGGGTGTGGGTTATACCCGCGAGTATCCGGTCGAAAAGTGGATGCGCGATGCCAAGAT
>JBAVQS010000202.1:0-14471 GCA_049694275.1 Anaerolineae bacterium | reverse complement strand
TCCGCTGGTTGAAACGCTGTGTCTCGACCGACATTGATCGATTACCCCCGTTCAAAGCGCGCTTGTTGCCATTCAAGCTCAAGCCAATCACAAAATCAGGTTAAACCGAAATTTGTAAGTGAATCAGGCAATGCTCTTTGTTCTTAACCACCCGAATATTGTTGCTGATAGAGTCATCTAGAACTATTTCGGGTTTGGGTCCATCTGCTGCAAAGATTAGATTCTTAACGTTCTGTGCTACTCCAGACGAGCCGAGCTTTACCCCGCGATATATCGGATATCCAGAAATTTGATCGCGCGGCTGTAATTCAAAGCCATCTTTAGTCAGGTGCTTGTTAATAAATGCCACGAATTCGTCTTGTTCTGGTGGAAGCCTCACTACTGGATGAGTGACCTCTTCCAAGAAACGCAAAAACTCGTCGTCATTTCCGCCTGTTAATCCCAAATAGTCAAATAAATAGTCCAAATCCCAATCATCATTATTTACCATGTGTTGCCAGATATCGCCCTCAGCAGTTTCAAATCGAGAATCCGTAGATGGCATTTGTTCTAGTGGCCATATGCGTTTCAAAAAGGTGATCATTTCGAGACGGCCCCAGAACTGCTGATGGGAAAACCGGCCTAGAATGCCAAGCTTATCCAAGAGATTTCTGCGTGTCAATTGACTAATTTGACAACCGCCCTTTGAGGATTGCGAAGATTTGTTATCCATGGCTAATCTCTACGTGCAGAGCGTAAACTGATGGCGAGGGCCTTTGAATTCTTTGACCGGTCTATGTTAAGTCACGCCTCGTTAGCCAACTTCAGAATTGCCGCTCGCGTTTGCGGCGCAAGCCGAAACCGCAGGGATTGAAGTTGATCCAATAGGATAGCAATTCTTGGGACAAGACCTTTGCGCTTCGCATCTAGTAGAATCCCCAGCGTACCAGTGTAGCGAATTCCACGTGTCTCGGCGACCTGTCGTGCCAATCCATCATCCAAGATGACAATTGAATCGCGTAATTCCAACGCGAGCATCAGCACTTCGGTTTCGCCGGGGCCAAGATCAGCAATAAGCGGTAAGGCCACTTCGCCCACTGGACGTCGAATCACGACCCAATCTAAAATGGTGATATCTGGCAAATTGACTCCCGCTGCTCGTCCTACCTCGAGTTCGTCTACCACTGCTGGAGGGACAATTACCTGCTCAACCAGTGCTGGCAAGAGATGAAGCAATCCCAATTGATGGAGATATTGCAGTGGGGAGGTGTTGCAAATCACCTCAGCCAATCCGCGTCTCCTTTGCCAATTCCTCTTCCGTCAGTTTGAACGTGTCCACGCCGTAATCCGCCAGGCGCGAGAGAAAAACGGTGCGCGGCACTCCCGCTAATTGTGCGGCTGCGCCCGATGATAATCGCCCTAGCTCGAAAAACTTGACTGCCGCAGCCATCCGCACTTCATCGCCTGCCGTTTCCGGTCCAACCTTTAGAGCTAATAGCGTTTCGCTGGGAAGATTTAGAATAATCTGATTTATCATGTGAACTTTCCTCCGAAAGCCGTCGCAATCATCGATAGTATATTCCCTGTGTATTCTAACGTCAAACAGTGTTAAGCAAAACCTCCTTTTCCCTATTTGACCTTCCGCCCGCGCGTGGTAAACTATCCCTAGAATCTGAATACAACGAGGTAGATGATTACTATGGCAAACCGAAAAGCAACTGCAAAAAGCTATTCCAATATTGCGTTCATCAAATACTGGGGCAACCGGGACCAAGCGTTGCGCCTGCCCTTGAATGATTCCCTGTCGATGAATCTGGAGGCGTTGACGGCGGAAACGACGGTCCAGTTTGACGACCTCTTGGGTGAAGACAAGATTTCGATCAACGATATGGAGGTCGCGGATACGGCCCGCAACCGGATCAGCGCTCAACTCGACCGGGTTCGCGCCGAGGCCAAAATCACTGCGCACGCCCGGGTCGCCTCGCGGTTGAATTTCCCTGCCAGTACGGGGCTCGCTTCAAGCGCCGCCGGTTTTGCGGCGCTTTCGCTAGCGGCAACCCGCGCCGCCGGTCTTGAATTGAGTGAGATTGCGCTCTCTGTCCTGGCACGGCACGGCTCGGGCTCGGCCTGTCGGTCGATTCCCGGCGGCTTTGTCGAGTGGATCGCCTCCATGTCGAGTGCGACGTCGTTTGCCCGTTCGATTGCCCCCGCCGATTACTGGGATCTGCGCGATGTGGTTGTGATTGTGACGGACAAACCCAAGCGGGTGGGCTCATCCGAAGGTCATCTGGTGGCGACCACCAGCCCCTTTATGGGCGAGCGCATCAGCCGCCTCCCCGGGCGCTTTCATCGCGCCAAGCGCGCCATTCTCTCTCGCGATCTCGCCGCGCTCGGGCCGGATATTGAGGCAGAGGCGACCGAGCTTCACGTCATCGCCATGACCTCGCACCCGCCCGTCTATTACTGGTCGCCCGAGATGGTTCGCGTCATAGAGGCTGCGCGGGCCTGGCGTGAGCAGGGGCTGCCGGTCTATTTCACGCTGGATGCGGGACCCAATGTGCATCTCATCTGCGAAGGCAAAGATGCCGAGGTTGTCGCAAATAACGTGCGCTCGCTGGAGGGGGTCCAGCAGGTGATTGTGAGCGGCGCTGGTGGTCCGGCGCATGTCGTCGAGAATCACCTTTTCTAGGGCGAACATGTCCCCACGTGATATAATAAGAGTCCACTTCGCCGTATGGGGTGAAAGGAAATCCTAGATTCATGTTGTCCATTTTGACATCGGCTGTTCTCTTTATATTGATCCTCGGTATTCTGGTAGTGGTCCACGAGTTTGGCCATTTCGCCACCGCCAAGCGCTTTGGCGTTGAAGCGCCCGAATTTGGCATTGGTCTCCCGCCGCGCCTCTTTGTCTTTTGGCGGATGGGGGGATGGATTGAAATTCAAGGGGAAAGGATCGCTGTTCCGCGTAATTTCAAACTGCCGGAAGAACTGAAAGCGGGCGATTACGTTCGCTACAAGACCGAGTCTGGCGAAAACCGCAAGGTCTTGACCGGGCTCGACTTGATTCCGGCCGACGAGGCGGTCGAAAGCTTTGCCAGCCGGGTCCAGAATGTCGACCACGGCACCATTTTCACTCTGAATGCGCTTCCCATCGGCGGATTCGTGCGAATGAGCGGCGAAGATGATCCCACTGCGCCCAATGCCCTCGCGGCCAAGCCGGCATGGCAGCGCACGATTGTTCTGGTCGCCGGCGTGACCATGAATTTCATCCTGGCGTACCTCACTTTCCTTGCGCTTACGATGGGGCTGCCGCACCCCGTTGTCGGCGCGACGACGCAGGTTCTTGCCGCACAAACGGATATGCCGGCCGCCCAGGCGGGCGTTCAGGCTGGCGATACGATCGTCTCAGTCAATGGGGTCAATATTCAGGACAATCGCCCCGCGATGCTCGACCAGCTCAAGGCGAACTGCGGCAAGCCGGTACAGGTTGGCGTCCAGCGCCCCGACCCGAAAGGTGGGTTGCAGAACCTCACGTTAACCATTGCGCCGCAGGCGCAGTCAGACGGTAGCTGTTTACTGGGGGTTCAGATTAACCAGGCGATTGGCCAACCGGTCACAGCGGTCGCGCCGGGATCGCTCGCCGAACAGATTGGCATCAAGCCCGGCGACGGCCTGGCGCGCGTGGGCGCTTTTGAACTGTATGCGCCGGGCAATACCTTTTTCCTGCACCAGCCGACCATCGACGAGTTAGCCAAATATATCCAGGCGAACTCGCTTGTGCCGACTATTTTGCCGGTCGTCGTCGTGCGCGATAGCCGCCCTATAACCCTCAAGGTCAAAATCCCGGAGCATGTGGATTCCCAGCAAGCTACTCTCGGGTTGACTCTTGCTCCTTATTTGAACCTCCCGCAAGCTGCAAGCGAAGCGGGTAGCCAGATGGCTTTTGCCGTAAGCCTTCTGCCGCGCGCCTTTGTCGGTATTGCGAATGGAATTGCCCATGGAACGGATACCGGAGTGGGGGGGCCGATTCGCATCTATCAGGCAGTCCAGGAGGGGACCCCAATCGGCGGTTTGCCCTTTATCGTATCACTTTTTGCGAACCTTGGTCTAAACCTGGCGATTCTCAATCTCCTCCCCTTCCCAGGGCTGGACGGTGGAAGGCTTGCCTTTGTCATCCTGGAAGTGCTCCGCGGCGGGCGCAAAGTGGATGCGCGCGTCGAAGGGATCGTTCATCTCATCGGGTTTGTTGTCCTGATTGTGTTCATCCTCTTTGTTTCTTATGGGGATGTGCAACACCTTTTGTCCGGCAAATCTGCCTTTTCGCCGTAACGGGATATTGAAGGGGCGGGACATTTGTGTCCCGCCCCTTTTTCGTTTACAATGCGGGCATGAGCGCAATCAGTGTGCGTTGCCCGAAATGCGCCAAGCGTCTATCCCCGCGCGTCCGCATCTGTCCTGCATGTGGCGCCGAACAACCGCTTCACATCCTTCGCATTCGTTGCAGCTATTGCGGCCGGCGCATTCCGGCAAATGCGCTCACCTGCCCGCATTGTGATCACGATCCCCGGCGTTTCTACTGGCGTCCTGTTCTCCTGGTCTATGGCCTGGGGCTCGCCTTGCTGGCCCTCGTGATCTATGTGGGGGTCAATCGGCCCGTCTGGGTCCAATCGCTGGCTCTATCGACTGCTCCCAAGCCGACTGCAACTGTCACCCATACGCCAATCGTGGTGATCATTACAGCAACCCCGACTGAAACCATACCCGCGCCGGCGACAGAAACCGATACCCCGCGTCCATCGCCGACCGATACCCGGGCGCCTACTCTCGCGCCAACACCAACGGCCACCGCGACGCTCGGCCCGTCGCCCGTCGTGCCGCCCTTATTCCCGACCCTTGCCGCGCCATCCCTGCCGGCGCCGGTTTTGGAGAGCCCGGCCGACGGCCAGCCGGTCTATGGTCCGCATAAACGGATTGCTCTCTCTTTTCATGGTATGGCGCCGTTGCGCGAGCATGACTGGTTCCGCATCCAGGTCGATTTCAAAGATCGGAACAATCAGTTTGCAAGCTGGTGTGGCTGGGGGCAATCAAACAGCATCCTGTTGCCATCTTCTTATTATGATGATTCCTGGCAGCTTGACCGCACGTTTCACTGGCACGTCAACATCGCCGAAACGAATGTCGCGCTCCCTTCGACCTGTTCAGCCCCCACGCTTCACCTGGGAGCGCCTAGCCCCGAGTGGACCTTTTACTGGTACTAACTGTGTCGTATCAAGATTGGTCACGGAGTTGTGCGGTTCGCAGGATCGTATATACCGATCCACTGGGTGTCAGATCGCTCTGGACCAGGTGCACGGCCGCGACCGGCGTTGTCCCATATAGGGCGCGCGGAAATTTCTGAATCGCATCGCCCAGCGCGGCGCGATCTGACGGGTGAGCGTCGTGATTGACGCGGCCCAGGGTGAGATGTGGCGAAAAGGGTCTGTCCTCGCGTGCGATCCCTCGGCCTGCGAGTGCATCCTCAATCCGCCCGGCCAGGGCCACGAGGCGTGTCACGTCCCCCGCCAACCCCACCCAGACCACGTTCGGTCGCCGTATGTTGGGGAAACATCCCAGCCCCTCGGCCGTCAGTACAAAGGGCGCGGTCCCAACAACTGCCTCTGTCAGCGCGCCAGCCAATTCGTCGATCCGCGTTCGCGACACGTTGCCCAGGAATTTGAGCGTCAGGTGCATGTTCTCGGGCGCAACCCACCGCACGGCGGACGCCCCCGGCGCGTTCTTGAGCTGCTTTTGCGCCTCCCGCAGCGCCTGTTTGACGTTGTCGCTCAGTTCAACCGCGATAAAAGTTCTGATCTCTTCCATGGTCGTCTCCACGATATCCCGAGTATTGCGCCCTTTGAATGGCCGGCCATTCGACTATTTCGCTAATCGGTGGTAAACTCTGGCCGCTCGTCTGGGATCTCCGCTCGATTGCCAGCCCGGAGCATAGGAGTAATGCGCGTGGGTTCTCGTCCGATCTATCTGCGGCGTCGCCGCATTCGCACCGAAAAACATAACAAGACCAATCTCCCTCAGTTTATCTTCGGCTTTTTTGGCTTGAGCTTTTTTGGCGCTCTCGCCGTTGTTGTCGCCTCGATCCTGGGCGCCGTCGCGCTCGGATTCTCTTATTATAACAGTGTTGCAGCCCAGCTCGACATCGGGGCCCTCAATCGTCAGACCTCGCAACAATTCAAGACCACCAAGATCTATGACCGCACCGGCCAGACCGTTCTCTATGAGCTGATCGACCCGAATGGCGGTGATCGCACCATCGTTCCGCTTGCCCGGATGCCGGATACGATGAAGAATGCAACCATCGCGCTCGAAGACAAGACCTTCTGGACGAACGAAGGCGTCGATTATGTCGGTCTGGGGCGCGCCGCGCTCAACATGTTGCGAAACCAGCCCCTGCAGGGCGCGTCGACTCTGACCCAGCAGTTGGTCAAAAAAGTGCTGATCCCGCAACGCGAGACCGATAGCCGGACCAACGTCGACCTCAAGCTCAAAGAGATCATCTGGGCGCGCGAGTTGACGAACCATTATAGCAAGCAGCAAATCCTCGAATGGTATCTCAATACGGTCTATTACGGCAATTTCGCGTATGGCGTTGAGGCGGCCTCCGAGGCGTATTTTGGCAAGCACGTCAGCGAGATTGATATTTCCGAAGCCGCAACCCTGGCCGCCATTCCCGAATATCCGGCGCTCAACCCGATCGATAATCCGGACCTGGCCAAACAGCGCCGCGACATTACGCTCGACCGTATGGTCATCGAGGGGTATATCACCGACCGGCAGGCGCAACAGGCCAAGAACGAAAAGATTGTCATCGTTCAGAAACAGTTTGACATCAAGGCGCCCCATTTTGTCTTTTATGTCCGCAAGTACCTGGAAGACAAATATGGTCCCGACATTGTCAACAAGGGCGGGCTCAAGGTCTATACCACGCTCGATTACGATATGCAGCAGACGGCCGAACAGATCGCCCGCGATCAGGTGACCAACCTGACCAAAGACAAGCGCAATGTGACCAATGCTTCTGTCGTCGTCATTCGCCCCGGCACAGGGGAGATTATGGCGATGGTCGGGTCGGTGGATTATTTCAACCGCGCGATTGATGGCCAGGTCAACATCGCCACTTCGGCGCGCCAACCCGGCTCCTCGTTCAAGATGTTTAGCTATCTGACCGCCTTTTCCAAAGGGGGGCTGGATGGGCAGCCGATCTCGCCCGGAACGGCCGTGTATGACGTGCGGACCGCGTTCGACGACCCACCCAATCCGCCCTATGTGCCCGAGAACTATGATCGCAAGTATCATGGCCCGGTGCGCCTGCGTGTCGCCCTGGCGTCCTCGTTCAATATCCCCGCAGTCAAAGTTCTCAATGCGGCCGGCATTCGCAATACGCTCGATATGGCGCATGCCCTGGGCATCACGACCTTGAACAATGACCACTATGGGCTGGCCTTGACGCTCGGCGGCGGCGAGGTCTATCTCCTGGACATGACCTATGCCTATTCGGTCCTGGCGAATGGCGGCATCATGGCGGGGCAGCCGGTGCTTCCCGCGCAGTACCAAACCGGCATGCGCAAGCTGAATCCGGTTTCCGTGCTCAAGGTGGTCGATGCAGATGGCAAGACGCTCGAAGAATATACCAAACCGCAAGTGGATCAGATTGTCACTCCACAGCAATCGTATCTAATCACCGATGTTCTATCGGACAACAATGCCCGCGCCCCCGGCTTTGGCGTCAACAGTGTGCTCAAGCTGACGCGGCCTGCCGCGGTCAAGACCGGCACAACGTCCGCCTGGCGCGATAACTGGACCATTGGCTATACGCCCGATTACGCAGTCGGCGTCTGGGTGGGTAATTCAGATAACTCTGAGATGGAGCACATCTCCGGCATCACCGGCGCCGCGCCCATCTGGCACGACCTGATGGAGCATATCCATCAGAACGTGCCGGTGCATCCATTCGTCGAGCCGCCGGGCATGTCGCACGTCGATGTCTGCGCGACCAGTGGGCTGTTGCCGACGCCGGAATGCCCGCAGGTGGTCAAGGAGCTGTTTATCAAGGGGAAAGAGCCCAAACAGCGTGACAATATCTGGCAGACGTTTCGCATCTTTAGACCGAATGGCAAGCTTGCCACGGCCTTTGACCCGCCCGACCAGGTCGATACCAAAGTCTTTCCGGTTTACCCCCCGGAGGCGCAAGATTGGGTGAAACAGACCAACCAGCCGCAAGCTCCGACCGATTTCGATACCACCTATGCTGCGAGCACGGCCGGCGGCGACCTGGCGATCCTTTCGCCGGCGCCCTATTCCTATATCCATGGGGCGGTCAATATTGTCGGCAATGCCAAGATTTCGGACCTGAAAGAGTGGCAGGTGGCGGTCGGCGCAGGCCTCGACCCAACCCAATGGCAGAGCATTGGCGGCGGCAGCGGCCCGGTCGATAACGGCACGCTGGCGACCTGGAACACCACGGACAATGGACTCTATACGATCCAGTTGACGGCGGTAGACCACGGCGGCGGACCGCACACCTCGACCGCGCAGGTGACGATGGACAACAAGCCGCCAACGGTCTCGCTCATCAATCCCTGGGATGACAAGCAGTATTTGCTCGAAGATGACGAATGGGTGAGCATCGACGCCGACGCGCGCGATAATCTATCCATGGGCAAGGTCGATTTCTTTCTCGACCAGCTCCAGATCGGTACCAGCAAGGTCGCGCCCTTTTCCTTCAAGTGGAACATCACGATGAGCGATCCGCTCTCGGCGACGCTCTCCTCTGCGGCGACAATTCCGTATACCTATGCGAGCACCGACGACCAGAGCAAAACCATCACCACGACCGTGAGCACGCCGGTGACCAGGAAGGGCGCTCGCGCTATCGTGACCTTCCCGAATGGCTTTGGCGCGATTCGCGATACGGGCGGTTATACCGAAACGCATACCGTCATGGTCAAGGCCTACGATGCGGCGGGAAACATGACCGCGAGCAAGGCCGTTCGCTTCCTGGTTTCTCATCGTCCACCCAAGAATATCCAGCCTCAGTCGTCGCTCATCCCGTTGCTCGGCTGGGCGCGCCCGCAGGATGTTTTCTTTTCACTCCTGGGGGTTGCAAGCTGGTGGAAGAAAGACAATTCGGGATTTTTGGCGTATAATTAGTGACGGTTCTCACAAGCCATTCATCGCTCTTTCCCGGCCCACCAGACGCAGCGGCGCCGGGTAACCTAATGCACGAACCGTCCGACCGTCAAGAGAGATGAAATGGCAAAAAATTATACTGGTTTGCACGCCTGGATGCGTGCAGACGAAAGAGGAGGAAAAGTATGTTTAGTAAGAAATTCATGGTCCTGGTGTTGATGCTTGTCGCGGTTGCCGCGCTGGCCGTCGCTTGCGGCGGCGGAAGCAGCAGCAGCGGGAGCAGCACCGTGGACGTGACCATTACCGGCACCGATTTCAAGTTTGACCCGGCGACAATCAATGCCAAGGCCGGCCAGACGGTCAATGTCACTTTTGTGAATAAAGGCCAAAGCGCGCACACGTTCGTCGTCAAGGACGCGAATGTGAACATCCGCGCCGATGTCGGCCAGACCACCAAAGTTACCTTTACGGCCCCCGCCAAGGCTGGCACGTATCCAATCACCTGCGATGTCCCCGGGCATGCCGATCAGGGCATGACCGGCAGCCTCGTAGTGCAATAAGCCCCAATTACCTGACCGGGTTTTGTATCCATGCGCGGGTGGGACCAATCGTCCCACCCGCCTTTCAATTCCCGGCTCGTTCAACCTCGCCTCCGCGATTGGACCGAGACCCTGCAAGTTAGCCACGGGTACAAGTCCAACGTTTTTGATACCGGAATTTGACCGGGTTTTGACTTGTCCCCCGGACGATACAGGCACAGATAACTGTAACTCGTGCTACAATGAGGCTCAAGGAGGAATGCCCATGAATGCACCGATCTTGTCAGGTAGCGATGAAAGGCTGCGGCAGGGATTCAAATATGTCAACCGCTTCATGCTCACCCTGTTTCGTCTCGGCCTGGGCGAGTGGTTGAATTCGAGCCCCTCGACGGGCGGCCGCATCATGGTCCTGACCCATACCGGCCGCAAGACCGGGGCCAAGCATCGCACGCCCGTGAACTATGCGATTGTCAACGGGGAGATCTATTGCACCGCCGGCTTTGGCCGCATCTCGGACTGGTATCGCAATCTCAAAAAGAATCCGCAGGTCGAGGTCTGGCTGCCGGATGGATGGTGGGGCGGTGTCGCTCAAGACATTTCGGATAGCCCCAACCGCATATCGCTCCTTCGCGAGGTGATTATTGCAAGCGGTTTTGCCGGCCGCGCGGCCGGGCTCGACCCGGTCAACATGAGCGATGCCGAATTGGATGCCGCGACGCGCGATTATGCCTTGATTCATATTCAGCGGACCGAGGCGCGCACCGGCCCGGGCGGCCCGGGCGACCTCGCCTGGGTTTGGCCCGCCTCGACCTTTTTCCTCTTGGCCATGCTGTTCACCCGACGTAAGAGATAGGCGATGAAGATTCACTCTCTGTATCTCTTTTTGGTCCTTTTTGTTGTAGGCTGTACGGCGACTCCGGTCCCTATCGCGCCGACAAGGGTGCAGGAGGCAACGGCCACCCTGGTCTCCGCTGTGCCTACAACGGTCGGCGAGCTACCGGCGACCGCAACACAGATTGCTCCGTCGCCGGAATCCCCAACCGCTACCGCCATTGTGGCTAGCCCCACCGCGACCCCGACGCGCCCACCGGCGACTGTATCCCCCACACGTTCAGGTCCCGCCCCGACGCGTGTGACCCTGACGCCGCTCCCGGAGCAGACGAGCGCCGACGGCCGGCAGTGGTATGTTCGCACCCTCCTCGTTGGCCCCGGCCAACCGTCGCGGCTCTATGCGCTCATTGCCGCTTTAGCGGATGATGTCAATCCGGCGGCGGCATTGTCCGTCGTGCAGAGCGATGACGCTGGCGCAAGCTGGACCCCGACCCTCTCGGCGTTCCCCGTCGAGCCGGCTTGTGTTCGCCGGCTGAATATGGATTATGCAAGCGCCGGCGCGCTCTATCTCAGCACCTGTCGGGGTCTCTATCGCTGGACCGACGGCGCGTGGAAGCAGCTCTCTTCTGTGGATCTGAACATGGTTGCCATCGTCTATGGGCATCCGCAGACCCTCTGGGCCGCGACGAATGGCGACCCGGCGAGCCCGGTGAGTATGAGCAACGACGGCGGCGTGACCTGGCATTCCGCTGCCAACGGCCTCGTTCATTTCAGCGGGGTTGCCGACGTAGGAATTGACCCGCGCAATTCCGATACCCTGTATGCGATCATTGTTCCCAAATACGCGGGCACCTACCTGCGACGCGGGACGGCGAGCGGCAATTGGACCAGCATGCCGGCCCCGTTGAACGATAGCCAGATTGACACCGGCATGACGATTGACGGGCAAACGGGCGCGCTCTATGTAAGCGTGTTTAACAAGGACCACTGGGAATTGTGGCGCACGCTCAATCCGGCCGTATCCGACGTCAACAGCGTGACCTGGGAGATGGTACACAACTTTGCCGGTTATTCGTGGTTGACCGTGCTCGCCTCGGGAACGGGACCGCAGGGCTTGACCCTTTATGTGCGCGTCATGCAGACGCATGGCATGCCGATTGTATTGCGCTCGCTCGATCAGGGACAAACCTGGACGCCTTTGCGCGTCCAGTGAATTCGAGAGGCTGGCTTATGGAGTTTCTGCAATTTCTCATCAGCACCTTTGGGGTCGCCCTCGCGCTCTTGTACGTCATTGGTGGCCTGGTGGTCAATCTCTATCTATCCCGATACGGACTCACCGAATACCAGATCGTGCGCGTCAAGTATTTGGCTGTGGGCCTGACCTTTTTTCTCAACTATGTGGCGATCCTCTTGTTGGCCGGCGTAATTGGTTTCTTGGTGGCGCCGTTAGATTTTTATTTATTGCAGGGCGCGATGCTGTTTTCGGTGCTTGTTTCCGTCGTTTTGCTTTGGCTCTGGACGCGTCATGGCGTTTGGATGCGCGGCAGAACCGCGTTGGTGGCCTGGGTTATTCTCAGCGCCAGCACGAGCGTCTTCCCAGTTGCGGTGGTCATCCGAGTCCCTTTGGCCGGTTCGGCGAGTCCTGAAATGGCGATCCTCGTCATTGAGGCCATTCTGACCGGGTTTCTATCCTTTGTTGCACAGCTCTATTATTATTCCAGGCGCATCTATGGTCAGTCGCTTGGAATGTTGGGAGAGGTGGATCCCGTCGGCATGGGAATCCCGGTCGATGTGCAACTGGCCGGTGATAAGGAGGGAATCGGGCTCTTGGCGTATTTGGGCGTACCTGTGCACAAGGAGAATTTGACGGATCGCGTGTCGCTCATGGACGAAACGGATACGCATTATATTATCGGCGTCAAGCACAAGAATCGGATTCGTGCAATCAAGGTGACGAAGGACATCGTCAAGGCAATTCTCTACCTTGACGATCACGCGGTCGACAAGCAGGAAGAATAACACGCAAAGGAGCGAGCGATGGAATATGTACGTCTCGGGCGCACCGGGCTGTTGGTCAGCCGACTCTGCCTGGGCACGATGAACTTTGGCCCTCAGACCAGTGAGGCCGACGGCTTTGCCGTTATGGACAAGGCGCTGGAGCTGGGCATCAACTTTTTCGACACCGCCAACGTCTATGGGTGGCGCAAGGGGGAAGGGGTTACCGAACAGATTGTCGGACGCTGGCTGGCGCAGGGCGGCGGCCGCCGCGAAAAGGTGGTCCTTGCCACCAAAGTCTACGGCAAGATGGGCGACTGGCCGAACGAATCGCGGCTCTCCGCCTATCACGTCCGCCGCGCCTGTGACGAAAGCCTGCGCCGCATGCAGACCGACCATATCGATCTCTACCAGATGCACCATATCGACCGCGAGTCCCCCTGGGAAGAGATCTGGCAGGCGATGGAACAGCTTGTCCAGGCGGGCAAGGTTCTCTATGTCGGCAGCAGCAACTTTGCCGGGTGGCACATCGCCCAGGCCCAGGGCGCCGCCCAGTCGCGCCATTTCATGGGGCTCGTCTGCGAGCAGAGCCTCTACAATCTCAAGGACCGCATGATCGAGCTCGAAATTCTTCCTGCCGCTCGCTCCTATGGTCTGGGCCTGATTCCGTGGAGCCCGCTCGCGGGCGGCCTGCTTGGCGGTGTGCTGGAAAAGGCGAGCACGGGACGCCGCGCGAGCGAGGGCGTGCAAAAGGCATTGACCAAGCACCGGCCCCAGGTCGAGGCTTACGAGGCCTTTTGCCGTGAGCTGGGCGACAAGCCCGCCGATGTCACCCTCGCGTGGCTCCTCTCGCGTCCCGGCGTCACCGCGCCGATCATCGGCCCGCGCGACGTGGAGCAGTTGACCGGCAGCCTGCGCGCGCTCGAAATCAAATTCTCTGAAGAGAGCTTGAAACGGCTCGACGAAATTTGGCCGGGCCCCGGGGGCCAGGCCCCGGAAGCCTTTGCCTGGTAGGGGGAAAAATGAAAACAAGACGTTTTGGACGCACCGGACACCAAAGCACCGTCGCCGTCTTTGGCGGTGCGGCCTTTTGGGATATTTCCCAGGCCGATGCGGATGCGACGATGGAAACGGTCATTGCCGCCGGTATTAACCACATCGACGTGGCGCCGTCCTATGGCATCGCCGAGGAGCGGATCGGGCCGTGGATGGAGCGCGAGCGCAGCCGCTTTTTCCTGGGATGCAAGACGATGGAGCGTACCCGCGCCGGGGCGGCCGCCGAGATACGCCGCTCGCTCGAACGGCTGCGCGTCAAATCCTTTGATCTCTATCAGCTCCACGCCGTCAACACCATGGCCGAACTGGACCAGCTCACTGCGCCGGGGGGCGGGCTGGAAGCCGTGATCGAGGCGCAAAAGGCCGGGTTGACGCGCTATATCGGGATTACCGGCCACGGGCTCGCCGCCCCGTCGATCTACCTGGAGGCGCTCCGCCGCTTTGATTTTGATTCGGTCCTCTTTCCCATCAACGCAACCCTCTACGCCAACCCGGATTACCGGCGCGACGCCGAGGAGCTGGTGCGCCAGTGCCGCGCCCGCGATGTCGGGACAATGATTATCAAATCCATTGCCCGCGGGCTGTGGGGGGACAAGCCCAAGCAGTACAACACCTGGTACATCCCCTTTGACGACGCGCCGCACATTCAGGAATCGGTCAACTTTGCCCTGTCACAAGATATCGCCGCTCTGTGTACGGCCGGCGATACGACTATCCTCCCGATGGTGCTCGACGCCTGCGAGCATTTCAGGCCCCTCTCTGCCGAACGGCAAGAGGCGTTGATTGCCCGCTCGCGCGAGTACGAGCCCGTATTCGCCTAGAGCGAATTCCAGTTTCGTTTACGGCATTGGTGTAGGGGCAATCCCTTGTGGTTGCCCGAGCCGAGGG
>JBAVQS010000201.1:0-9145 GCA_049694275.1 Anaerolineae bacterium | reverse complement strand
GATCATTGCGAGCCGCGTCGCTGGGCTGCCCCAGGTGGTGCAGGAAGGGGTGAACGGCTTGCTGGTCGAGGAAAAGGATGTGCCGGCACTGGCGCAGGCTATTCTCACCCTCGCGTCCGATCCGGCCCTGCGCCAGCGCAAGGGCGCCGCCAGCCGCGTCCAGATTCGCGAATCGCTCAACTGGGACAATCTCGCGGCCAAATTCGTCAAGATGTACGAGCGCGCGGTCAAGTAGACAGGTAGGTTTGTCATTCCTCATTCCATTCGGAATCTCGCTAGCGCAAATGGAATCTGGCGCTTGTGAGGAATCACCAGGACAGGTAATCTAAAATCTGAAATCTGAAATCTGAAATCGTCTTGAGCCGTCCTTTTCCTTCCGATCACCCCTTATCGCTGCCGGACCCGGCGGCGCAGGTTCGCGCGTTGGCCGACCTGTATCGCCGGCGCGTCGATCCGGCCGCGCACGCGCGCCTGGACGCGCGCTGCCGCGCGCTCGGCCTCGATTTCTCAGAGGAGGAACTGCTCGTCCTCGCCGCGCTCGATCATCCCGGCAAGGTCCAGGATTTCCTCAACACACAAATCTATTACAATTACGATCATCCGACGCTGGACCATCCGGTCCCGGACCTGGAAGAGACCGCGATGCCGCCGCGCCGCATCCTCCAGACGGCGCGGGCGCACTGCTTTGAAGGCGCCTGTTTTGCCTATGCGGTCAACTATCTCCACGGGCACGACCCGCGCTGGGTGCTCCTCGAAGGGAGCCAGGACCCGGACCACAACCTGATTCTCTATCGCGATCCCGTCACGGGCCTCTACGGGGTCAACGCCCATTCCGGGTATGTGAACCTGGTAGGCCAGCCGGCGCGGTTTCCATCGATACGGGCTATTGCGGAATATTATTTTCAGTACTATTATAGTGATCATACGCTCGATCCCAACGACGTGATGATGGTCGGCTATTCCGAGCCCATCGACCTTGTCGCCCGCTACGGGGTCGCCTGGATGGCGTCCGACGCGATGCTCTGGGAGATCTATTACACGTTCGTCGACGACGCCGTCCAACTGCACTATGTGTTTGACGATTCGGATCAGACGCATCTCTATCCGCTCGTCCGGGCGGTCCAGGCAGGCTGGATTCGAATGGATGGAGAGGGACACGCCGCGCTCGACCTGACCCGTCTGCCGCCGCCGGTAAAGCCGCTCTGGGCGGCGTTCTGGGAAAATTATGACCCCGCAACCGTCCTGCCGCGCGGCGCAGCGCGCGCGTTCGAGATGCGCTTTTTTGCGCTCACCGGCACGACGCCGCTCGACCTCCAATCGAGCCGCGACGAACTGACCGATTACCTGGAGCACGGCTACCGGATTGAGCAGATCGTTCATCGTTAATTTCAAAAATGCCATGCTGAGATACTCATCCCGCCCGGCGGGATGTTTGATGGCAGCAACTGTCATTGTGAGCAGCGCCTTTGTAGACTGTCATTGCGAGGAGCGCCTTTTGCGACGAAGCAATCTCGCATCGCCAACTGAGATTCTTCGCTCCGCTCAGAATGACAGTGCGCCTTTAGTACGGGGGGATTCATTCACACATCTCAAGGAGGAAACCCATGCCCCTGGAAATAGCCTTTCGCCAGGCCGAACGGCAGTTTCGCCAGTTGCGCGAACGCCTGAGTGAGCTCGCCCTGAGCCTCGTCGACGAGAAACCGGAAGGGGACGATGTCACGCTGCCCAACGCCCTCGCCGGCGCAACGCACGATCTCATCGGCATCCTGGACGAAGCGCTCGCCGCCATCGCCGATTCGGACCGGTTGAATCAGCCCGCCCGCGCGCTCATGATGGGCCACGAGCGCTGGAACCGCTTTTCGCAGCTCTTTTGGTCCTACCTGCAATCCTATGAAGGGCTCGCCGAGCTGCACCGCATCGGCGACGAGCGGGATGGCGCGTGGCGGCTGTGGTGCTATGCCGTCGATCAGCGCATCGAGCAGTGCCGCCAGCCGGTCTATGAAGCAAACGTGGCGCTCTTTCGCTGCTGGCAGGAGGTGACCGAGTGGGCGCTCCAACAGCCGGCGCCGGGGCAAGCGCCGGCGCCGAGCGAGCTCCCCGTGATCTTTAGCGCGGAGGAGGATGCGCCGGCCTCTCAACCCGAACTGGCAAATATGCCCGGCGTGCAGGCAAGCCTCTACCGGCGGGCGCGCGCGACGCGCACCCACGTCCTCCCGTTGTTGAATGGATTGACACCCCTGCGCGCAGACCTCGATCCCGCGACCTTTCAGGGGTTCCGCGCCATCATCCAGACTGAGCTCGATCAACTGGTGCAAGAGCTCGGCCGGAGCGGCGGTCCACGCGCCGTGCGCGTCGATGCCCTGTTCGAGCTCGTCCTCGGCCCGTATTCCGAAATGGGCCCGCTGGGCGGGCAGCTCCAGGCGATGCGGGAGAGCGCCGGCCTGGAACGCGAGCGCGTGGATTCGGTCCAGCAGGAATGGGACGTAACCCATTTCCTGGTCGGGGTCGATTACCTGAATCTCTTGCGCCGGCACTGGGACGAGGTGCGGAGCAACTTTGACCGCGAGGCGCAGGGATATACTCTCGACCGGCAGTTGGTCCAGCTCACGCGGGCGCTCCGTCTGACCGCGCAATCGGTGCGCGAGGTCAACGCCGTATTGGATGCGCTCCTCGTCGGGCCGGCGGACCGCCAGGCGTTCGACCTGGTGATTGCGGATGTTCCACCCCTCAGCGTCGCCGACCTTTTCGACTGGATCGAGAACTTTGCGACGGACGAGGGACCGAGCCTGATTGCGGGCGCGGGCACGCCGGCCTTGAGCGTAATCGCCGAGACGCTCGCCCGGCTCGACGGCCTGCTCAACAGCGGAATGCTCGCGCCGGCGTACAAGCTGCCGCCCGGCTACCAGGATGCGCGCGTCCGCGAAGTGCTGGAGCGCCTCGCCGCCCGGCTCAAGCAAGCGCTCGTCATCGCCCGGCCCACGCGCAACGGATGGCGCGGGACGGCGGCAGCGGACAGGGAGTATAAGAAGACCGCGTAGCGTAGGGGCGAGCTATGACAGGCGGTTAGAAACCGCAGCAATCCCACAACTGGCGTGGGGCTCACGCACAAGGCAAAGTCTGCCTCCGCAGACTGGCTTCCCCAGCCGACGGAGGTCGGCTTTGCCCTGAGTTGCCGCGAATTCATTCGCCCGGCAAAACCTGCCCCGAAAGTGAACGTAAAGCTTGGCCAAGATTCTATTAGCGGACGACGACCGCGACCTGGTGGCGGTGCTGCGCTATACACTGCAGCGCGAAGGCCACAGTGTGGCGATGGCCTACGATGGACAGGCGGCGTTGAGCGCGATTCAGAGCGAGACGCCGGACCTGGTCATCCTCGACCTGGTCATGCCGAAAAAGAGCGGCATTCAGGTCCTGGAGGAACTGCCGCGCACGCGCCGCATGCCCATCCTGGTCCTGTCGGCGCTGGGGGATGAAGAGAACACTGTGCGCGCCCTGAGCGCGGGCGCGGATGATTTCGTCAGCAAGCCCTTTCGCCCGCGCGAGCTCGCCGCGCGCGTCCAGGCCCTGCTCCGGCGAGCCGGCAAGACGCCCTCGCCCGAATCCAACCTGCCGCTCGCCGTGGGCCCCGTGCGCCTCGACCCCGGCGCACGCGAGGTGCGCCTGGGCGACAAGCCGTTACAACTGACGCGCACCGAGTTCGCCCTGCTCCACTATCTGATGCTCCAGGCGAACGTGGTCATCAGCACGCCAGAGCTCATGGCCGCGATCTGGGGATATGAATCGGATGCGGGCGATGAGGTGGTCAAGGTGACCATCTCGCGTCTGCGCCGCAAGCTGGAACCAGACCCGGCTAATCCACAGCACATCGTCAACGTGCCCGGTGCCGGGTACAAGTTTCAGGGATAAAACACACGAGCAAGAATAAACCGCCGGTTCGCCCCAGAGAGAGGCGAACCGGCGGTTCATCATTTAGATCGTTGTAGGGGCGGCGCCTTGTGCCCGCCCCGCTATGGGCAACCACAAGGGATTGCCCCTACGTGCCCATCAATCAAGATGGACTTCGCGTTAGAACCCGTGGCCGACGCAGGTGTTGCCGTTGGCGTTGCTGTTCGTGCCGTCGGGGCACGTGGTGTTGCTCCAGGTCGCGCCCGTCACAATGGCCGCCGTGCCGTTGGTCGCGCTGCTGAATGCCGCGTTGGTCAGGTTGGCGCCGGTGAAATCCGCGCCGCAGACGTTCGAGCCCTGGAACTTGGCCCCCGTCATGTTGACCGAGCCGCCGCTGCTAAATTTCCAGGTGCTCACGTCAAGCGTCGCAAAGTTGCAGTACGACAGGTCCGCACTGTTCGGCGTGCTCACCGTCGTCGAAGTCTGCGAGGTCCCACAGGCAATCTTGTAGGAAGTGGCTCTACTCGCCGTGCAAGACGAGCCGCCGCCGGCCGCCCCCGGGGTCGCCGTGGGCTTGGTCCCACCGGTGCCGGAGAGGTCACCTGAGGAGAGCCCCAGGCTCCGGGCGAGGCCGGGATTGCCCATGATCACCACGACGGCGACCACGATCAGGACGACGATCAGACCGGCGACGAGAATCATATTTCGGTTGCGTGCGTTCATTTTTTCCTCTTCTCCTTGGGCGCACCCTCATGTCGGTGCGCCATCATATCTGGGTAGGGGCGGGTCTGAGACCCGCCCCTACAATCGTTAGAACCCGTGGCCGACGCAGGTGTTGCCGTTGTTGTTGCTGTTCGTGCCGTCGGGGCAGGTGGTGTTGTTCCAGGTCGCGCCCGTCACCGTCGCCGCCGTGCCGTTGGTCGCGCTGCTGAATGCCGCGTTGGTCAGGTTGGCGTTGGTGAAATTCGCGCCGCAGACGTTCGAGCCCTGGAACTTGGTCCCGGTCATGTTGACCGAGCCTGTGCTGCCGCCAAAATCCCAGGTGCTCACGTCGAGCGTCGCAAAGTTGCAGTAGGACAGGTCCCCGCTCGAGTTCGGCGTGCTCACCGTCGTCGAAGTCTGCGAGGTCCCGCAGGCAATCTTGTAGGAAGTGGCTTTGCTCGCCGTGCAAGACGAGCCGCCGCCGGCCGCCCCCGGGGTCGCCGTGGGTTTGGTTCCACCGGTGCCGGAGAGCCCGCCCGAGGTGAGGCCCAGGCTCCGGGCGAGGCCGGGGTTGCCCGCGACCACCACGATGGCGAGCACGATCAGGACGGCGATGACGCCGGCGATAATAATCATAGTTCGGTTGCGTGCGTTCATTTGATCCTCTTCTCCTTGGGCGCATCCCATTCAGGATGCGCAATAATGTTTAGCGTCTGGAGCGGAACCACAGCCCCGCCCCTACCCCGCCCAATACAATCCCGGCGACAAAGGCGAGGAACATTTCGCCGCCAGGTCCCCCGTTTCCCGCCGTCCCACTCAGCGGCATTCCCGGTACAGCATTGGTTGCAATGAGCCAGATCGAAATCAGCGTCACGAATCCCATGGCCGCCCACGCCATCGGAACCCGGCGCCGGCCCAGCCATTCCGTCCAGGGCCGGGGTGTGGCCGCCTGTTCCTGGACGGGGGTCGCCGGCCGGCCGGCCGTGTGCTCTCGCACAAAGAGGAGTGCCTGGTCAAGCTGCGAGAAACCGCGCTGGGCTTCACTCTGCACGTGGCGAATCGTGCCGCGCCATTCGTTCGGCCGTTCCTGCCAGAGCCGGATCAGGAAGGATTGAGTTGTGTCTTCGTGCGAGTGAATAGAGTCTGTCATTTTCAGATTACTCTTGATCCGTACAGTTCGCCCATTTCGTCTCTGGTAAGGGCTAACCGCTGGCTCGCCCTCGTCAAGTCATTGTAGGGGCGAACCGCTGGCTCGCCCTCAAGCTCGTCCCCATGTGCGTAGGGACGCACGGCCGTGCGTCCCTACCGATCTTAGAACCCGTGGCCGACGCAGGTGTTGCCGTTGTTATTGCTGTTCGTGCCGTCGGGGCAGGTAGTGTTGCTCCAGGTCGCGCCGGTGACGGTGGCCTTACTGCCGTTGGTCGCGCTGGAGAATGCCGCATTGGTCAGGTTGGCGTTGGTGAAATCCGCGCCGCAGACGTTCGAGCCATTGAATTTGGCGCCGGTCATGTTGACCGCGCTGGTGCTGCCGCCAAATTTCCAGGTGCTCACGTCGAGCGTCGCAAAGTTGCAGTAGGACAGGTCCGAGCTCCCGTTCGGGGTGCTCACCGTCGTCACCGTCTGCGAGGTCCCGCAGGCAATCTTGACGGAGGTGGATTTACTCGCCGTGCAAGACCCGCCGCCGCCGGCGGGGGCCGGAGTGGCCGTTGCCCTGGGGCCGCCGGACAGGTCGCCGGTCGTCAGCCCGAGCGCGCCGCGCAGGCCGGAATTGGTCTGGACCAGGACGACGGCGATGAGGAGGACGACGACGATCACGCCGACAACGGCGAGCATGGTCCGGTTACGAGGGGTCATATTTGAAAACATGGTATCTTCTCCTTTGGGAATAATCGGTCAAATCGAGCGCCCCGCCCTTCGGAGCGCATGGCTTAAACCTGCGAAATTCGTTTCAAGGATAGAGGCGTTCCTCCTTTCAAATTTCTGGCATCATTGTATCAGGCGCGCGTGTCACCGCGCGTGTCATTGGAGACCTTTCGTCAGGAGATTTCGTAGAGACGTTTCGGTGAAACGTCTCGCCTCGTTTGGGCCGTTGTAGGGGCGAACGGCCGTGCGCCCTACTCGTCGGCGTCGAAACGGCTGCCAATCTTGTTCCAGAGGCTCCCCTTGGCCGTGGGCTCTTGCACGACCATCCGTTCCGAGAGATTGATCAAAAAGGACTCGGTCTCGGGCGGGAGAATCGAGCGGACGTAAGACATGCAGTAAACGCCGACGGAGCGGCGCAGCTTGTCCATCTCGGTGCGCATGTCGGCGATCTGGACGGTGAGCTCCTCGCGCAGCTTGCCGTCCGGGCTCATGGCCTGGACCTTGCGCTTTAATCCGAGCTGCGCCTGGAGCCGGAGAAAGGTCTCGACCTGCTTGGCCTTCTCCGGGCCGAACCGGTCACGAATGGGAACGAGCATCTCGGAGAGATCGTCCAGCTTTTGGATGACGGAGGACTCGCCGGACGAGACGCCGACGTCGAGCTTGAGCGTCTCACGCAGCCAGCGCTTTTCCTCCTGCAGGCCCCACATGATAAAGCCGGCATTCAGGCCGACGCCGCCCAGGCCAATGACCACGCCGATCAGGATGATGATGAGCCCGGCATCCTGCGTGTTGATGATATTGTTGTACGAGAGGTGGAGCGCAATCGCCGCGGTCCAGCCGACCACCGGCGCGATGATCCGGCTCCAACCGCGCGCAAACCGCAGGCGGCCCAGCGCCACCCCCACCAGCGCGCTGGCGCTGCCGTGCATCAAGGAGGTGGAAAAGGCGCGGGTCAAGCCCAGCATCAGGCTCACGTCGGGCGTCGAGGTCAGGTAAAAGATATTCTCGCGGACCGCAAAGCCGGTGCCGATGGCAAAGCCAAAGATCGCGCCATCCACAAAGTAGGTAAAGTTGGGCCGGCGGACCAGATAGATCAGCATGAGCGATTTGGTAATCTCTTCGACGACCGGCGCGGTCCCCTTGACGACCTCCCAGTATCCCAGGCGGGCGATAAAGAAATCATTGATCGGAAAAACGATTGAAAAGGCCAGGACCCCCCAGATAAAGCAGAGGATAACGGTCCAGAAACTTCCCGAGGCGTACAGGTCCAGCCATCGCACGAGGAGCAAAAAGGCGATAGGGATGGCCACCGCAACGGCGATACCTGCTATCATTATTATTGTCCTTTTTTGGCTTGCTCGATGAGGGTGGCAAAGGTATCGTAGGGCTGAGCCCCCTGCACCGGCGTCGTGTTCACCAGAAAGGTCGGGGTGCTCTGGATGTTGAGCTGCTGCGCCAACTGCGTCTCGGCCTGGACGATGGAGGTGTATTTGCCAGAATCAAAGCAGTCGTTGAACTTGGCCGCGTCGAGGCCGAGGTCGACGGCAAACTTTTTCAGATTGTCCTTGGCAAAGGCCCCCTGGTTTTCGCCGTTCTGGCTCTTGAACAGCTTGTCGTGATACTCCCAGAATTTGCCCTGCTCGTCGGCGCACTCGCTGGCGAGCGCAGCCCACTGCGATTCATCGCCGAGAAAGGCGAGGTGCAAATAAGCAAAGCGGACCGTGCCATCCGTGACGTATTTCGCTTCCAGCGGCCCCTCGGTCGTATTGAAAAACCGGCCGCAAAACGGACACTGAAAGTCGGCGAATTCGACGATCGTGACCGGCGCATTGGGATTCCCCTTGAAATGGCGCGTCCGCGCCAGCACCATCGCCAGGACCTGCTTCATATCAAGCGACGACTGCGGCGACTGGGACGCGGCCGGCGCAGAGGCGCCCAGACCGGGGGCGGCCGGCGCAGAAGCGGCGGGGGCCGTAGCCGCCGGCGCAGACTGGAGGAGCAGAAGCGAGCGCCCGACATACCCGCCTATCCCGCCCAGCAAGAGAGCGAGGAGCGCGATCAGAATCACTTCGAGCGTCGTAAAACGGAAACCACGCGCGCCCGACTCCGGGCGGTCATTAGAAATCATGAATATACCTCAATCGTCGTCACCCTGAGCCAGAGCGAATTCCGATTCCATTTACGGCCTCGTTGTAGGGGCTGTGCCTCGTGCCTGCCCCGGCCAGTGCGGCAACCACGTGGGATTCGCTCTAGGCAAAGGTCTCTCCCACACGCGAGCCGGAGATGTTTCGCTACGCTCAACATGACAACAAGTCTTGTGTGTTGCGGAGGGTCGGCCCTTTGAGCCCACCCATCATTCTCGATTCTACCATAGATGCGAACCCTCGAAAAGGGCCTTTTTCGCCACAGCAACTGCCCCTAGGCAGTCGTAGACTGTCATTGCGAGGAGCGCTTTTTGCGACGTGGCAATCTCGCCAGCGCAAACCAGATTGCTTCGCACAAAACGCTCGCAACAACAATTCCCGGGGGGCTTGCCATGCTGGTCCTTGCAAATCTTTAATCAATCGTGGTTGACAATCGGTGGAAAATGTGCGATAGTATGAGACAGCTTATTTCTCCTGTCATCATTATTTGGAGGCACTCGCATGTCCAACCCGACCTATGACCCGGCCCAGGTCGCCGGCCAGCCAGTGCG
>JBAVQS010000200.1:0-20700 GCA_049694275.1 Anaerolineae bacterium | reverse complement strand
ATCGCCGGCTGAGTCGTGACTTTGAGCATCAAGTCAAATCTAGCGAAGCGTCTATCTATGCGGCCAGTATCCATCGTATGTTACGCCTGTTGACCACCCAAACCTGAATTCCAAAACACTTTCTAAGAATATTACCGCCGAGTTCGGCCGCAAGCTCACTACCTCCATCATTGGGGGTGGGAGCGTGACCGACCCCAATGGCGATTCCTGCACCGCTGGTCCATGTGAAGATGTGTGGAGCAATGGAGTAAACGTCTCATTGTCCGTAACTGAGAATCCAGGCTGGGCGTTTAAGGAATGGAGCGGAGCCTGTTCGGGAACGGGAGGCTGCTCGGTAACCATGAATGGTCCCAAGGCTGTGACCGCTACATTCGGTCGCTTCCTCAGTACATCTGTAACTGGAAATGGGACAATTACGGGCGGCCCGATTAACTGTGGCGGCATATGCAGCGCCGTGCTAAACAATGGGGTAATAGTCTCGTTGTCTGCAACAACTACGGACCCCGCCTGGTCTTTTACAGGATGGTCTGGGGACTGTTCGGGAGTTGCAGGCTGCTCGGTAACGATGAACGGACCCAGGGGGGTTATGGCGGTATTTGAAAAAACTACACTGGTGACGCTCAGTTCCTTCTCGGCCGCGGCCTCCGTTCCGGTGCGGCTGGAGTGGACCACCGTCAGCGAGCTCAATACGGCCGGGTTCAACCTCTATCGCAGCGAATACCCGGAAGGCCCCTACGTCCGTATCAATGGGCCGCTCATTCCCGCCTCGGCCAATGCGGTAATCGGCAGCAGCTATGCGTATGCAGACACGCAGGTGGTTCCCGGCCGGACCTATTATTATCAACTGGAAGATGTGGAACTGACCGGGACCGGTACCCGGCACCCCATTGCCAGGGTCGAGGTCCCCGCCGCCGCTACACTCGATAACCTGCCCCTGTTGGGGTTAGGGCTGGGTGCGGCGGTCCTTGCGCTGGCCGCGGTCGGCCTGTTTTTCCGCCGCTACCTCCACTAATACTATTCCCCTCACTTGTCCTCCCCGGCAGGACCAGATGTTTACCGCCTCCTCCGCTCATAGCGGAGGAGGCGGTCTTGCCCTCGCGCGCGACATAAGATATAATAGAGCCTAACACAAGCTGTTGTATGCTATTGCTACCATGACCACAATATATGCGTTTGCCAACCAAAAAGGTGGCGTCGGCAAGACGACCACGGCGGTGAATTTGGCGGCATTCGTCGCAGATAAGGGCCGGCAGGTCCTGCTCGTCGATCTCGACCCACAGGGAAATGCGACTTCGAGCCTGGGCATCGACCGGTTCTCGCTGAACGGTTCCATCTATGATGTACTGCTCGAATCCATGTCGCTCGCCGATATCCTGGTCTCGACTCGCGTCAAGAACCTGGTGCTCGTCCCTTCGACTTCGGCGCTTGCCGGCGCTGAGATCGAGCTGGCGGACACGGCGAGCCGCGAGTTTCTACTCTCGAAACTCCTCCGGCCGTTGACCAACGAGTTCGACGTGATCTTTATCGACTGCCCGCCCTCGCTGGGTCTGCTCACGGTGAACGCGCTCGTCGCCGCTGACCGCGTGCTCATCCCGGTTCAGTGCGAATACCTGGCGCTCGAAGGGCTGGCGCAATTGCTCCAGACGATTGCGCTGGTGCGCGAACGACTCAACGCGCGCCTGACGCTGTTCGGGCTGGTCATGACAATGTTCGATGGACGCGCCAATCTCTCGCAGCAAGTGGTCGAGCAGGTGCAGACGAATTTTCCGGACGAGGTTTTTCGCACAATCATCCCGCGCAATGTCCGCATCGCGGAGGCGCCAAGCTTTGGCGAGCCGCTGGTCAAATTCGATCGCCACTCGCGCGGCGGCCAGGCATACGAACAACTGGCCGAAGAATTTTTGCAGAGGATGCAGTTAGCAAGCAACGGTTAGCGGTCAGCAGTTAGCAAGAGGGCGCTTTATAGATTCACAGGGTGCGCCTGGCTTTTTTATCACGCGTCACCTGTCGCTTGGGGAGGTTCTATGACAATCGCAAAACATGGTCTTGGCCGGGGACTCGGCGCGCTCATTCCGCCGCCGCCCGTACGGCCCGCGTCCACCGACAGCGGTGTGCAGCAGGTGGAGCTGACGCAGATCGAGCCGAACCCACGCCAGCCCCGCCACATCGTACATTCACGCGAGCTCGAAGAGCTGGCCGCCTCGATTCGCGAGCACGGAGTCTTGCAGCCGCTCTTGCTCACCACGGCGCCAGTGAACCTGCCCTCGGGCGCGCGGTATCACCTGATTGCGGGCGAACGGCGCTGGCGCGCGGCCAAGCTGGCCGGCCTGCAGCAGGTGCCCGCGATTGTGCGCGGGACCAGCCCGCAGCAGATGCTCGAGCTCGCGCTCGTCGAGAACATCCAGCGCGCCGACCTGAACCCGCTGGAGGAGGCCGAGGCTTATCGCCAGTTGATGGACGATTTTGGCCTGACCCAGGAACAGGTGGCGCGCAAGGTGGGCAAGGACCGGACGACCGTCGCAAATATTTTGCGCCTCTTGCGCCTGCCCGCCGCGCTCAAGGAGGCGCTCGCCGGCGAACAGATCAGCGAGGGACATGCGCGCGCGCTCTTGCAGCTCGGCGACGAGGGGCGGATGCAGGCCATGCTCAAAATCGTCGTGGCGCGCAACCTGTCGGTCCGGCAGACCGAGGAGCTGGTGCGGCGTGCGCTGGAAGCGACACCCCAAAACGCGCGCAAGCACAACGGGAACGGGCATGCGGTGCTCCCGGAGACCAGCGCCATCGAAGAGGATTTCCGCCGGGCGTTCGGCACCAAGGTGGAACTGGTGCGCTCCAATAAGGGCGGCAAGATCGTCATCGAATTTTATTCGGAAGAAGAGCTGGACGCGATCTACCGTCGAGTGATCAAGTAGGCAGGCGGGTTACACGTTACAGGCAACAGATTACAGGCGACAAGACACACGGTACAGGTCCCAGGCTGCCGAGCGCAATTGCGCTGGCATTCTGGGACCTTCTGTTAAGTCCTTGTGACCTGAGCCTTGCGCCCAGCAACTTGCCGCCGGTGCCCTGTGACTTGTCTTGCGACTTGCAACCTGTGCCCTGCGGCCTATGTACCGCCGCTTGAATTTTCGGACGTGCGTGATATAATCTTACGCATCTAGACTGGTGCATCATCGTCGTGAAACGATCCGGTGTGGATGCACTGAAGGTGATGTGAATGCTACCTGTTTTTCCTTTTACCGCAATTGTCGGCCAGGACCGGATGAAGCGGGCGCTGGTGCTGAACGCGATCAACCCCTTGATCGGCGGAGTGCTGATTCGCGGCGAGCGGGGCACGGCCAAATCGACGGCGGTGCGCGCGCTCGCGGCGCTCCTCCCCGGGATCGAGGTCGTCGCCGACTGCCGCTTTTCCTGCAATCCGCACAACAGTCATCTCTGTGACGAGTGCAACGCGCGCGTCGCGCGCGGGCATACCCTTCCGGTCGCGCGGCGCAAGGTCCGGCTTGTCGATCTGCCGGTGAGCGCGACCGAGGACCGCGTCGTCGGGACGCTGGACATCGAGACCGCGATTAAAAAGGGCGAAAAGAAATTCGAGCCGGGGGTGCTCGCCGCCGCCAACCGCGGCATCCTCTATGTGGACGAGGTCAACCTCCTCGACGATCACGTGGTGGACCTGCTGCTCGATTCGGCGGCGATGGGCGTGAACGTGGTCGAGCGCGAGGGCATCTCGTTCCAGCATCCGGCGCAGTTCGTGCTCGTCGGCACCATGAACCCGGAAGAGGGGGAACTGCGCCCACAGCTTCTCGACCGCTTTGGCCTCGCCTGTGAGATTCGCGGCATCCCGGACCCGGAGCAGCGCGTCGAAATTCTGGAGCGGCGCCTGGCGTTCGAGCAGGACCCCAATGCCTTTGTGCTCGAATGGCAGACCGCCGAGCTCAAGATCTCGAAAGAGATTGAGGCGGCGCGCGAAAAGCTGCCGCGCGTCAAGCATTCACAAACCGACCTCTACGCCATCGCCGCGCTCACCTCCGGCCTTGAAGTGGACGGCCACCGCGCCGACCTGGTGATCCTCAAGGCGGCGCGCGCCCAGGCCGCGCTGGCCGGACGGGACACGATTAGCGAAGAGGATATTTTGCTGGCGGCCGAGCTGGCGCTACCGCACCGGCTCAAGCGAAAACCGTTCCAGGATGTCGAGCTCAAATTTGAGCAGCTCGAAAAGCAGTTGGAAAAGGCGCGCGAGGGAGTCCAGGCGCCCGATGCGCCGCGCGGCGAGAAAAACCAGGACGTAAAAAAAAAGCGCTAAGTAGCCAGGAATCCCCGGATACCACCCCTCCGCCGGGGGAGCAATCGACGCAGGGACAGGGGCACGACCCCCGGCCGTCGCCCCGTCCCGCCGATCGTATCGTCCCCATCGGCGACTCGTTCAAGCCCCAAAAGCTCCAGACCCCCATCGACAAGATGGCGCGCAACCAGGCGGGCAAGCGCTCGCGCACGCAGACCGAGCGCAAGCGCGGCCGGTATATTCGCGCGCGCGAGATGCACGGCGATCTGAATGATGTCGCTTTTGACGCGACCTTTCGCAGCGCCGCGCCGCACCAGATCCGGCGCGATCGCCAGGATGTCGCGCTCGCCATCGAAACGCAGGACCTGCGCCAAAAGGTGCGCGTGCGGCGTGCGGCCAACCTGATCCTCTTTGTCGTCGACGCGTCGTGGTCGATGGCGGCGGCCGAGCGGATGATTGCCACCAAGGGCGCGATCATGTCGCTGCTGGTCGACGCCTATCAAAAGCGCGACCGGGTGGGGCTGGTTGTCTTTCAAAAAGAGGAGGCGCGCACGGTGCTCCCGCCTACCTCCTCGGTCGAGCTGGCGCAAAAGGCGCTCAAGGACATTCCGGTCGGCGGCAAGACTCCGTTGAGCGCCGGCCTGCTGCTCGCGCACCAGATTCTGATTCGCGAGCGGATGCGCGACCCGGAGGTGATGCCGCTCATGATCGTGGTCACCGACGGCGCAGGGAACGTGTCAATCACCGATCTGCCGCCGCAGGAAGAGGCGCATCGCATCGCGCAGATGATTCACAAGAGCGACCTGCGCTCCATTGTGATCAATACCGAGCATGAGGCCTTTGACCGGGGTCTCGCCGCGATGCTGGCCGACAAGCTGGGCGGCGCGGTCTATACGCTCAAGGAGCTCAAGGCGGAAGAGTTGTTCGCGATGGTACGCGAGAACCTGCTTCCGAAATAGGCGCAGGTCACATGTCGCAGGACACAAGCGCCGGATCGCAGCGCTGATTGCGACCTGTAGCTTGCAGCGTGTGACTTGCCCCTGTGTCCTGATTGTTTCACGTGGCACTGCGACAGATGTTCTAGGAACAATTGTGCTAATCACTGAATAAATGTTCTAGTCCTATGGGCAAACCCGACGTCCCGATTTGCGATTACGAAGGCTCTCCCTGGCGCACGGCCTTTTGGCCGGGGCGCGAGTACGAGGACCGCGCCGAGCGTATCGCGCTTCGCCATCTCCTCCCCCCGCGCGGCCGGCGCCTGATCGAGATCGGCGCGGGGTTTGGCCGCCTCGCCGACCTCTATCGCGGTTATGACCAGGTCATCCTGCTCGATTATTCCCGCTCCCTGCTCCGCGAGGGCCGCGAGCGCATCGGCCGTGATCCGCGTTTCATCTATGTCGCCGCCGACCTCTATCAGCTCCCGCTGGCGGACAGCGCGGTCGATACTGCGGTGACGGTGCGCGTGCTGCATCATGTCGTGGACATTCCACGCGCCTTTGGCGAGGTCGCGCGCATCGTCCGACCGCAAGGGACGTACGTCACCGACTATGCCAACAAGCGGCATCTCAAGGCGCTCATCGAATATTACCGGGGTCACCGCGCGGGCAAGGCCTCGCCCTTTTCGCTCGACCCCTACGAATTCGTCGCGCTCAATTACGACTATCATCCGGATTACATCAATCAGAAACTGGCCGGGGCGGGGTTCCAGGTGCACGATACGCGCGCCGTCTCGACTTTTCGCATCGGCGCATTGAAACGCCTTGTCCCCGCGCCGTTCCTCGCGTCGCTCGACGGCCTGCTCCAGCACCCGACGGCGCGCCTGCAGATTACGCCCAGCCTCTTTTTGAAAACGGAGGCGACCAAGCGCGGCGCGCCGGAGGTGAACGCGGCGCTCTGGCGCTGCCCCCGCTGCAGCTCGACGGAAATCGCCGAGCAGGCGGAGGGACTCGCCTGCCAGAGCTGCCAGGCGCGGTATCCCAGGGCGGATGGGATTTATGATTTCAAAACCGTACGGGAGTATTAGAGAATGTCAACACCCGTGCTTTTCGTAGCAACAACGCCACTCGGGTTTGATATCCGTGTAACTGAAGAATACTGGGAGTTGATTGTAACAATCAAGCATCCTATAATGCATGGGCGCGACGCGGAGGTAGTGCGTGTTCTGCAAGAACCCGATGAGATACGCAAGAGCCGCAGGGACCCTGCGGTATATCTTTTTTACAGAGAGGAACGCCCCGGACGATGGATATGTGCAGTGGCGCGCCGTCTCAATGGCGAAGGTTTCCTGATTACCACTTATCCAACTGATGCGATTAAAGAAGGCGATCGAGTATGGAGCAGATAAAAGTTTTTTATGACCGGACCGGCAATACTCTGACTGTATGGTTCGGCGATCCAAAAGATGAGTATGTTGCCGAGGAGACTGGTGACGAAGTTGTGCTGATGAAGGACAAGGGGGGGCATGTCATAGGTTTTGAAAAGCTGAATTTTACGGTCCCGGCATCTGAGCAAATCCGGGTGGCATTTGAAGCGATAACAGGTTGAGTTGGATAACAGGATGCTGTTTGCTTCGGCGACGACGCAGGAGCTCGAGCCCGACGCGGCGCTCGCCGACCTCACGGCGCAGGTTCGCCGGCAACTCGGCGACCGGGCGATTGATCTCGCCCTGGTCTTTATCTCGCCGCATTTCGGTCGCCGCGTCTCGACGGTCCGCGACCACCTGCGTACCAGACTCTCCCCGCGTGTGCTCCTCGGCGTCACCTGTGAAGCGGTCATCGGTCGCGAGTCTGAAATCGAGAACCTCTCCGCGATGACTTTGCTGGCCGGGTATTTGCCGGGGGTCGAGCTGGCCCCATTTGCCATCGGTCAATTTGAATGGAAAAACACATTGAGCGGCGCGGAGGAACTGCATGCGCGGGTCGGCGCGCCGGCCGACCCGCGGCTCATTCTGCTGCTGGCCGATCCCTTTTCCTCGCCGATCGAGCAGGTGCTGGATGCCTTTAACGAGTGTTATCCCGCCGTGCCGCTGGTCGGCGGAATGGCAAGCGGGGCGACCCGGCCGGGCGTGAACGCGCTCATCCTCAACGACCAGGTCCTCGGCCGCGGGGCCGCGGGCGTCGTGCTGAGCGGCGCCTTTGAGGCGGACGTGCTCGTCTCGCAGGGATGCCGGCCGGTCGGGCGTCCCTATCGGGTAACTGAGGCCGAGCGGAATATTCTGCTCAGCCTGGAGGACGCGCCGGCGTTGGAGCAGTTGCAGAACATGGCGGATGATATTTCCGAAAAGGACCGCGACCTGCTCGAATCAAACGGCATCTATGTCGGGCGCGCCATCGACAGCAAAAAACAGGTTCTGGGGCGTGGGGATTTTGTGGTACGGGGCATTCTGGGAGTAGACCCCCGGAGCGGCGCAATGTCGGTCGGCGACGAGATTCGCGAGGGCGAGCTCATCCAATTCCATGTGCGAGACCAGGAGACGGCGACCGAAGATTTAGAGATGGTGTTGATGCCGCAGATTTTCGACGCGCCGCCGCAGGGCGCGCTCCTCTTTTCCTGCAACGGGCGCGGCACGCACCTCTATGACCACCCGAACGGCGACATCGCGGTCATCCAAAAGGTTCTGGGGAATGTGCCCGCGGCCGGTTTTTTCTGCACCGGCGAGATCGGCCCGATCGGCGGCCGGAACCTGCTGCACGGGCATACGGCGTGTGCGGCGCTGTTCAGGCCAAGGGGTTAGCGCGGAAAACAATCGACCCCACGCGCGTTCTGCCATCCCGCGCGACGCGAGATGACCGCCCGTAGGGTCGGTCCAAGAGGAATTCGCGTTAGCCAGGCAAGCCGTTGTCGAAGCAGTAATAGAGGGTCTGGTAGGGTGTGCGGAAATCGACGACATCTTCCACGACATCCTGCGGGTTTGCCTTGTCCACCAGAATCCGCGCGATGAAATTCGCGATGGTCTCCATCTGCTCTTCCTTCATCCCCAAACGAGTCACTTCGATTGTCCCCATCCGCAACCCGCTCGGCCGGTCCCAGTCTTCGGGGCGGTCGCCGGGAATTAGATTCTTGTTGGCGATGATATTTGCGCGGGCCAATTGATGGGCGACCTGTAACCCGCTGCCAAAAGAGCGCACATCGGCGATCACTTGGTGCGTTGCGGTAAAGCCCTTGTGTGCGCCCAGCACCGGAATGCCCCGTTTCTGCAGCGCCGCCCCAAGTGCCCGCGCGTTGCGGACGATTTGCGCCATGTATGCCGGGCCGAATTCGAGCATCTCGGCGGCGGCGGCGGCGAGCGCGGCGACGCGATTCACCTGGTGAGTCGCAGCCAGCACCGGAAAGATGGCGTGCGTGATTCGCTCGGTCAACGCAGGATCGTTCCATGCGATAATGCCGCTCTGTGGCCCGCTAAACGTTTTGCCGGCCGATCCGGTCAGCACGGCGGCGCCTTCTCCGAGTGGGTCTTGATATTGCCCGCCAGCAATCAACCCGATCTGGTGCGCGCCGTCGAAAAAGAGGTGGCCCCCCCACTCGGCGAGCACCTGGCTCATTTCGCGCACGGGGAAGGGAAAGAGCGCCATCGAGACGCCCAGCGCGACCAGTTTGGGGCGGATGAGCCGGGCTGTTTTGCAGAACAGGTCAAGGTCCACTTCCAGTTCAACCGGATCGAACGGCACGTCGATGATCTTGCATCCCCGCACTCCCGCGGGGCCGTCGGCGCGATTGCTGGAATGGCCCCCGACCGGTTGTGGGATGCTCATGATGATATCGCCTGGCTCGGCGAGCGCCGTGTAAACGGCCAGGTTTCCAATCATACTCGCGACCAGCCGGTGGTCGGCATAGTTGGCGTGCAAGACCTTTTTGAGCAGCTCGATGCACAGCGCCTCGATCTCGTCGATGTACTGCGTCCCGGCAAACCAGCGGTTGACCTTGCCGACATGCCCTTCTGCCGCGCGGCTGCCCACCTCGGAGGCCAGGAGCGCGCGGACGGTCGGGCTGGTCGGGGCCTCCGGCGCCAGCAGGTTGAGGCACTGCCGGCCGCGCCATTCCTCATTGCGCTTGACAGCATTCACCACCGCTTGCTGCATCTCTGCGGCCGAGCGGCAGGCTTGCAAAACGGCCCGCGCCTGCGCGAGCGTCTCTGGGTCGTGTACTTCGAATTGGTTTTCGGCCATCGCTAGCTTTTCTCGCTTGGGGTTTGTCTCAACGGTTCACCGTTTTACGGCCGTCACTAGCCAATGATGGGGCATGTCACGCCGCGCATTGGGAATAACCGGATACGGCCAGCGGCCATAGTTCGCTTCCGGTTCCCCAGGTTGGGTCAGGACTGCTTGCCAATCCCGCGGGGCCAGGAATTCGACGGGATCATCCATCATGCCCAGCCAGGGCGCGCCGGATCGGGCTTGCATTTCAATCCAGGGTTTGGTGAGGGGCGAGGTGAATGTGGCGCTGTTGACAATATCAAAGCCCAACATGCTTCCCGGCGCGGCCAGACGTGTGGCCGCGTCGAGGATGCGCGCGAGGCTTTCGTTCGAGAGATAAAATAGAAAACCTTCCAGCAGCCAGCCGGAAGGTTTCTGCGAATCGAATCCGGATGCAAGCAACCGTTCCTGCCAGTCGACGCCCAGATTCGCCGCGATGGTCTGCCGCGCACAGGTTGGCTGTGCGCCGGCGGAACGGAGCGCCTGTTCTTTGGATTCTAAAACGGCAAGTTGATCGAGTTCGGTGATGCATGTTTCGGCAGGCCAGTCCAGCCGAAAGGCGCGCGTATCCAGGCCGGCGGCCAGCAGTACGATCTGGCGAATGCCCTCCTGTTGCGCAATATGCTGCAACCAGTCATCAAAAAAACGGGTGCGCACGACCATCGGCAAAACGCTTGCGGCAGCCCGCTGCGCCATCCAGGCGGCGCCCTCCTCGCCGGACAAAGCCGCGGCATAGGGGTCCAGGAATAGATGATCCGCGCGGGCGCTCTCGAGCGCACGTACGGCAGCGGTCCAGTGAGCCGTTGCGCCCAGCAAGTCATTGGGCAAAGTCTCGTCTGACATTGGATATTCCTCCAATCCTCAGTCGATCATGCAATCGTATGTCATTTCTCGACGGCAGGAGAAATCTCGTCCGGTCCGCGGGTTCGCGTTCAGGTTTTACCCGGTCATTCGCCGCGCCTCGATGACGTTGGGCAGGCGGTCGATTTTGTTGAGGATGCGCGTCAACTGATCGGCGCTCGTGATTTCGAGCGTGGCGCGGATGATGACGATCTTGTCGCGCGTCGAGTACGCGGCAACAGAGCTCATGTTCACCCCTTCGTCGGAGACGATGCCCGAAATTTCGTGCATCAGGCCGGCGCGGTCAAACACGCGCACCTGAATCTGGACGGGGTAGGTCTGGTCGCGGTCGCGGCGGCCCCATTTCAATGCCAGCACCCGCTCGTGCTCGCCGTTCATGTCGAGCACCTGCTTGCAGTCTTTGCGGTGGATGGTAATGCCGCGGCCGCGCGTGATAAAGCCGACGATCTGGTCGCCGGGCAACGGATTACAACATTGCGCGAGCCGCGTCAGGAGATTCCCGACGCCGCCGATCTCCATGCCGATATCGGTGGCGGGCCGGGGCCGCTGCTTGCCATCCGTTTCCGCGGGGGGCGGCGCGAGCGGGGGCGGGGCTTTGGCCTGTTCCGCTTCAAGCAGTTTGACCCCGATCGATTGGATGCTCATGTCCGCGTGCCCGATGGCCTCGCACAGGTCGTCGACCGTTTTCAGGTTGAACAGTTTGGCGACCTCTTCGAGGTTCTTTTGGACCAAGCCAAGCCGCCGCAGTTCCTTGTCCAGCAGCTCGCGCCCTTCGGCGATAGCCGCTTCGCGCTCTTGTTTTTTATACCACTGCCGAATTTTTTCGCGGGCGCGCGCCGTCTGCACGAGGCCGAGCCCGGGATTCAACCAGTCGCGCGAAGGGCCGCCGCGTTTGGTGGTCAGAATTTCGACGCGGTCGCCGGTCTTGATATGGTAATCGAGCGAGACGATCTTGCCGTTGACCTTGGCGCCGCGGCAGCGATGGCCGATCTCGGTGTGAACGTGATACGCGAAATCAATGGGGGTCGCGCCCGCGGCGAGCTCGATGATCTGCCCCTTGGGCGTAAAGACATAGACCTGGTCTTTGAACAGATCGGTCTTGAGCGAATCGACAAAGACGCGGGCGTCGGCAATCTCGCTGCGCCACTCCATCAACTGGCGCATCCAGTTGATCTTGTCTTCGAGATTCGGGTCGCGCCGGCCGCCCGGTTCTTTGTAGCGCCAGTGCGCCGCGATGCCATATTCGGCGATCTGGTGCATCTCCCGGGTCCGGATCTGCACCTCGAGCGGTTTGCCGCCGGGGCCGATGACGGCCGTGTGGAGGGAGCGATAGAGATTCTCTTTGGGCTTGGCGATGTAATCGTCGAATTCGCCCGGGATGGGAGTCCAGAGAGAATGCACGGTGCCGAGCACCAGGTAACAATCCTTGAGCGATTCGACAATGACGCGGACGGCGCGAATATCGTAAATATGCGAAAAGTCGCGGTCCTTGGCGCGCATCTTTTTATAGATGCTGTAAATGTGCTTGGGCCGGCCGCTAATATCGGCCTGGAGACCGTCCAGCGATAGGCGATCGCGGAGCATGCTGATAGCCTGGCTGATATACGAGTGCGTGTCGTCGCGATCGTCGGCCAGGAGTTGTTCGATTTCGGTATAGGCAGCGGGCTCCAGGTATTTGAGCGAGAGATCTTCGAGCTCGCGGCGAATGTGGTAAATGCCGAGGCGATTGGCGAGGGGCGCAAAAATATCGAGGGTTTCGCGGGCGATCTTGATCTGTTTTTCGGGCTTGAGCCCATAGAGCGTCCGCATGTTGTGCAGGCGGTCCGCCAGCTTGATCAGGACCACCCGGATATCATCGGCCATCGCCAGGAACATTTTCCGCATGGACTCGGCTTCGGCCTGTTCCATCCCCAGCCGCAGTTGTGACAATTTCGTCACCCCGTCCACCAGGGTGGCGACTTCGGCGCCGAACTGTTCGCGGATGGCCTCGATCGTCGTCGTCGTATCTTCGGGCACATCGTGCAACAGCCCCGCGACAATAGATGGCTCGTCCATGTACATGTCGGTGAGGATTTTGGCGGTTTGAACGCAGTGGATGAGGTATGGGTCGCCCGTCGCGCGGGTCTGGTTGGCGTGCGCGATGCGCGCGAGGTCATACGCCTGGACGATGCGCGAGGGATCCGTCTCCGGGCTGTACGCTTTGAACAGTTCGACGAGCAGCTCGATTTCCGTCATAGTCGCAACCGATTACCCTCGCATTGTACTCCGCCCGCCCGCTTTTGTAAAGCAAATATCCCCTTTGGAAAGCACAAGACCCGCCCTGCGCTTTACAGAACGGGTCTCTTTTTTTCATCCGATGCGTTGCGCTATTTGTTGTTCAGCGCCGCGACGCCCGGTAGCTCCTTGCCTTCGAGAAACTCCAGGCTCGCGCCGCCGCCGGTCGAGACGTGCGTCATCTGCTTGGCCACGCCGGCCTTTTTGACGGCGCTGGCGCTGTCGCCGCCGCCAATCACGGTGGTGGCGCCGCTGACAGCCAGCGCACGGGCAATGGCAAAGGTGCCTTCGGCGAACTTGGGCATTTCGAAAACGCCCACCGGGCCGTTCCACACGACCAGCTTGCTCCCTTTGAGCGTCTGTTCGAACAGCTCGATCGAGCGCGGGCCGATATCCATGATGCGCCAGCCGTCAGGGACGGACCGGACATCGACGACCTGCGTGTTGGCGTCATTCTCAAACTTGTCGGCGATGACCCAATCGACCGGCAAGATCAACTTGCCCTGCGATTTGGCGAGCAGTTCCCGGGCGAGGTCCAGTCGGTCGTTCTCGACCAGCGAGTCGCCGACCGGATATCCCATCGCCTTGGCAAAGGTATTCGCCATCGCGCCGCCGATGATGAGCTTGTCGCACTTGGTCAGCAGGTTTTCGATGACGGCAATCTTGTCGCTGATCTTGGCGCCGCCCAGGATGGCGATGAACGGGTGCTCGGGGTTCATCGTCGCGCGGCCGAGATATTCCAGCTCTTGCTCCATCAAAAAGCCAGAGACCGCGGGCAGGTAGCGGGCCACCCCTTCCGTGCTGGCGTGCGCGCGGTGCGCCGAGCCGAACGCGTCGTTCACGTACACCTCGCCGAGGGAGGCCAGCTTTTTTGCAAACTCGGGATCGTTCTTTTCCTCTTCCTTGTGAAAGCGAACATTTTCCAGCATCAGCACGTCGCCGGGCTTGAGCGCCCGCGCCAACGCTTCCACCTCGGGACCGACCGAATCGGGGGCCATCTGCACGGGCTTGCCGAGCAGTTTGCCAAGCGCCTCCGCGGCCGCCTTGAGGCTGAATTCAGGATCGGGGCCACCCTTGGGCCGGCCCAGGTGGCTCATCAGAATCAACGAAGCGCCCTGGTCTAACACGTACTGGATGGTGGGCAAAGAGGCGCGGATGCGCTTGTCGTCGGTCACAACGCCGTTCGCCATCGGGACGTTGAAATCGACGCGCATGAGCACGCGTTTGCCCTTGAGGTCTATGTCGCGTACGGTTTGCTTGTTCATAGGACAATACGGGATAATGAGTGATGCGTAATCAAGTAAAAATTTACTTGATTACGCATTACGGTTTACTTGCTAGAGTTTGCTCGCCATCATGTTGGTCAGATCGGCGGTGCGCATGCTATAACCCCATTCATTGTCGTACCAGGTGACGACCTTGATAAAGTCGCTCTTGTCCTTGCCGAGCACCAGGGTGAACGGCAGATCGACCGAGGACGAGTGCGGATCGCCTTTGAAATCGACGCTCACGAGTTGTTCGTCCACGGCCTGCAGGATGCCCTTGAGGGGGCCGGCGGCCGCGTCGCGGAAAGCCTGGCGCAGCGCATCGGTCGTCGTGGGGGTCTCGACCTGCGCCGTAAAGTCCACGACGGAGACCGTCGAGGTGGGCACGCGCAGGGAATAACCGTCGAATTTGCCGGCGAGCTCGGGAATGACCAGCTTGAGCGCGCGGGCCGCGCCCGTCGAGGTCGGGATGATATTCAACGCCGCTGCGCGCGCACGCCGGAGGTCGCTGTGGGGGAGGTCGAGAATCTTTTGGTCGTTGGTGTACGAGTGAATGGTGGTCATGAACCCGCGCACGACTTTGTAATTGTCGTTGACGACCTTGACGGCGGGGGCGAGACAATTGGTCGTGCAGGAGGCGTTCGAGACGACGTGGTGCTTGGCCGGATCGTACTTGTCGTCATTCACGCCGAGCACGATCGTAAGATCTTCACCTTCGGCGGGGGCGCTGATGATCACCTTTTTTGCGCCGCCCTTGGTAATATGACTCTCGGCGCCCTGAACGACCTTGCCCTTTTTGTTGACGCCGTCCTTTTTGATGGTAAAGAGGCCGGTGCTTTCGATGACGATATCGACGCCCAGCTCACCCCACGGAATCTTGCCAGGATCGGTTTCCTTAAAGGCCTTGATCGGCTTGCCGTCGATGACCAGCGCATCGTCGCCCACTTCGACCGTGCCGTTAAAGCGGCCATAGTTCGAATCGTACTTGAGCAGGTGGGCCATGGTCGGCAGATCGCCGATATCGTTAAAGGCGACGATCTCGAGCGTCTGGGGATAATTGTCCCGCATCGCCTTGAGAACCTGACGTCCGATGCGTCCAAAACCGTTGATGCCTACACGTGTTGCCATTGTTCCTCCAGGGTATTTGATGTGTGGGAGAGTGGACTCTCCGGTCCCTTGTTTGTCCGAGCATACCAGCGCAGGACCTCCCGCGCCAGTTTCTCGGGGTCGTGCCGCCAGGGATATTGCTCATCCACGACGTCGACAAAAACATACTGATAGGGCGGCGCGGACTGGCCGCGCGGGCGAACGAACTCGATCTGCGCCAGGGGGGGGAGCTGTCCTCGCCAATTGTCATTCGCGAACACAGTGGTAAAGAGCGGCCCGCCGGTGTGCGCTTCGAGCGCTGCTACATGATCTTGCAACGAGTACCCGTCCGTTTCGCCGTGTTCCGTGGCCACGTTGCAGATGTAAATCTTGCGCGCCGGACTGGACTGCAAGGCCCGGCGGATGTCGTCAACCAGCAAGTTGGGGATCACGGAGGTGAACAGGCTGCCCGGTCCGGCGATGATCAGGTCGGCCTCGAGGATGACCCGAACGGCCCCGGGATAAGCCGGGACGTGCTCGGGATCGAGAAAGACCCGCTCGACCGGTTGTCCGAACTTGGCAATCTGTGATTCGCCCATGACCCGGGCCCATTGCCGTTCTGCGCTGCCCCGCACCTCGGCGCCGAGTGTGACGTTTTCCAGCGTGCTGGGGAGAATTTTGCCGCGCACGGCGAGCACGCGCGACGATTCGAGCAGCGCCTTTTCAAAGTTCCCGGTGATTCCGGCCATCGCCGCGATAAAGAGGTTGCCGAAGGCGTGCCCGCTGATGCCCGTCCCCTCGGCAAAGCGATACTCGAAGAGGTGTCCCATGAGGGGCTCGGCGTCGGCGAGCGCGGCAAGGCACTGGCGAAAATCACCAGGGGGCAAAAGACCCAACTCCCGGCGCAGGCGTCCCGAGCTGCCCCCATCGTCCGCAACCGTGATGATCGCGGCCAAATTCTCGGTGTACGTCTTGAGCCCGCGCAAGAGGGTGGACATGCCGGTGCCGCCGCCAATCACGACGAGCTTGATGCCTTGCTGACGGCGCCGGCGCCGGTAGAGCGCGTCCACCAGGCTGGTCTCGCGCGGCGCGACCGCCGAGAGCAGCGACTGGTTGAGTTTCCAGATGGCAAAGAGGACAAGCGCGACCCCGGCCAGGCCCAGGATGACGGCTCTCAGCTCGCGTGGGATGAACTGCAGGGTGAGGTAATAAACGAACGGGGGGAAAGCGAGCTCACGGTAAATACCGACAAGGAATAAAGCTGTGCCCAGGCTGAGGAGCGTGACGCCGATAAAAAGGAGGACGAGCCAGCGTTTGACCCCCAGCCCCAGATACAACCATCGCCATGCGCCCCGTCCGGGCAGCGCTGGCCCACGCGGCAATCGAATGCCCTTTAACCATGCCATCGCATCACTGCTCAACCTTGTCGATTATAGCCCAAGCATCCCGAAAGTCAAAAGCCGGATCATCCCTTATTGTTTTAATCGCGCAATCAGGTTATCGACCACCGCCCGCCAGTGCACAGTATAGCCCGCATCATCCCATACCTGCTGCAATTGAGAGGCGGCTCTGATCTCGGCCGCGGCCTGCATGGCAAGCTGAACCCATTCAGGGTCGGGCGCAGGGCGTCCTTCGATCCATACCTGGAGGTCTTCGGGCATGCGCGGGGCCGGAAAGCCCTTGAGCGCGGCGACAACCTCGGCCGCCGCCAGCGCGTTGCAGCAATCCAAGGCTTCGAGGAACTCGCCGCCGTTATCGGTGATGATCTTGAGTGTGTAAGGAATTAACCGCGGGTTGGGCGAACTGGCCAGGTCGTTGAGCCACTCCACCGCATCGTCATTCTCGAAATTGTTGACACCCCAAAAGCCCATAGCGCCCTCCTGGATCATTGCAAGCCCAACGGGGTGTTGCGTGACTGGCAATGACCGTCTCGCGAGTTATGAGATTGAGCGGATCAGTTGTTCGAGCTCTTGATAGGCCTGCCGCGCGTGCACGACATCCACCGCAATAAAAGCAATTGTATCCCCTGCCGTTTTTTGCGCAAGGCGGGGGAGATCGGCGCGAATGACCGTGGCGATGATCGGATAACCGCCGGTGGTCTGATAATCGGCCATCAGGATGATCGGCTGGCCGCCGGCAGGGACCTGGATTGCGCCGCGGGTGACCCCGCACGACAGGATCTCGCCCGCCGCACGGTCCAGGCGCGCTCCGGCGAGACGCAAGCCCATCCGGTCTGCAAGCTCACTCACCTGCCACGTTTGGCCTTCGAGCGCGGCGATCGTCGCGTCGGCGAAATACGCGAGGTGCGGCCCGCGGATGATCCGAATCGGCGTGTCTTGCTCGACATACGCCTCGACGCGCGCCGGGAGCATTTTCCCCGCGCGCTCGACGCGCAACGTCGCGTATCGTGGAATCAGTCGGTCGCCCCCTTGCAGCGCGCGGCCCGCCAGACCGCCAAACTGCCCGCGCACATCGGTCGCGCGTGAATGGAGAACCAGGGGGACATCGATCCCACCGGCCAATGCCAGGTAGGCGCGGGCGCCGGCCTGGCGCGCGCCGAACTGGACGGTCGCGCTGGCGCGTATAAAGAGCGCTGTATTCGCCGGCATGGGCCGCTCGTCGACCGTCAAGGCAAACCGCGCGCCGGTCACGGCAATCACACATTTTTCGAGCGCAGACAGGCGCGGTCCTGCCAGGGTGATCTCCAAGGCGGCCTCCCCCGGCGCGTTTCCGACGAGCGCATTGGCCGCGCGCAACGCGAACGGGTCCATTGCGCCGCCGGGCGTCACGCCGTACGACTGAAACCCGACACGTCCCAGGTCTTGAATAGTCGTGAATAGGCCAGGGTCAATGACATCGAACATGAGGAATCAGGGAAAGTAAACAGAGATACAAGTATACAAGGAGTGACGTGTCTACCTGTCTACCGCCACAAAGCGCACATAATCCCCCGGAGCTAACAGCGTGGGCGGGTCGCGAGTTGGATCGAACAGGATCAGATCGGTATGACCGATGATCTGCCAGCCGCCGGGCGATTCGCGCGGGTAAATGCCGGTTTGCCGTCCGGCAATTCCCACCGCGCCTGCCGGGACGTGTGTGTGCGGCGTTTCCAGGCGCGGCGCCGCAATCTTGGCCGGGAGCGGGCCGATGTAAGGAAAGCCGGGCGTAAAGCCCAACATGAACACGCGCAGGGGGCATCGCGTATGAATCTCGACGACCTGCGCCGGCGTGAGCCCGTTGCGCCGCGCGACAAAATCCAGGTCAGGCCCCCATTCGCCGCCATAGCGCGTGGGGATTTCGACCACACGCGGTTTGGCCTGCGCCGCCGCCATGGGCTGTTCGAGGGCGTGGGCGATCGCCGTTTCCAGTTTTTCTTGTGAAAGGATATCCGGATCGAACTCGACGAGGAGCGACGCATAGCCGGGGATGCACTCCAGGCCGGGCGCCGTGGCGAGTTGCGCGGCGAGGGCATGGACGCGTGCATTCAGCCGCTCGTCAATCTCGTCGCCCAACTCGACCAGGAGCGCGGCATCTCCCATGGCGCGCCAGCGCGGGAAAGGGGCCCTCACAGCGCCTTGATCTCGATTCCCGCCTCCGCCAGCGCGCGGCGGATGGCCCGGGCGTACTCGACGGCGTGGGGCGTATCGCCGTGCAGGCAGAGGGTATCCACTTCCAGCGGAATGATCGTGCCATCGTAGGCCGTGAGGTTGTGGTCGCGCGCCAGTTGGACCGCCTGGGCAGCCGCGCGCTCCGGCGTAGCATGGACGGCGCCGGGCTCGCGTCGCGAGCGCAGGGTCCCATCGGGATTATAGGCGCGGTCGCAAAAGCCTTCGCTGGCCGCCTGGATCCCCAATTCGTGCGCCGCGTCGATCAGCGCCGAATTGGCGAGGCCGACGAGGACAAGCTGCGGGTCGTAGCGTGCGACGGCGCGGGCGATCGCGCGGGCGACCTTGAGATCGCGCGAGGCCATGTTATAGAGTGCGCCATGCGGCTTGACGTGGCGCAGGGGCGCGCCCTGAGCGCGGCAAAAGCCGGCCAGCGCGCCGATCTGATAGAGGACGAAATTCTCAATCTCGATTTCGCCGGCCTCCATCGCGCGTCGCCCAAAGCCCGCGAGGTCGGGATAGCCGGGATGCGCGCCGATGGCGACGCCGTGCGCCCTGGCGAGCGCAACCGTACGTTCCATCACCTGCGGGTCGCCCGCATGGAACCCACAGGCAATATTTGCCGAGGTGATGAGCGGAAAGAGCTCAGCATCGGCGCCCAGCGTATAGACGCCAAAGCTTTCGCCCAGATCAGAGTTCAGGTCCATCGCGATTAACCTCACTTTCCTATGCGTACCTGACCGAGCGTGATGCAGGGAGAGAACAGCGGCAGATCGCACGCCAGAGCGTCGCGTGGCGCCGTGTCCAGCTCGATGCGCAGCGGATCGGGAGGCGCGGGGGATGGAATCGACAGAGTCAATTGCTGGCGCACGTACTGGCCGCCGGTGATGTGGTTCGCTGGCACGGTCAACGGCTGGTTCGTAATGACGGTATAGCTATTGTCGCGCAGGGTCAGTTCCAACTGGCGAGGCTGGTCGCTCGCAACGCGCCAGAGGAGCGTAATAGGAATATCGTCGCCGGCTTGGTACCCGTCGGCGGAATCCAGCGCATAGCCGACCAGTACGGCGCCGCCAAAATCACGCGTGACATGTCGCTCGACGTCGAATAGCTGCGGCGGGCGCATCTGCGTATCCGGGGCAAGGGTGATCTTTTCCATCGCCTTTTGGCCGTACACGACGCCTGACTGTGGATCGTAGAGCGTCGCCTGGAGGGTATAGTCGCCGGGCGCGGCGCCCATCAAGACGGGCAGATCGTAGGTGTCGCTGATGTATTCCCCCACGCGCCAGGCCGTGGTCGGATACGCGTCGAGCACGGGATGAAGGTCAAGCTGCGCGCCCAGCTCGCCATTCGGCCCGAGCAGCTTGAGAGAGACCAGCCGGTCGTTTTTGATTTTACTCTCGACATGCCAGTAAAGGGTGACGCGCAGCTTGCGCCCACTGGAGAGGTGCCAGTTAGCGCCGTCCTGCAAGCGTGAGGCGTCGAGATCATACCCGAGAAATCGGACCCCCTGGAAATCCTCGTCGGATGGGTGCTGCGGGGATGGGGCGGCGACGGTATTCGGCACCGCCTGCACCTGGATCAACGGGCCAAAGGAGGTGAGCGCATATTTCTGCGGCGCGCCGGCCAGTGGCCGCGTCAAAAAGACTGAGCGATTCTGTCCGAGCGCGCGGTCAATGGCCGCCAATCGCGCCGGTTCCCTGTCGGCTGCAATCGTCTGGACATCGGGGCGAAGGCCCTGTGTGTCCTGGAAATACTGGAGCAGGCTCATCTCCCCCTGGATGCCGATGAGGGTGGAATTGCCGGGCAGGGGCTGGCTCAGAATGTCTCGCCCATAGTCGCGAATGTCCCAATTGTGTGAGAGGTCCACGCGGTCATAGTTGGCGCGCGCCAGCCAGAGCGGTAGCAAGAGAAATACAAGCATGAGCGTGTGCGCGTAGGTGGAAAGGTGTGCGAACCCGCGCGCGGCCCAGTGTGGGGCGGACACCCGTGTACGTGACAGGGCGCGCGAGAGCGCCCGCGCGATGGCGTCGAGGCCGGCGGCAAGCAAGAGCGCAGTCAAGAGAAAAGCGGGGATAAAGAAAACCTCGACATCGGCGACGCGATAGTTGAGCGCAAAGCCCAGGTTGACGGCGAGC
>JBAVQS010000199.1:0-2912 GCA_049694275.1 Anaerolineae bacterium | reverse complement strand
AGGCGAGCGCGGTCTTGCCGATGCCGCCCATGCCCGAGACGCCGCTGATGGCGGTGCTGGCGCCGGCGGTGGTGCGGGCGAGGAGCTGTTCGACCTCGCGCTTGCGGCCGGTGAAATCGGCGGGGGGCGCGGGGATGGTGTGCCGCGTGTGAATGACGGGCGGGGGCGCGGGCGGGGGGTTGATGATAATGTCGCCCGTGCCGGTCAAGATATTCCCCGAGCCGGTGACGGTCTGGTTGACGGTGGTCTGGTCGCGGCCGGCGATGTTGCTCGCGCTGACCGCGCCGCCGGTGATGTTGACGCCGCCGCTCTGCGAGTCGGTGTGGAGGGTCGAATCGTCCTCGGGCATGTGGGCTCCTGGGCGCGCCGTGAAATGCGGACTGTTGAGCAATTATAAGGCGCGCGGGGGGAAATGGCAAGGAACGAGATGTCTCGACTCCACTCCGTTCCGCTCGACATGACAGGCGGGGGGCCAAGCGTTCACGGCTTGCTCCATTGCTCGATGGTGACGCTGACCGAGAAGCGGTCGGCGTCGATCCGTTCCGGGGTGGAGTTGCCCGCATCCGCGCGGGTCTGTACGTTGCGGTAGAGCGCAAGCTCGGTGGTCTTGTCCCCATCGCGCCAGAGCTGCACGGCGAAATCGTTCGGGCCATTCGCAAAGGTGGGATTGGTGTAATATTCCCGGGCCTGTTCCAGCCCATAGCGCCCGTCGCGCGGCCATCCGGCGCGGTCCAGGCGCGCGGCGATCTCGTCGCACAACTGCGCCGCCTCCGTCCACGTCAGGACGCGCTGGAAGGGCATGACAAAGATAAAGTTGACGTGCTCCTTGTCGAGCTGAAACCAGACGGTCCGGGCGGCGGGGAGCGTAAACCCACGCGCCGGGTCCACATACGCGAAATCGACCGCCTGATCTTGAATCGCGTAGCCCGTACGCGTGCGATCGGTGAGCACAAAGGGATAGTTCGAGGCCGAGCGCACCTGGTCCCAGGTCTGCCCCAGGGCGACGCGCACCGTCGGCGGCGACCCGGCCAGCCCCAGAACGCGCGCCAAAAAGGTTGCGACGATCAACGCCAGCGCGCCAAAGGCCACAAGCCCGAGAACCCCGTATAGTTGCCGTTTCATTTGCTTGCTCCTATGACTGTGCTTGCAGTATAGCGCATCACCGTCACAGAATCGCAACAGCACACGTCGGGCGTTACCCAAACAAAAACCCAGGCCTCGTTGTGAGACCTGGGTTTCTATTTGCTACCTCACGTTACGCATGTCATTTCGAACCCGCGCTTTCTGCGGGTGAGAAATCTCGGTTTTCGCCAGGTGAGATTTCTCACTACGTTCGAAATGACATATGTAAGGTGAGTTACTACTTTATATTCGACTACCTGTCTACCTGTTTACTTATTTACCGATTTAGTAATCCGGCATCGGCGGGGCGGCCGGGGCCTTTTCCTTTTCGGGGAGGTCGGTGATGAGCGCCTCGGTGGTCAGGATCATGGCCGCGATGGACGCTGCATTCTGCAGGGCCGAGCGGGTGACCTTGGCCGGGTCGATGATGCCCGCCGCGAGCATGTCTTCGTACTGCTCGGAGAGAACGTTGAACCCGATGTTCACGTTGTTCTCTTCCTTCTGGCGGCGGCGGACTTCCTGAACGACCACCGCGCCGTCTTCGCCCGCGTTCTCGGCGAGCTGGCGGAGGGGCTCTTCGAGGGCCCGCTTGAGAATCTGGACGCCGGTGCGGAGATCGCCGCTCAGCGCCTTGTCGCCCTTGAGGAGCTCGTCGAGCTGCGGGGCGATATTGACGAGCGCCACGCCGCCGCCGGGGACGATGCCCTCCTCGACGGCCGCGCGGGTCGCGCTCAGCGCATCTTCGACGCGATGCTTCTTTTCCTTGAGCTCGACTTCGGTCGCTGCGCCGACGCGGATGACCGCGACGCCGCCGGCGAGCTTGGCCAGCCGCTCCTGAAGCTTTTCGCGATCGTAATCGCTGGTGGTTTTGTCAATCTGGGCCTTGATCTCGTTGATGCGGCCCTTGATGTCCTTTTCCTTGCCAAGCCCTTCGATAAAGGTGGTGTCGTCCTTGGTCGAGGTGATGCGGCGCGCGCGGCCGAGATCGCTCACGGTGGTGGTCTCGAGCTTGCGGCCCATCTCTTCGGTAATGACGTTGCCGCCGGTCAGGATGGCAATGTCGCGGAGCATCTCCTTGCGGCGATCGCCGAAACCGGGCGCCTTGATCGCGATCACGTTCAAGAGACCGCGGAGCTTGTTCAGCACCAGGGTCGCCAGGGCTTCCCCCTCGACATCTTCGGCGACGATGACCAGCTCGCGCTTGCCCATCTGGACGAGTTTCTCCAGGATGGGAACGATGTCGGTGTGGGCCGAGATTTTCTTGTCGGTGATGAGGATAAACGGATCCTCGAGCGAGGCTTCCATCCGCTCGGGGTTGGTCACAAAATAGGCCGAGATGTAACCGCGGTCGATCTGCATCCCTTCCACGAATTCCGTCTCGAACGGCAGGCCGGTCTTGCTCTCTTCGACGGTGATGACGCCGTCCTTGCCGACCTTGTCCATGACGTCGGCGAGCAGCTCGCCGATCTGGGGATCGCCGGCGGAAATCGCGGCGACGTGCGCCACATCATCCCGGCCGCCGATCTGCTTGGCCAGGGCCTTGATCCCTTCGACGACGCGCTCAGTGCCCTTTTCGATGCCGCGCTTGAGCAGCATCGGGTTGGAGCCGGCGGCGACGACGCGCAGGCCTTCGCCGACGATCGTCTGGGCCAGGACGACCGAGGTGGTCGTGCCATCGCCCGCGACGTCGTTCGTCTTGGTGGACGCTTCCTTCAAGAGCTGGGCGCCCATGTTCTCGTACGGATTTTCGAGCTCGATTTCCTTGGCGACGGTGACGCCATCATGCGTGA
>JBAVQS010000198.1:0-83889 GCA_049694275.1 Anaerolineae bacterium | reverse complement strand
CGTTGTCGATCTGGTCGTAGGCCTTGAACTGGACATTGGGATTGCCCATCGCCAGCACCTTGGTGATCGCGGCCGTCAGCGTCGTCTTGCCGTGATCGACGTGCCCGATCGTGCCGATATTCACATGCGGCTTGGTTCGTTCAAATTTCGACTTGGCCATAGGATAATAACTCCCTTAGATAATTTCAGATCTCTGATTGTGGATTCCAGATTTAAAAGATAGATGATATCAATCTGGAATTTAAAATCTGTGGCCCAACGGCCATCCTTTCGGACGATCTGCAATCAACCTACCGTCTTGCTGCAACCTTTTCCTTGCCGCCGATAATCCCTTCGGCGATGTTTTGCGGAATTTGTTCGTAATGATCAAATTCCATCGTAAACGTGCCCCGGCCCTGTGTTGCCGAGCGCAGATCAGTTGCATAACCGAACATACTCGCCAGGGGAACAAAAGCTTTAACCGCAGTTGTGCCACCCGCGTGCGGGTCCATCCCTTCAACCCGAGCGCGCCGAGAAGAAAGATCGCCAATGACATCGCCCATAAAGTTCTCGGGGATTGTCACTTCGACACGCATGATTGGCTCTAACAGAACCGGGCTGCCCTTTTGAAAAGCGGCCTTGAAGGCCATCGAGCCAGCGATCTTGAAAGCCATTTCGCTCGAGTCTACTTCATGATAAGAACCATCCACTAGCCGCGCGCGGAGGTCGACAACCGGATAACCTGCGACAACGCCGGAATCGAGCGCCTCACGCACACCCTTTTCGATGGCCGGGATGTATTCACTCGGAACCGAACCGCCTCTGATGGCATTGACGAATTCAAAGCCCTTGCCAGGCGCGAGCGGCTCAATCTCGATCCAGCAATCGCCGTATTGCCCCTTGCCGCCTGTCTGGCGAACAAACCGTCCCTCTGCTTTGGCCGATTTCGTGACGGTTTCACGATACGCGACCTGCGGCCGGCCGACATTTGCACCGACGCGGAACTCACGCATCATACGATCGACCAACACGTCAAGGTGCAACTCACCCATGCCTGCAATGAGCGTCTGCCCTGTCTCTTCATCGGTGCGCACACGGAAGGTCGGATCTTCTTCGGCCAAGCGGCGGAGCGCCTCGCCCATCTTTTCCTGATCGGCTTTGGTCTTGGGCTCGATTGCAACGTGGATAACCGGTTCGGGGAACTTGATCGCTTCAAGGATGATCGGCCTGGAAGGATCGCTCAGCGTATCGCCGGTAAAGGTGTTCTTGGGACCGACGACAGCGGCAATATCGCCAGCATGGATCTCTTCAATCTCTTCGCGCGAGTTGGCGTGCATCCGCAAGAGACGACCGATACGCTCGCGCTGGTTCTTGGTCGTGTTCAGGACAGTCGTGCCGGTCGCCAGTTTACCAGAGTAAACGCGGATATAGGCAAGACGCCCCACATACGGATCAGTCACGATCTTGAAAGCCAGCGCCGAAAGCGGCTGGTTCTCGTCCGCGCTACGGGTCAATTCGACGCCATCGCCCATCGACAACCCTGTAACTGGCCGGATATCGATCGGGGAGGGAAGATAATCCACGACTGCATCAAGGACCGACTGCACACCTTTATTGCGGAGCGCTGCGCCACAGACGACCGGGACAATTTTGCCGGAAATCGTCGCCCTACGGAGCGCGGCCTGCAGTTCATCCACTCCAATCTCTTCGGCGAGGAGATACTTTTCGCCCAGCGCCTCATCCGTATCCGCAATTGCGGCGATCATGGTATCACGGGCGTGCGCCACCTCGTCCTTCATGGCTGCCGGGACCGAGCGCGATTCGTGCTGCGTTCCCAGTTCATCCGTATAGACAATCGCCTCGTTCGTGATGAGATCGATATGTCCTTGAAAGCCAGATTCGGCGCCGATGGGAATCTGAATCGCGACGGGATGGGCTTTGAGCCGATCAACGATCATATCGATCGTACGCTGGAAATTCGCGCCGACACGGTCCATCTTGTTTACAAAGGCAACGCGTGGCACACTAAAGCGATCGGCCTGACGCCATACGGTTTCGGATTGAGGCTGGACACCCGCGACCGCGTCAAAGATGACAATGCCGCCGTCGAGCACGCGCAAGCTGCGCTGGACTTCAGCAGTAAAGTCAATGTGGCCTGGCGTATCAATCAGGTTGATCTGATGGTCGCGCCAAAAGGTCGTGGTTGCAGCCGAGGTGATGGTGATACCCCGCTCGCGCTCTTGCTCCATCCAATCCATGACGGCAGTACCTTCATGGACTTCGCCAATCTTGTACGTCTTGCCCGTGTAGTATAAAATTCGTTCAGAAACCGTCGTCTTGCCCGCATCGATATGGGCAATGACTCCGATATTCCTGACACGTTCGATGGGTGCTGGTCTTGGCATGTTTCTAAATCAATCTTTTTTACCTAGAGCGACGCAACGCCGGTCCAATGCAATCTAAGCTTCGTTTTACCAGCGATAGTGAGCAAACGCCCTGTTCGCTTCGGCCATCTTGTGCGTCTCGTCCTTCTTTTTGATGGTCGCACCCTGGCCGGCGGCGCAGTCCATCAATTCAGCGGCGAGCTTTTCGGAAAAGGTCTTGCCGCCGCGGGCTTTGGCTGCCGCCAAAATCCAGCGCATCGCCAGCGCCTGGCGCCGATCACTCGGAACCTCGACCGGGACCTGCAACGTGGCGCCGCCAACGCGACGCGGCCGCACCTCAACCGTCGGGCCGGCATTCTTGATCGCCTGCTCAAAAATTTCCGTTGGGCTCTTTTTGGTTTTTTCCTGGATGATCTCGAACGCATCATAAACCAAACGTTCCGAAACCATCTTTTTGCCGCGCTGCATGATCTTGTTAATAAAACGACCGATAGTGCGGCTATTGTATTTTGAATCCGCGCGCGGGATCCGCTTTTCGGCGCGTGCTCGTCTTGGCATAATTCAATCTCTCCAAATCTGGACGGCCTGGATCAACTGGCAGCTTCTGTGGTCTTTTTAGGCCGCTTGGCGCCATATTTACTGCGCGCCTTGCGGCGTTTTTCCACACCGGTGGTATCGAGAGCCCCACGCACGATATGATAACGCACGCCAGGCAGATCTTTGACACGCCCACCACGAATTAGCACCACCGAGTGTTCCTGCAATGTATGGCTTTCACCCGGGATATAAGCCGTGACTTCGATGCCATTGGTCAAGCGAACGCGCGCGATTTTGCGCAGAGCCGAGTTAGGCTTTTTCGGCGTCATGGTACGCACCTGGGTACAAACACCACGCTTGAAGGGTGAGCCTGCTCCAGTTTCACGCTTGTTCTTGAGCAAATTGAGCGTATAGCGTAGCGCGGGCGCCTTGGTCTTTTTCAGTTGGCGCTTGCGGCCTTTGCGAACCAATTGATTGATGGTTGGCATTAATCGTTCCTTTTGGTTGACCTTGAAAAACCAGGGGCATCTCAGGGCCCCGGTTACCTACCCTCACGGGACAAACATACGCCCTTCCGCAGAATATCAGAAGGGCGTACAACACCCGTCCTAAAGGCGGACCGTTGACTGTCACCGATGAACCAATACACACCGCGCGGCGGTGGTAAGCGATCCAGCTCCTCGCATTCTTCGACTGCGTTTCCACATTCGATTGTGGACAACAGTCAGTGGTGCAAGTATTTAGAAACAGTCAATTTGCATGGGTCGCTCGTTGAAAGACGGCGAAAATAACTTGCCCGTCACGACCCACGAACGGCGATTATACGCAGAAGCCTGTCTTCTGTCAAATCGCGCACTTTACCCTATTTATCCATTCCCTTTCACTCCAGAAGGAGAACGGCCAATGGGGAAAGCTTTATCCTTCACCACGGCGGGAACGCTCACGGCGCACCTTGCCGTCACCGCCACCACCACGCAGGGCTTGCGCTCCGAATTTGGGCTCTGTCATTTCATCACGCAGGAGACCAAACGCCAGATGCGGTGTTTTTTCTTCAGTGTCTTCTTTGCCAAAGGTCATCTTTTCACCATCGTCACTGTAAACTTCGACCGCAAGCCCGAGCGACTGGAGTTCCTTAACCAAAACCCGGAAGGATTCCGGGACACCGGGTTCCAAAATTTCTTCACCTTTGACGATGGCCTCGTAGGTCTTGACACGACCAGTCACATCATCGGACTTGACTGTCAGCATTTCCTGAAGGGTATGCGCCGCGCCATAAGCTTCTAGCGCCCACACCTCCATCTCTCCAAAGCGCTGACCGCCGAACTGAGCCTTGCCCCCCAACGGTTGCTGGGTAACCAAGGAGTATGGGCCTGTCGACCGAGCATGGACCTTGTCTTCAACCAAGTGGGCCAGCTTCATCATATAGATGATACCTACCGTCACTGGTTGGTCATAGGACAGGCCAGTCTTGCCATCATAAAGAACCACTTTGCCGGAAGTTGGCAGTGGTTGTTTGAGCTCTTTGCTCAACTGTTCGGCGCGCCCATAGAGCTCGACCTCGCTTGCGTTGGCGGGCATTTCGATATCGCGCTCCTGGAGCCAGAGCCGGTAGCATGCCGACCTGGAGATGGAGTCACGCGCGGCGCGCTCTTCGACCAGCACTCTCGCATCCTCGAACATTAGCATTTCATCCGGGTGATAACCCTTTTCTTGAAGCCAAGCACGCAAGGCTTCGCGTCGAGCATACACCCGATCACCTAGCAAGCGACGGCGATCGGCGCCTTCCAGAACCTCCTGGAGATAAAGGAGCAGGGCTTCACTGTCGTCCTGCAATTCCTCCTCGACGGTGTCCTGCTCGCGCAGCCACTTCCAGGCTCGCGTCATCATCTCATTCCAGGCTTTATCCATGAGCCACGCGCGCGCCAATTCAGCGGCAATCTCACTTTCGTTCGCGCCGTCAAAGACGGGCGTGACAACCTTAAAGCCAAGCTTGTCGGCTGCCCACCCGAGGTGGGTCTCGAGAATCTGACCGATGTTCATACGAGCCGGCACGCCTAGCGGATTCAGGATGATGTCGACAGGCGTTCCATCTTCCAGGTAGGGCATGTCTTCAATCGGGACCACCTTGGAGACGACCCCTTTATTGCCATGGCGCCCCGCCATCTTGTCGCCTTCCGTAATCTTGCGCTGCTGCGCGACTGAGACGCGCACGAGCTTGTCTACGCCCGCCGGTAGTTCACTGTGCTGGTCACGGGTAAAAACACGGACATCCACAACCTTGCCGCGTTCGCCATGCGGTAAGCGCAGAGACGAGTCCTTCACCTCGCGCGCCTTTTCGCCAAAGATCGCGCGCAAGAGCTTTTCTTCCGGAGTCAGATCCGTTTCACCCTTCGGGGTAATCTTGCCTACGAGGATGTCGCCGGGTCCTACTTCTGCGCCAATACGGATGATTCCTTCTTCATCCAGGTCTTTGAGAACATCTTCGCCGACATTCGGAATGTCGCGCGTGATTTCTTCCGGCCCCAACTTGGTATCACGCGCCTCAATCTCATGCTTTTCAATATGAATGCTCGAGAATTTGTCCTCGCGCGCGGTCTTTTCGCTGATCAGAATGGCATCTTCATAGTTGCCGCCCTCCCAACTCATGAACGCCACCACCACGTTCTGGCCAAGCGCAAGCTGGCCCTCTTCAGTCGAGTTCGAATCTGCAATGACCTGGCCCTTTTTTACCTTCATGCTACGGGTCACAATTGGGCGCTGATCAATGCAGGTTGATTGGTTGGAGCGATTATACTTGCGCAGGGTATAGGTGACTGTGCGGCGGCCGTGCTTGACGACAATCTCCTTGGAGGTCGAGTTCAGCACTTCACCATCATCCTCGGCAACTACAACCTGGCCCGAATCAAGAGCAGCCTGGAGCTCCATACCTGTGCCAACCACCGGCGCTTCAGGTCTGAGAAGTGGCACGGCCTGGCGCTGCATGTTTGAGCCCATCAAGGCCCGGTTCGCATCGTCATGTTCGAGGAAAGGAATAAGCGCAGCCGAGATGCCGACAATCTGCTTGGGTGAGACATCCATGTATTCCGCATGCACCGGGGCATCGCTCATGTACTTGCCGGCGCGGCGTACCGACACGCGCTTACCGACAAATTCGCCCTTTTCATTCAAGGTCGCATTCGCCTGGACAATCGTGTGCTTGTCCTCGACGTCAGCCGGCAAATAGACGATCTCGTCCGACGCGAAGGGAATCACTTCGATATCATAGCCTTTCGGCAGGTGCTCGAGCAGTTTTTGCGCTAGCTTTTCATCGATCACTTCGCCCGCTTGTACGAGTACCTTCTCAGTATCCGGCACAACCACATCCTCGCTGAGGGTGTGCCCAATCATCTTATCCTTTTTGTGTAGGACAGTGTGGAACACCTTCCGGTAGGGCGTCTCGATAAAACCGAACTCGTTGATCTGAGCATAAGTCGCGAGCCGGCCAATCAGACCGATGTTCGGGCCTTCCGGCGTCTCAATCGGGCAGATACGGCCATAGTGCGAATCATGAACATCCCGGACATCAAAGCCGGCGCGCTCACGCCGCAGACCACCAGGGCCAAGAGCCGACAAGGTCCGCTTGTGCGTCAACTCATCCAATGGATTCGTTTGCTGCATGAACTGGGACAATTGTGAGCCGCCAAAGAACTCGCGCATGGCCGCGACAACGGGGCGGATGTTGATGAGATTGAGCGGCGTCATCTGCTCTGGATCGCGGATGCTCATACGCTCGCGAACGACGCGCTCCAAGCGCAGAAGACCAATGCGTAGATGATTTTGGATCAACTCACCCACTGTTTTGACGCGGCGATTGCCCAGATGGTCAATATCGTCATCACTCTCATAGCCATTGTTGATGAGAATGACGTGCTCGACAACCTTGATCAGGTCATCCGCACGCAAGGTGCGTTCCTTCGGGAGCTGGTCCACCGGCACCTCAGTCCCGTACAAACGGCGATTAAGCTTGTGCCGCCCAACCTTGCCCAGGTCATAGCGACGTTGCATGAACAAGAGCTGAGACATGAACGCCTTGGCGTTGTCCAGCGTAGCGGGATCGCCCGGCCGCAGCTTTTTGTAAAATTCGATGAGCGAGTCATCTACCCCTTGCAATTTCGGCGTTTCACGCTCCAGAGTTGTGCGAATAAACTGATGCTCGGGGTTGTTGTCCACACCAGCAAAGACGGCAAGGATGCCCTCGTCATTGCCTTCGCCTACGCCGACGGCGCGCAGGAGCATCGTCACGGGGATTTTGCGCTTGCGATCGACCTTGACGGAAAGGATGTCACGCTTGCTAGTCTCAAATTCAAGCCAGGCGCCGCGATTAGGAATCAACTTGGCCGCAGTGAGTGTGCGACCGGTCGCCCGGTCTTCGTCAGCCGTAAAATAGACGCCCGGTGAGCGAATGAGCTGACTGACCACAACACGCTCAGCCCCGTTAACGACAAAGGTTCCATGCTGAGTCATCTCGGGGAAATCGCCCATATAGATTTCCTGCACGATGGGCTCTTTGAGCTCCGCGCCGATCAAAGCGACTTCGACATAGAGCGGGCGAGCGAAGGTCATGTCCATCTCGCGGCACTCGGCCTCCGAGTACTTGGGCTCGCCAAATCGGAACTTTAAATTCAGTCTTTTTGCAATATCGGTTGTACCCGGAAAATAGAGGCTGTACGTTTTATTGAACGACTCGATCGGAGAGATTTCATCAAATAACTCGCGTAAACCTTCATCCTTGAACCACTTGAAACTCTCCAACTGCACCTGGATAAGGGTTGGAATCTGGTGCACATCGGGGATACGCGCATAGGATTTCTGATTCGCACGGAGACCGTTTACCGCCGGAGCAATAGTCAATTGGGTCATTCGTTATACTCCTTGTCGGATCGACACACACGGGTTCGGGCGAGATCATTGCCCGAATGCGTCATCCTGTTCGGCAGAATGCAACAACTTACGACGATATGCACATTCAAGCCGACGTTCTTTGAAAATGACACTGCCGAGATGACAGTTAATCGGCGACATGAATGTCAAACCTTTCGGCGAGTGGGTTTATCGATTTTTTGCGCAAAGGGGAGAGATGGGAGAAGCACGCAAAGACCAAATTGATTCGCGCTCATGGAGTTCGCAAGAACTCCCTCTCCAAATGGCATTTGAAACGGCTGGAGGATCTCAACAGGCTACAACAAACAACGCCCGCCGTGCGCCGCCCTCGCGCCACTGCAGGCCCCTCAAGATGTTGATGTTTCCCCGCCCTGCCTAGGTTGCACGCCCCGCCCGTGCGCGCAATACTGGTTTTCTAGTAACAAGCAATGTTCTATTATATACCTTCTTTTTCTCTTGTCAAGTGGTTTGCATTATCCCTAATTTTCATTAAAATATGCTCACTTGGGACGTACCTCCATCCAGCCGATTGCAAAAGCCTTCGATCCATTATCATCCTTTAGAGATCAGATGAGCATAGCCCAAACATTAACGACAAACGCTACCACCGAAGACGTTGCTTGCAACCTATGTGGGGAACGCAATGTTCGTATCCTCTATCCCTCCACGTTGGGGACGGACCACGCTAGGCCCGAAGCCTCTCACTTTAGATGCACAACGGCAACCTATGGCGTTCATCCAACCATTGTGCGCTGCAACAATTGTGGATTAGTCTATGCCAATCCCCGCCTCGACGCGCAGGCGATCGACGAGAGCTATTCGCAGGTTGACGACCCACTCTATATCGAGGAGCGCGAAGGGCGAGTTCTCACTTTTCGCCGCAACCTCCTCCCACTGGAGGCGCTTGTAACAGCCCCGCCCCCTCACCACCTGCTTGACGTTGGATGCCATATCGGCGTTATGCTTGAAATTGCCAAAGAGCGGGGGTGGGAAGCGACCGGAGTCGAACCGTCTGCCTGGGCTGCGGCGCGCGCCCGAGAGCGCGAACTGAACGTCATCAATGCAACGCTCGCCAATGCAAGCCTTCCGGACAATTCATTTGATGCCGTTACCTTATGGGATGTAGTTGAACATCTCACGGACCCGGCGGCCGATTTGCGACACGTGCACCGGGTGCTCAAGCCTGGCGGCGTCGTCGGCATCCATACCATCGATATCGAAAGCCCGCTGGCCCGAGTCATGGGTGGACGATGGCCATGGCTTATGGAGATGCATCTCTATTATTTCTCGCCGCGGACTCTCGGCCGGATGTTGGAGCAGATTGGTTTTCGCATCGAACGAGTGATTTATCAAGGACGCTACCTGCGACTGGGCTATCTCCTCACGCGGGTTGAGCCCTATAGCCGGCTGCTCGCACGCACAGCAGGCCTGGTTGCCAATCAGATCAATCTGGCAGCGTTTCCGGTCCCGGTTAATTTCGGTGATCTATTCACCATCCTCGCGCGAAAAAGGTAACGAACTACGCTGGGGTTGCCAAGCAAAAGGCGCCAAGAATTACGCACTTGAAGGTTGCCAGTAATGAACATCCTTGGAATTTCGCTTGATCTTTTACTTCTTCTGGTACTCATACCGGCGCAATCTCAACTCACAGATAGGCCATTCCTTCTCGTTGTACCCTTGCTCGGCACCGTTTTACTTGAGCTATCTCAACCCCTTAGAAACTATACAAAACTCACGGCTGGTCTGGATAGGAACCGGATCTCTTTCCTGATACGGCTTGGACTATTGCTCCTAATGATCGCTGGCGCGTGCCTGGTTCCTACGCTAGAGAATATAACGAACCGACTTGTTACCCCGATAGAAGCAGACGGGTACTCTCCTGCACTTGCAAACGTTCACGATGGCGCACTACAACTTGAACTAGCTCTCGGTTACTTGCAACAGGGAAAGAATCCCTATGTTGAACAGTATGACCAAACACCGCTAAAGTTTTATGGCTTTAAAGAAATAACCTTGCCTCGAAATCCGACATTTGATTATTTTGTTTATCTTCCCAGCCTGCTCTGGATCTCATACCCTTTTTATGCGCTTTTTCATCTCGCTGGTTTTCCGTACGACGAGCGCTGGGTTTTCCTTTTCGTCTACTTTCTCCTGATCCTCATTCTTCCCACACTAGCCAGGAGACCGGAATATAAGCTCTTATTGGTCGCTGCCATCGGGCTTAATCCCTTATTGACCGGCCCAGTAAAAATCGGCATGGATGATGTAGCTATCTTGCTGTTTCTGATCCTGGTAGCCAAGACCATCGAGAAACGTCCGCTACTTGCCGCGATTCTATTCGGCATTGCATGCTCTCTCAAGCAATCCGCCTGGTTCATAATCCCGTTTTATTTTCTCTATTTATTCCTTTCAACTCCCCCGAAAGACAGAATCAAACAAGTGATGAAATCAGCGGTCACAGTTTTTGCAGTCATGGCAATTTCGGCCGCCCCGCTTGCACTGCGGGATTTGCACTCTTTTCTAACAGACACTTTAATGTACCCCGCCGGTCTGGTTGGCATAAACTATCCAATCCGGGGCTACACACTGGGGATGCTATTAATCAGCATAGGGCTTATCCCATCTCCAGCTTCCTCATTCCCTTTTTGGATTCTGGAGGGGCTGTTCGGCATTCCGTTGCTTTTGCTACTGCTTCATTATCAGCAAAGAAGAAATTCAGTCGGTATTATGTTCCAAAGCGCAGGCATCTTTATTTTTGGGTTTGGGTTTCTCACCCGCTTTTTCCAAGATAATTACGTGGGCTTTGTAACGGTGCTAATCGTATTGGGTGTGATTCTAGAGATGGACCGCCTGGCGACGAGCAGGTCGGACCTGAACCAGACCACTGGGCAAACAATCAATTAGAGGCCAGCGCGTGAAAAGATTTGCATCTCTTCCAATTACCCGACCTCACTCAGATTGGCATGGTGCATAAAATGGCGCCCCTTCTCTCCACCCGGCGCCTCTTTGTGGCCATTCTCATTCTCGCGCTCTTTGCGATGGGGGTCCATGAAGTTGCGGACCCCGATTTTTGGTGGCATCTCCGTACCGGGGAGTATATCGTCGAAAACCGGGCTATCCCTCACACCGACATCTTTTCCTTCACTAACCCCGGTAAGGAATGGATCACACATGAATGGCTCTCACAAGTCAGTATTTATCTGCTCTATCGCGCGGGCGGCTTGCCCTTACTGATCGTTCTGTTTGCTGGAATCATCACTGCAACATTCGCGCTGGCCTACTGGCGGAGTACAGGGCGTCCGTACATCGCGGGCTTTGTGGTCATCCTGGGAGCACTTGCCACCGCCCCCACCTGGGGCGTTCGTCCACAGATGCTATCGATGTTTCTCGCCAGCCTCTTTCTATGGCTGCTCGACACCTATCAGTCCAGACCGCTCGTTAAATATCTCATCCCCCTTCCTATTTTCATCATCCTCTGGGTCAATCTGCATAGTGGCTATGCACTTGGCCTCGGAATCCTTGGGATTTACCTCGCCGGCATGGCGCTCGACGCGTATCTCGAACGGCGATTGTCCGCCGCTCTTCCCACTCTCCGTCCGCTTGCCATTGTCCTGGCGCTCTGCCTAGTTGCGGTGCCACTCAATCCCAATGGCTTCCGGATGTTTTCCTATCCGCTCGAGACGCTGACAAGCCCGGCGATGCAGAAATATATCCAGGAATGGTTCTCACCCGATTTCCACTTGCTCGAGTTTCAACCATTCGCCATTCTTCTGCTCGCGCTCATCGGCGCAGGGATTGTTTCACGCGCGCGCATCCCGGCTACGTGGCTCTTGCTCATTCTGATATTTGGATTTGCCTCCCTGCGGTCAGCCCGGAATATTCCATTCTTCGCCCTCGCCGCCGTTCCGGCATTAGCCTCACAATTTACGGCGATCTTGCAAAAGCCCTCCACGCCCCATACTTCAAGAGTTTCACAAGTCCCACGTCTATCCGGGTACCTGAATCCCCTGCTTCTAATTATCATTGGCGTACTAGTTGCCCTGCGCGTGCTAACCATTGTCGACAACCAGCCGCAGGTCGAACAAAAACAATTCCCGGATGCCGCAGTAAACTATATTCAGAATAACAAAGTCCAGGGGAATCTCTATAATACGTACGGGTGGGGGGGATACATCATCTGGCGGCTATATCCACAATACCAAGTCTATATCGACGGCCGTGCAGATGTGTACGGAGATCAGTTCATCGAGAGCTATTTGGAAATTTACCGGGCAAAACCTGGGTGGGACGCAGCGCTTGCAGCGCGGGGAGTGAATGCGGCCCTTGTCGAGCCGGATTCGGCCATTGCTTATGCAATGGCTACTGCAGCCGATTGGCAGCAAGTATATGCCGACAGCCACAGTATCCTGTTTATAAGGAAATAACAGCTGCCTTTTCGCTTGAATTTTTTGCGAATTTCAAAATGAGGGTAGCAGGTGTTACAAGAACAAATTGGTGGGGCTCACATCTCACCAATTTGTTCTTGTCCAAAGTCATCGCGATTCCACACAAGCCAGCTTCCCCGAGTTCCATTACTTGAGGTTATTGCTTGGCTTCCTGCGCGAGCACGATTGCTTCCGCGATCTCTTTCATCGGCTTGCGCGTATTCATGCTCATTTTTTGGATCTTGCGGAAAGCCTCGTGCTCGGTCAAGCCCTGGGTATCCATGAGGATGCCTTTGGCGCGGTCTACGACCTTGCGCGTCTCGAGCGTCTCTTTGAGGTCGCCGGCCTGCTTTTGCAACTCGCTAAATTCGGCAAAGCGGGCGAGCGCAATTTCGATAGCGGGCACCACCTCATTTTCGCGGAACGGCTTCACCAGGTAACCGACGACGCCTGCCTCTTTGGCGCGCTCGACCAGTTCCTTTTGGCTATAAGCCGTCAGGAGGAGGACCGGCGCCACCCGTTCGCGCGTCAGGATTCTGGCCGCCTCGATGCCATCCATATCCGGCATCTTGATATCCATGATGACTACATCCGGTTTTACTTCGCGCGCAAGATTGACGGCGCTCTGCCCGTCGCCCACTTCGCCCACGACCAGGTAATTCAAGTTCGTCAACATCTCGCGCAGATCCGTGCGGATAACCGACTCGTCATCTGCAATTATGACTCGCGTTCGTTCCATCCGTCTTCGCCTCCGAGAGGGATTTTTGGAAACCTGACGATTGCCGAGACCCCGTTATCGCTCTGCATCTCGATCTGTCCCCTGAGGTCATCGGTTACTAACATGCGCACGATCCGCAGGCCTAGGCTGTCTACATGCTCCAGATCAAAATCTGCAGGCAGCCCGCGCCCATCGTCGTGCACTCGCAGCATCACGCGATCCCCTTCATCCTCGAAGGTTAGAGAAATAGTGCCGCCGCTTGCCCGCTGGTCATAGCCATGCTCTAGCGCATTTTGCAATAATTCGTTGATCACCAACGCACAGGAGGTAGCCTGCCGCGCCGTCAAGAGAATATTGGGACCCTTGAGCTTGAGGTGAATCGCGCGTTCCGGGTCGAGCACCCCGCTCTGCATCTGGGTGAGAATTCGCCCGGCGATTTCTCGAATGTTTATTATACGCGAATCCTGCTCAGATAAAAACTCATGAATGACGGCGATACTGAGAATCCGATTGCCCGCCTCGGCCAACGCCAGCTTGGCTTCTTCAGTTTGCATACGCCGGCCCTGCATTCGCAAGAGCGCCGCGACGGTTTGGAGATCATTTTTGACGCGATGATGCACTTCTTTGATCATCGTCGTCTTGATTTTTAGTTCCAGCTCGCGCTGGCGCGCGTCCGTGTCATCATGGATTGTAATCACGACGCCGGCAAGCCGTGGGCGGTTCAAGCCGAACAAGGGGATGACATCCGACTGTTCAATCGGGAGCGCTTTTTTTACCCAGGTCCGGCCACGTTCAACCAGCTCGCGTTCGACGCAGGCGCCGGTGGCAATGGCCTGGCGCGCCAACTCGTCATCAACCGTTTCTGTAAACGCGAGGGGCTTGGCGAGAAGGGATTCGCTGTATCCGATGTTGCGATAGAGGTTTGTCGCGATTCCGCTCATGTAGCGGATCACACGATCGGCATCCGCATAGATAATTCCGTCGTATTCGCCGAACGGCGAGAGACGGGCAGCGTCGAGCGGTTCACCTCGAGAAGCCATCCACTTGAGATTCGCCAGGGCACGCTGAAAGACCCGGCTTCGCCGACGCAAGCGCTCATGCTCTAGCAGATTGGTCTCGATAACGAGGACCGCAATCAGGCGGCCATCGGCGCGTACAGGAAAAACCTCTTGCATGACCGGCGCGCCCTCTGCCTCGCTATGGGCGCGCGAGCCGCGCAAAAAACGGTTTTGATCAAAGGCCTCGTAGATAACGGGGCTCAGTTGCCGCGAAATAGCTTCGCCATCCAGGGAATTTCGATGGACCGGTGCAATTGAACGGGGACGGCGATGGGCGAGTACACGAACCTCACCATCCCGGACGCAGAGCAATGCATCCGCGCGGGAGAGATCGGCAAGGATCGCGAGAACGCTCATCACCCGCGCCAGCATATCGGGCGGAGGCGGAGCCAGTTGTGCGGGTGGGACCACATTGTCCTGATTCATCCGGTGACCTCTAACAACAGGTAAAAAGAGACCGAGGCGATTTCCCACCTCGGTCCAGTCGGGGCGAGAGGATTTGAACCTCCGACCACTTGTACCCCATACAAGTGCGCTACCGGGCTGCGCTACGCCCCGATTTAAGCGATTCCAGGAGAGAAACCGCGTGCAGCAGTGTATGATTATAGCAGAGATAGAGGATTTGGCAAAATTGCGAGCAGCGGCGAAGCATTAGATGCAACCGCAGAACAAATGCTTCGCCGCTCACCCCGCGAGATTGCGTCCTCCTGCGATGCTAACACTCGCTATAGCCGCACGAATGACAGCGACGGCAACCCTCCTCAGCAACAAAAGCCGCCTCCCCACAACTCGGGCAGAGGTCGCCGATCTTGAAAAGGGGCGTACCCTTGATTTCGGTCGTCTCGACGTGCGCGGCCGGCACTTGGCCCAAGTCCTGAGCCAACACCTGAGCAATTCCATCGGGGAGTGAACGCACCCGCTGCGGGCCAAAACCCATGGGGCGGCCCCCACCAATTCCGGCAAGTTGCTCGGCAATCTCCTCCAAACGTTCGGTAGGAGTCATCGGAGAGGGGAGACGTAGACACAAGGAAATCAGCCGCCCAATAGCCTCACTTACCGCGGCCGTATCCGATCCAGCCTTGCCGACATTGCAAAAGGCCTCAAACGGTTGGTCATCGCCATTGCGATTGACGGTGATAAAAGCTTTACCGAGCGGTGTGGAAATTTCATAGGTGGCGCCGTGCAGCGCGCGCGGGCGCGGCTTTTTGTGTAGCGGCGCCATCTGCGGCAGCGCCAACTGGCCAGCCGTTTCCGGCGTTGCGCCATTGCTCCCCCGCTTGAGCGCGGTCTGTTTGGTTTCGAGCACCACCTGCTGCCGCGTGCCGGCAACGTAGACCGTGATCCCTTTGCACCCTAGTTTCCACGCGGTCAGGTACGCCGCTTTGACATCCTCGACAGTCGCCGTCTCGGGGAAATTGATTGTCTTGGATAAAGAATTATCGACGAACGCTTGCATCGCGGCCTGCATGCGCACATGCTCGATAGGCGCAATATCGCTAGTCACCACAAACGCGTGGCGCAGTTTGGCTGGGACCTCTTTTACCGGCTGGCAGGAACCAGTTAAGAGAACCTGGTCCAGAATTTGATTGCACCCCGCCTCGTCCAGCCCGGTATTTTTGAGCGCCTGCTCAAAGAGCGGGCTGAAATAGTTTAGTTGCAGATCCTTGCCCTGGTCGTTGACGTGGCGAGTATAGGCAAGCGCAAAGACCGGCTCACAACCATAAGATTCGACCCCTGCGACGGTCGCAATCGTTCCAGTCGGCGCGATTGTCGTCTGCGCTGCATTACGGATGCCGTGTTGTTTGATCCCGTCAACAATCTCGCTCCAATTAAGCGCCGGACGCCCAAAATCGTGAACAAAGGGCGTAATCGGTTGTGGAGGAGTCCACTTGAGATTTTCCGGGTCATAGATCGAACCCTGAATTGCAGGAAATGCGCCGCGCATGCGCGCCAGATCGATGCTCGTCGTCATGGTATGATAGCGAACAAATTCCATGACTTGCCCTGCCAGATCCTCACCTTCAGGCGCGCCATAGCGCACGCCCAGCCGGTACATCAAGTCACCCAGCCCCATAATGCCGAGGCCGATGCGGCGGCACTGGCACGCCGCCTCTTGCAGCTGCGGCACCGCCGGCACGTACTTGTTGGCATCGACAACATTGTCGAGAAAGCGTGTCGCGCTGACTATACTCTCGCGTAATTGATTCCAATCGACCTTGCCATCCGCGGTCACATGTTGCGCCAGATTGACAGAGCCAAGGCAGCAATTCTCGTAAGGCCCTAACCACTGCTCTCCGCAATTGTGTACGACCAAGCCATTGGCAATAAATGAATGGGTCTCTGGTTGCTGTAAATCGTATACCGGTTCGCGACCATCCAGTTCGACCGAGCGCACGGTCGCCGTGAACAGTTCTCGGTACGTGCCTCGTTTCATGCGGGAAAGATAAGCCAGCAATCGGGACTGTTTAGCTTCTGTCAGGAAACCAAGCTCTTGCGCGAAGCGATCGAGATTTGTCTTGCTAAGCGCAAGCTCATGCTGCGACTGGTGCGGATACTCTTTGCGGCCACCATGCCCATCGGGCATCGGGCGGTAACCGCTGGGCCGCCGTTCCTCATAAATACGGCTCACAACACCAAAATTCAATAATAGCCGTTGGACATCCTTTAACAAGCCGAGGTGCGAGGAGGCAAGCCGAACAGAGCATCCCTTTTCTCCGCCGTCATTCACATGTCCATCAGCAGTAAATAATGCTTGTATAAAGCCGCGCTGCATCTCTGCGCTTCCAACGAATACCGCGGGTGGCACATGGAACTTGTCTTCGGTCAAGCCATGGCCCGCGGCCCACGTGCGCAATCGCTCAGACGCAACACGGGCCTCATCCCGGTCCGGGATATCGATAATGCCAACTGGATAAGCACGTGGGCGTTCCCCGTGCTCCACAATCCCAGTGACTGATTGCGCAAACAGGGGCGCGAGTTCCCGCTTTTCTTCTCCAAAGAAGGAGAGGACCGCGCGAATTGCACTGATTGTACCATCGCCAATCAGCCATCCAAGAACTCTCCCTTCTTCGAGAGAGCCGCCTCTACCGAAACTGCCTTTGCGGTTGAGAATATGAACCTGATCGCCAGGCTTGAGGTCGCGTGCAGGAGTCCAGCCATGTTCGGTCATGACCTTGTGGTCCGCCGTCAATCGGACCTCATAGCCTTCACGCGTCGCCAAGCGATAAACTTCCTTGATCCCTGTCGACAAAACTGGCGACGCCGGAAGCAACGGGTCTGTCCCGAAACGACCATCCACTACAACCTGTAACGGTTGGTCATTCGCTGCCAGTTCATCCGCTCGACGCAATCCCTCAGCGGTGTAGATGAGCGTCTCACCGGTCACGCAGGGATTAGTGGCCTCAAGTTCGTACAAATGCGGAACCGGATTCGAGCGATTCGCCGCGTCGATAAAGAGCGCACCGGGCTCGCCGTTGTGATGGGCGTGTCTGACAATATCATTCAGGAGCTCACGGGCGAGGATCGTTCGCCACACCTTGCCATCACGTGGATTCACCAACTCGAAATCCTCGTCATTCTCGACGGCGTCCATAAAGGCATCAGTCAGCGCAACCGAAATGTTAAAATTCGATATATCGCCCTCGACCTCTTTGCTGCGAACGAAATCCTGAATATCGGGATGATCGACCCGTAGAACCCCCATGTTGGCGCCCCGCCGGGTTCCTCCTTGCGCAATCTCGCCGAATGCCTTGTCATAAACACGCAAAAAGCCAACTGGGCCGGTGGCAACCCCAGCACTAGTAGCGACGTGATCGCCTTTGGGACGCAGCCGCGAAAAAGAAAACCCATTGCCGCCGCCAGTCTGTTGAATCAATGCAGCGACACGCAGGGTGGAAAAGATACCGGCAGGATCGCGGCCCATATCATCCTTAATCGGAATCACAAAACAGGCAGCGAGTTGCCCAAGAGGAGTGCCTGCGCCGGTGAACGTAGGGGAATTTGGGAAAAAGCGCAGCGTCGTAAGAAGGTCATAAAACTCTTCGGTGCGCGACCGTGCATCCTCGCCATAATTAGCGTCGGGTTCGGCGACAACACGGGCCACGCGAGCGAACATCTCTTCGATTGTTTCGGCTGGCTTGCCGTCTGCGCCTCGCCGCAAATAACGTTTTTCGAGAATCGTACGTGCGTTGGCCGTTAATACAACTGGGGTGCGTGCTTGATGCTCAGAAGCGTTTCCATTGTGCTTGCCATTGCCATCAAATTTGATTGTCCCTCGTGCTATAGCATGAGCCTGCGTACTACTCATATAAAATCCTCCTCGAACTGGGCAATAAAAAAGGACGGGCGAACGAACCAACGATCGCCCGTCCTGGTGTTTGCGAAAAGGCGTCAATGTCGCAGAGCGGTCGGAAGTAATTTCATTCAGCTTACATCGCGAGCTTGTATTGCGCTTGCTGCTCGGCCTCGCGCTCTTTGCGCTCACGCAGCCGCTGGATTTCAACCTGTAACGATTCGAGATCCGCGAACCTTCGATAGACAGAGGCAAACCGAACATAAGCAACATCGTCGAGTACGCGCAGGCGGTCCATGACCATCTGACCAATCTTTTGAGAATCAATCTCGGAGCGGTTCTGCGCGTGCAACTGCAGTTCGATATCATCAACGAGATGCTCGATCTGCTCGGTCGGAACCGGGCGTTTCGCACAGGCACGCACGATCCCTTTCATCAACTTTTGCCGGTCAAACGCTTCACGCCGACCATCCTGCTTGATGACCATCAGGCTCGTATGGGCCACACGCTCATAGGTTGTAAAACGCCTGCTACATTTCAAGCATTCGCGGCGGCGGCGAATCGTCTCTTCGGACTCGCGGGTATCGATTACTTTGCTCTCTTCCTGGGCACAATAGGGGCAGCGCATAGACAACTCCTTGTACAAGCGCCGAAAAAAACGGGATGAAAATAGGGTGTGAGCAGCCGGCTCAAACCCTAAATGTGGAGTACAAGACAAGTGTGCATACTATATGTCGTACTACAAACGTAGTGTAGCATAAAGCAGCGCGCTTGACAATAGTAAGGACCTTAAAAATGTATTTCAATTCAAAAAGCGAACGACCTGAAAACCACCAAGAAAAAAGCATAAAAAAAGAGAACCGGGGTCCCACACCCCGGTTCTCCGCCGGTTCCCGCGCACCTCACGATCTCACCCCGCCTACAGTGACGCCATCTGCAGACCATGTGAGTGTCAGATGAGCGGTCGCACGCATCCGTTCCAAAGTGCTACTTCAGGCCGATCAACGTGAATACCCCATTAACAACTGCAATGATGACCACATAAGCAATGAAACCGACAACTGCCGTAATGATCGCCTTACCCGTATCAAACTTGGAAGCCTCACGGATGCCGATAATCGCTCCAATGAGCGAAAGCAGAAACGCCAGTGCGCTACCCAAGTAGGGAATTATCTCCAGAATGGCAAACACCTGAGTATACCCAAAGACCCGGGCCATTTGCAGAGTTGTCGTCTTGCTCTTTAATATGATTCGTGAAACATAGGCAAAGACCCAGGAGGTGAAAAGCCATCCAAGGATAGTATAAAGAATCGTCGTGATGGCATAGCGGAGCCCTGACCCAATTTGCGCAACCGAAAACGGCAAACTAGAAGCAAAATTGCCAATCACCAGCGCGCCACCGATGCCTCCAAGCAGGGCTACAACGATAACGAGAATGGCAGCCTGCCCTGTCGCCCCACTATCTTGCGCGATCTCGCGATAGGTCTTGGCTCTCAGCGTGAGAACCCCAAGGATTCGACCAAGCATGTGAAAGGCCTTGAGATACATGCAGGGCAAGCGAACAGAGCACCTGTGGGCTTGCCCTACAAGAGTGATTTACTCGTCTAGCCGCGCTTGCGCAGGAAAGCAGGAATATCCAGGTCTTCGCGATCGAACTGGCGTACCGGAAAATCGATCGTCTTTTTACCTGGTGCGACCACCACATTCCCTGTCGCCGTACCCGCACCGGTCTGTTTTTTTGCAACCGCCTGGAATCCGGTCGCAATGACTGTGATGCGAATTTCGTCTTTCATGGTCGGATCGATCACTGCGCCAAAGATGAGATTGACCTCAGGATCGGCAACACGTCGAACGATCTCGGCCGCTTCATAGACCTCATGCAACGACAGGTCTTCACCACCGGTTACATTGAACAAGACTCCGCGCGCGCCATCAATGCTCACGTCGAGCAACGGCGATTTGATGGCCATCTCGGCGGCCGCCACGGCTCGATTGTCACCGCTCCCGCGCCCAACCGCCATCAAAGCCGCCCCCCCCTCACCCATGATCGCTTTCACATCGGCAAAGTCAAGATTGATCAAACCAGGGACGGTAATCAGTTCACTGATGCCCTGAATGCCCTGGCGGAGCACATCATCCGCCAAACGAAAAGCAGCCAGCATCGAGGCCTTTTTATCCACGATGTCGAGTAACCGGTCATTGGGAATGATGATGAGCGTATCCACATTTTCCTTGAGCCGGTTTAGCGCCTCGTCTGCCACCCTTTTGCGCTTGCTCCCTTCAAACGAGAAAGGTTTTGTGACGACGCCGATGGTCAACGCGCCTGCATCGCGCGCCAGGCGGGCAATAACCGGTGCAGCCCCCGAACCGGTGCCACCACCCATTCCAGCCGTCACAAAGACCATATCCGACTGGGAAATCGATTCACGTAGATCATCCGATGATTCCTCGGCCGCCTTGGTCCCACGTTCGGGGTCTCCGCCTGCGCCGAGACCGCGCGTCAACTTGTCGCCGATGCGGATCTTGTTCGGCGCCTGCGAAAGAGTCAGCGCCTGGGCATCTGTATTGACGGCAACGAACTCGACCCCCTTGAGGCCCTCAGCAATCATGCGATTGACCGCGTTGGTGCCACCTCCGCCAACGCCGATGACTTTGATGTGGGCGAGATTATCGCTCCCGTCAAAAATCGGTTCTGGACGCTTGGCACTCCCATTGTTTCCGTGATAATTTTTATTTTGGTCCATGGGACCTCCCTTTTTCGTGGACAACCACTAGAATCAACTCAGATCGGGCAAGGTTATGCGAACCCCGCCATTTAGGGCTACTAAACCGCTACAGGCCACTAAATGTGGGTATTTGCAATATTATAAGCCGCGAAATTTGCTATGTCAATACCCACCTCGACTCAATATGAACCACAGGCGCGATTTGTTAGAGCCTTATATTTGTTCATCCTCAAGAGCTGCGCCCTACCCGGCGATGCGAGCGACTAGAATGAGGACGAGAACCGTCAATACAAGGCGGAAAAGCAGACCCGCCCCATATTTTCCAAGCATAATCGAACGGCCAACCAACGGTTCACCTGGAAGCATGGTTCTTCTCCTTACTCGGGCAAGAGTGCGCGCTTGAGCCAAGTTCCCAGATTCAGCACCGGACTAAGGAGGTTTCCGCGCGCGGTGGTTTCAGCCCGAGCGGCGACGCGCGCCACCTCCATCACCCGCTCCTCATTTTGGCGCAGTCCCCAGCGCACGAGACCAACACTTGTCGCAAAGGAGGGGGTCGAGATACGATCAGTCAAACCCTCGATGTTTTCCGGCGACCCAATTCGCACCGGCAGGTTCAGAATGCCACGCGCAAAAGACTTCATCCCAGCCAGTTGGGCCGCTCCACCGCATAGAACAACACCAGCCGGTAGCAAGCCATCATAGCCTGAACGTTTGATCTCCGTCAGCACCATCTGGAGAATTTCGTCGGCGCGCGCACAGAGAATTTCGGCAACATCGCGTCGGGAAGTAGCCCGGCGATCTTCTTCGCCAAATGCTGCGAGCTCGATCAACTCTTGCTCGCGAGTGTCGTCCACCAACGCCGTGCCGTACTTGATCTTGATTTCTTCGGCCACATTGAAGGGCGCCCGCAGCCCAACAGCCAGATCATTCGTAAGGTGCAGGCCACCCAGCGGAAGGACAACAGTATGCCAGACGCTGCCATCAATAAAAATAGCAATGTCTGTTGTGCCGCCGCCAATATCGACCAGCGCGACCCCCATCTCACGCTCCGAAGGAGTCAGAACAGCCTCACCCGAGGCAATCGGCTCAAGAGCAAGCGAAATAACTTTGACCCCTGCCGCCTCTACCGCTTTGTATAGATTTTGAATCGATGGGGTGGCGCCAGTCACAATGTGCGCCTCGACCTCCAGGCGAAAACCCATCATCCCGATTGGATCGCGCACCCCGTCTTGCCCATCGAGCGTATAACCGCGCGGGATGGCATGGATAATCTCGCGATTTTCGGGCACCGCAATCGCGGCGGCCGCCTCCATCGCGCGGGCCAACACATCCTGAGTGACTCCGCGCGTGGTATGCGGAATTCCTGCGACACCGCGCGAGTTGGTCGAAGAGATATGCGCGCCGGCAATTCCGACATAAGCGCCCTCAATCGACATATTAGCCGCACGCTCAGCCTGCTCGACGGCGGCGGCGATGGACTGAGCCGCCAATTTGACGTCGACGACGATTCCCTTGCGCAAGCCATTGCTTGGCGCAATCCCTACACCCAGAATACGCAACTTGCCATTCTCGGCAACTTCACCAATCAGCGCACATGTTTTTGTCGTCCCGATATCCAAAGCTGCTATTGGAACTCCCATGACACCCCCCATGAATGACAACTAATGAATTACGGTTTTTTCGTAGCCTGGGCCGTCACTTCCTGAAAGTAAGGTAGGCCGCTCCCGAGGTCGATAAAGGTGATGCTTCTGTTTTCCTTGACGATTTGAGTCGAGATGATCTGTAGCTCAGTGAGCTTGTTCGCCATCTGGATAGCGCGGCCGAAATAGATCAGCCATCCATGCTGGTCACGAACAGCCAAGCCGTGCGCATCAGACCATTCAAATGCTTGCGGGCCATCCGGCCAGGCATTGTGAAGGCCAACAGCCGCATTGAAAGCGTCGGCATTGACACGTGCGCCGAGCTTGACCGGCATGCTATCAAGGTCCTTGACCCACATGATGCCATTCAAATTGGCGCGCGCTTGAAACGCGATCCCCTCTTGATCCACCCAATAGGTCGCGTTACCCGTCTGCCAGACAAAGCTCGGCGCCCGCTCGGTAACTTGTACATTCACCGTGTTCGGCAATGCAAGCGAGACCCGTGCATCCTGGATTTCGGGCAGTTTCTTCAGATTCGCCTGGATTTCTTGCGGGTCGACGAAAAAAATATTCCAGCCCAAAACGCCCGATGCTTGCGTTAACTCGTTGGCGCTCATATAGCGATTACCCGTCCAATTGACACCGTCGACAAAAAAGGTTGATACGCCAAACAACTGAAACAGGGCAATCGCCAGAACAACCATAAGGACCCCGGCGAAGAATTTGGGGCGGCTGGCCCGCCACTCGGTCGCATTCTTCCAGGGATTGAGTGTGAGCCGAGGCGCATACAACTCAAAATAGGCTCGCCTCGAAGCGCGCACTTGGCGGCGCGGCTCGGGAGTGATAACCCGCACAGGCGCGCCGACCTTTCGGCGGCGCCGGGTTTTGTCACGCGAGGAGGTAACCTGTTTTGCCATTGGCACAATATCTCGTTTGGCGAATCTACACGCCATTGCCCAATAAACCGGCTAATAAGAGCGAACAACAGACCAGAAAGCCGGGTACCTTTTACCGCGAAATAGGGTTGCGATTCTTGTCTTGATGTCGTTCAAGAGCAAGCTCAATCAAGCGCTCAATCAAGCGCGGATAGGCCAGACCGCTTGCCTCCCACAGTTTGGGATACATCGAGACGCTCGTAAAACCAGGAATGGTATTAATCTCATTGACAATGACTTGCCCATCGCTAGACTGGATAAAAAAATCCACCCGCGCCATCCCTGCGCAGTCAATTACCTTGAATGCCCGGATTGCCAAATCTTGCACCGTTCGGACCTGCTCCGGCGACAGCTCCGCCGGGATCAGCAACCGGGTTCCGGACTCGTCCGCGTACTTGGCGTCATAGTCATAAAATTCATGCCCTGGAACAATCTCGCCCGGAATCGAGGCTACCGGCTCGTCATTTCCCAGAACGCTGCACTCGACCTCGCGGCCGATGATCCCCTTCTCGACAATGATCTTGCGGTCAAATTGAGCTGCGGTCGTCAGCGCCTGCGTCAATTCATCCCAATTGTGGGCTTTGGTCACTCCGACACTCGAGCCCAGGTTGGCCGGCTTGACAAAACAGGGATAGCCGATTGCCTGCTCGATTTTTTGAATAGTGACCTCCGGCTCTTGTTCCCATTGCACCCGCAGAAAAACGAGAAAGTGGGCAACGGGCAACCCAGCTGCCTGGAACACCGCTTTCATGAGCGCCTTGTCCATGCCAACCGCGCTGGCCGCCACCCCAGCCCCTACATACGGAATATTCGCTAGTTCAAACAGGCCCTGGACAGTCCCATCTTCACCGTAGGGGCCATGAATCAAAGGGAACACGACATCCACACTGGAATCGAGAACGCGGTCGGCCGAGATCGCCGAAACACTCCGCGATATGGTCTCTTTCGAAGTCCCGTTTCGTGTTCCATCCGCTATATTCTCCGCCTTGAGGAGCGGGGACCGCGTCAAGCTCATCAATTGCTTGAGCGGGTTTCCCTCCATCAACCAACGTCCTTCTTTGGTCACGCCGATCAAGACGGGCTCGTATTTGTCCTTGTCGAGCGCGGACAGGACCGAGTGCGCGGACGCCAATGACACTTCATGCTCTCCGGATTTTCCTCCGAAAACCAGCCCGACGCGAATCTTGTTTGCCATGGAGATTTCGCTTTCCGTGTTACCGATCGCAATCCTTGCCCTTCCCACCATCAACAGTCCGTTTCGCAGAGACGTTCCGCCCCACAGGGGGGGCACGTTGGTCACCGAAGAATCTCTAGCAATACTACCAATTCCCAACCAGTTGGATCTCGAGCTCCAGTTCAACCCCAAATTGATCTCGGACCCGAGCCCGGACAAGCTCAATCAGTGCGACGATATCCTGCGCTGTCGCGCCGCCGTGATTCACAAAGAAATTGGCATGGACAGGGGACACCTCCACCGCGCCTACCCGCGTCCCCTTTAAACCGGCAGCTTCAATCAAACGCCCTGAATAATCGCCGGGCGGATTTTTGAACATCGATCCAACGCTAGGATCCGTCGGCTGGGTTCGGCGCCGGTGCTCGGTATATTTGTTCATCCGGGCAATACACGCCGCAGGATCATCACGCTTGAAATCAAACTCGGCCTGCAGCACAACCCATTCACTGGGATTCTTTTTCAAGCGACTGCTTCGATAGGCGAACTCGAATGCAGCATTAGGCCACCATTCGATCTGTCCCTGCCGAGTCAGCACCTCAGCACACTGCAGATTATCCGCAACCGATCCGCCATGCGCCCCAGCATTTCCAACCACCGCCGCGCCGATCGTCGAGGGAACGCCAATCGCCCATTCCAGCCCTGACCAGCCCTGCCGCGCCATTCGATTCGCGAGACCAGGGAGCGTTCCCCCGCTTTCGGTTGTTAGCACCAGGCAACCATTCTCCATGCGCGTCCCATACCCATCTGCATGGTTCTCAATGACGAGCCCCCGTATGCCCGCATCGGCGACAAGAATGTTAGAGCCATTACCCAGAATAAAGAAATCCAGCCCGGCCGCCCGCGCAGCGCGAACTGCCTGGATCAGGTCTGCGCGCGTATCAATCCGCAAAAACAGGTCGGCCGGGCCGCCGATCCGAAACGTCGTGTGTCGCGCCAGCAGCTCTTGGCGCACGAGCCGCGCCTCCAACTCAGATGATAGGTCAAGCCTGTGCATCTTTGGCTTTGGCTCCCTTGGCCGGCTTACCCGCTTTAGCCGGCTTGGCTTCTGCCGCCGGCTTGGATTTACCCTCTGCCGGTTTCGCACCACCCCCACCCTCGCCAATATGATACAGCCGCCATACCGCCAGAAAGATTCCAGTTAGCGCCCATAGCGCGGCAAAGAGTAAGTTCGTCCGCATTAATGTGCCGAATTGCACAAGCAGATCCATCTGCAGCGCAAGAAACGCGGTTGCTTCAAGCGGAAACAGTAGGATGGCAACAAGGAGAAACTCGATCAGCCCCCGCCAGAATGAGCGCGGATCCTTGATTCCCCCACCGGTCAATGTCAGCCCGGCCAAAAGGAACAGCAGCAAGAGAAATGAGACAAGCTGATTCCCGACCAACGCTTTGGCCCCCGGGCTCAATAAAGGCAAGCTGGCGATTGAAAAGAGATGGGCCTCCATCCGGATCACAAAATAGAGTAGGACCAACGCTAGAATATCGTCGAGCAAGGACGAAGTCTTGAGCGCGCGCACATAAAAGACTGCGGCAACCGCCAGAAGGACAATGCCTGCCAGTACCGCCAGGCTCCAATTGGGTACGGATACCGGCCCGGCAGCAATCAGAATATCATTGGGCTTGAATTTGATCCCAGTTCTGATCCATTCGGCTGCGCCGTCGATCGTGCTGTTCAGAATGCCCACCAGGTTGAATGGCGGGATTGTTGGCGCAAACAGACTCTTGTTGCGAAAAAGGCTCGCCTGCCAGCGCAAAGCATCCGGTAGAAACACCGTTGCCGTCAATAATGCCCACCAGAATACCCAGCTCTTAGGTCCGAAAACCTTGGACATGTTTCAATTCCGCGAGATGCTCACCGACGCGATTGACATCCCCTGCGCCAAGAGTAATGACCACTGCTCCGGGCGCGGCACGCGGCCCTACATAATCGACTACATCATCCAGTGTGGCAAGAAAGTGGACATCCCGATGCTTCATCAGGGCTACAATATCCTGTCCACTCATTCCCAGCGTGTCACGCTCACGCGCAGCATAGATTTCGGTGACAATGACGGTATCTGCCTCATCAAACGCCCCTGCAAATTCATTCAAGAGGGCGCGGGTTCGGGTATAGGTGTGCGGCTGAAAGATTGCCCATAGTTTACGTCCCGGATAACGTGCTCTTGCCGCCGCGAGTGTTGCACGAATCTCTGTAGGATGATGCGCATAATCGTCCACAATGAGGACGCCATCCCATTCGCCGCGCACCTGAAAGCGCCGCCCCACCCCGCGATACTCCCCCAGCACGTCGCGAGCGGTCTCAAAGCCAACACCGGCATAATCGACTGCCGCCATCGCGGCCAGAGCATTCAGCACATTGTGCCGGCCGGGGATACACAAAGATATGCGCCCCAGGGCCTGGCCGCCGTGCTTGACGTCAAAATCAAAGCCGCCCGACTCATTCGAACGAATTTCTGCCGCGCGCCAGTCATCCTCCTCTTGTACTCCGTAGCGAATCACATGCGCCGTGGCATGCGTTGCAGCCTGCCGCGCGTCTTGCTCCTGCGCGCAAACGATCAGTGCGCCGCCAACTTGGACTCGCTGCACAAACTCGCCAAAAGCCCGGTGGTAATCCTCGCGAGTCGGAAAAATATCTGGATGGTCATAATCGACATTCGTAATGATGGCAATGTACGGCGCCAACCCTAAAAACGCATTGTCATACTCGTCCGCCTCGATGACAAAATACTCCCCCTTGCCAATGCGCGCGTTCGAGCCAAACTCTGGCACCATGCCGCCGACAATCACATTAGGGTCGAGCCCGGCCCGTGTCAAAATAAGGCCGACCAATGCAGTCGTCGTCGTCTTGCCATGTGATCCAGCAATGGCAACCGTGCGAAAACCGGCGGTGAGCTCGCCCAGAAACTCGCGCCGCTTGGCAATGCGAATGCCGAGTGTCCGAGCCGCGAGCACTTCAGAGTTGTCTGCACTCACAGCAGAGGTGACGACGACCAGGTCCGTATCGGGACTGATGTTCTCACCGCGATGGCTTGTATAGATTTGTGCGCCGGCAGCGCGTAATGCCTCTGTAATCGGACTCGGCGCAGGATCTGAGCCGCTTACGCGATAGCCTCGCGCAAGGAGAACGCGGGCTATCGCCGACAGCCCAATTCCGCCGATTCCGACCAAGTGGATATGTTTCGTCTCGGTCATTTCAATAACTGGGCAATCTGGCTCGCCGCGTCAGGCCGTGCAATTGCCCTTGCATTTGCAGCCATCTGCCCAAGACGTGGCTGATCGTGCAAAAACTTGGCTAACGTCGGCGCCAAATCCGTTCCCAACTGACTATCGTCCAACTTGTATGCTGCGCCGCGCCCAACGAGAAAATCAGCGTTCTTTTCCTGATGCCGCCCGGCAAAAGGATAAGGGACCAGAATGCTTGGCGCACCGACCGCCGGGAATTCACCCAGCGTCGCCGCACCGGCGCGTGCCACCACAAGATTAGCCGCTGCGAGCGCCAACGGCATCTCCTCATCCATATAAACAAACAGATGATAACGCTCGGCAAGATTGGATGGCAGCATTGCCCGCGCCGACTGCATCATCGCCTCATCCTGCCGCCCACTGATATGGACTATCTGAGTAAATGCGAGCAGTTCTTGCAAACTGGCGCTGACTGTTCGATTGATCGAATGGGCCCCCTGACTGCCTCCAAAGATTGTGACCACCCTCTGATCGGGGTCCAAGTTTAATCCCACACATCCTTCGGAGCGCGTAACCTTGTAGAACTCGGTGCGCACCGGATAACCGGTCACGACCGCCTTACCGGCCGAAAAGTATTTCCGCACCTCGTCAAACGACACAGCCACACAGCGCGCCCAGCGCGACAGGGTCCGAATGGCCCAACCGGGTTCAAGGTCAGGCAGATAGATTACCACCGGAATGCCCCGGCGACCGGCTGCATAAATGGCCGGTGCACTCACATATCCTCCGGTTGCCAGCACCGCCGTCGGAGCGAACTCTCGTAGGACCTGTTCTACGGCGCGAACTGCGCTCGCCATCAAAAGCAAATTGCGCCCGAGGGTCCAAGGGGCGAGCGTGCGCATTCCCCCTACCTTGATGGGTGTAAACGGTATACCGGCCCGAGCTGCCAATCGTTCTTCAATACTCCCGCCGCGGCCAAGATAACGCGTCTCAGTCGAGAGATCGAGTGCGCGGTCGGCGGCGAGGTTTTGTAGAACGGCCAACAGCGGATACACGTGGCCGCCGGTTCCGCCACCCGTCATCAACAGTCGCATTTTTTTCCTTTTCGGCGGGCGCACGCGGCGTACTGGATAATTTGGGCGTGCTCTTGACGACGACTGGCGACGGTTTTCCGCGCGAGACGCTCAACAGCAACCCCACCCCCAGCAGAGCAATAATGAGGGACGACCCACCGTACGAAATGAACGGCAACGGCTGTCCCGTCAACGGCAACAACTGCGTGACAACCCCGATGTTCACAAAAGCCTGGAACGTCAGCCAAAAGGTGATTCCCGCGGCTAGAACCCGGCCAAAATCGTCCGGCGCCTTCGAAGCCACGCGGAACCCGCGGTAGGTAAGCGCCAGAATCAGCGCCACTAAAAGCCACGTTCCAATCAATCCCGTCTCTTCACCCCAAATGGCAAAGATTCCATCCGAGTGCGCCAATGGAACATAGCCATACTGCCCGCCGCCGGTGCTCAACCCTTTTCCCAAAATGCCGCCCGAAGCCAAAGCTAACAGAGACTGTTCAAGCTGCCACACCTGATCGCTTGGGACCTTGAACACGTCCGTCCAGACGAGCGAGATACGCGAAAGCGCATACGGCGATTTGAGGATAAAGATGAATGCCGTTACCGTTCCGATCAACATGCTCAGCCCAAACTGTATCGCATCAGCGCCGGCGATGAAAAAGACGGCGAACGCGGTCGCCGCGATGAGGATGGCAGTACTAAAGTTGGGCTCGGCCGCTATCAAGCCAGCAACCAGACCGACCAAAATGCTAAATGGGACCAGACCGTAAATCACCTGTCGCAGCTTGGTCCCTTTAGAGGTTACCCAGGTCGCAATATAAATGATCGTCGTAATTTTTGCGAACTCACTCGGCTGGATCGACCCACCAAAGAACCAGCGCCGCGCGCCTTCAGTCTCCTGTCCAAAGAGGAGCACCAGACCCAGCAGCGCAAGCGTCACGAGCATCAACGGAACAGCCAAACGTTGCAAGAGGTGATAATCCAGCCGCATCGTGACAAACATAACCGCCAGGCCAATGATCAAAAAGAGGCCGTGCCGCTCCACAAGTCCCCACGGATCATCACCACTGGAGAGTTTCGGTCCGAACGACACACTGTAAATGCTGAGCAGGCCGATCACGATCATGGCGCCGACGATGAGGAGGAGCATATAATCCGGACGCGCCAATTCGTTCTCGCGCCCACGGCTGGGGGCGAACAACTGAATTCGTTGTTGTGATTCGACCGCCATAATGATTTCCCTTTATGCTATAACCCTTGTACGATTGAGCGAAATTGATCCCCACGCTCAAACTCGTTCACAAACATTCCAAAGCTGGCAGCCCCCGGTGAAAGCAAAACAATATCGCCGGGCCGGGCCTGCAATTGAGCATACCGGATTGCAGCAGAGAATTCGTCGTATATTCCGGCAATCAAGGTGTGTCCTCCGGCCGCATCAATTGCCTGTTCAAGCTTTCCAGTTGCGCTTCCCTGAAGCAGGATTACGCCAGCACACGCTTCAATAACGGCGCGCGCCATATCGGCATAATCCAACCCTTTGTCTGAGCCTCCTGCCAACAGCCAGACCTTGCCGGCACGCCCCGTGAGCGCCCTCAGCGCATTGATCGCTGCGGTGGGCGCCGTCGCCGTCGTGTCGTTGATATAGGTCACGCCGTCTAGTTCCCGCACAATTTCGAGCCGGTGCGGCGCGCCTTTGAACTCTTTTAAAGCTGTAGCTATCGCCTCAGGCGAGGCTCCCCAGACACTTGCAACTGCGGTCGCCGCCAGCGCATTCTCGACATTGTGCGCCCCCAGAACTCCCAAATCGGCGACATTCAGAATCGAGTGGCGCGTCCCGTGCGCGTTCCAGATCAGAGTGCTGCCTTCCAGAAAAGCGCCATCGTTCAAAGCGCGATTACGGCTGAACCAGACTACGCGAGAAGGGATGCCAGGACGCATTCGAGTCAGAATAGAATTATCAAAGTTCAAAACGCAATAATCGGTCAGGCCCTGATGCCGGAAAATATTGGCCTTGGCCGCCGCATAGTCTTCCATACCCCGATAGCGATTCAAATGGTCGGGATAGATATTGGTAACTGCCGCAATCCGTGGGCTTGAAGCCAGCTCGTCAAATTCCTCCAACTGGAAGGAAGAGAGCTCGAGCACAACCGGCGTCTCGGCGTCGATCCGGTCGAGTAGTTCAAGCGCCGATACCCGTAAGTTCCCCGCCACGACTGTTTTTGGGTTGGCCTTTTTTAGAATCGCTCCGACCATGAGGGTCGTCGTGGTTTTACCTTTGGTGCCGGTGATGCCGATCACCTGGTCCGTACCACTCGGCAGCCGTTCGAAAAACAGCCCCATCTCCATCCGAATGGGAACGTCACGCGCACGCGCAAGCGCCAGGTAACGCGACTCGCGCGGCACACCCGGGTTGCGCACAATCAGGTCGGCGGCTGTGAAATCAGACTCGCGATGTTCGCCGAGAACAAACTCAACGCGCTCCCCCTGCAGAGCTGCCACCGTGGGCGCGAGCTCTACAGGCTTTTTAAGGTCCGTAACCGTCACCTGCGCCCCCTGCTTGAGCAGCCAACGCGTCACACCCAGCCCCCCACCGTGGAGGCCCAGTCCCATCACGAGAACACGTTTGCCATGCAGGTCCATAGTAAACAAGGAAGCAGGAAACAAGGAGACAGGCCACATATCTGCTTGTATACCTGTTTACCTCCTATAACAGCGCCAGTGCTACACCTAACATCCCGGCAAGCATGCCCACAAGCCAGAAACGCTGGACAACCTGCGTTTCGGACCAGCCGAGCAACTCAAAATGATGATGGAGCGGCGTCATTTTGAAAATGCGCTTACCGTGTGTCAGCTTGAAATAAGTCACCTGAATAATGACCGAAAGCGTCTCGGCCACAAACATGACGCCGATGAGTGGAAGCAATATCCACTGCCCCGTCATGAGCGCTACGACTGCAAGCGTCGCTCCCAGCGATAGCGAGCCCACATCTCCCATAAAGAGCTCAGCAGGATGCGCATTGTACCACAGGAATGCCAGCAGCGCGCCGACCATGATGAAACAAAAGGTCACCAGGTAAATCTGCTGCTGCAAAAAGGCGATGACGCCATACGAAGCAAAAGAAATCGCCGTGATCCAGCCAGCCAGGCCATCTAAACCATCGGTGAGATTGATCGCATTGGACGTGCCGACGATGATGAACATGGCAAGCGGAATATAGAACAGACCGATATCAACCTTTTGCGGCACTCGCGGAATCGCGACGCTGTGCAAGCCGAGTGGAAAATAAAGTGCGAGCGCAATCAAGAGCGCCAGCAGGGCCTGGATCATGATCTTGTAACGCCCCAGCATCCCGATCCCCCGGCGAATCTGACGCAACCCGGTCCAATCATCCACTCCGCCCAGCAAACCAAATGCAACCATCGTCAAGAGTGGAACCAGAATCGAGCGTCCAATAATGGTCGCGCCTAACAAATTGTAAATGTTCAAGACCACGGTAATGACCGCGACGGGGATAATAATCATCACGCCGCCCATCGTCGGCGTACCCATCTTGGTCATATGCGAAGTGGGTCCCTCGACGCGAATTTGCTTGCCCACCCGGTGATCACGCAACCACCTGATCAATGGGGCGCCCCAGATGACGGCGAGCAGAAAAGATAGGGTTCCCAATGCCAGAGGGATGGACATTAATGCTCCCGTCCTTCATCGGCCTCCGCAGCGAGCGTCGCGACGATGTCTTCCATGTGGGCGCCACGCGACCCCTTGACCAGAACGATATCCCCCGCCCGGGTTAGCGGCTCGACGATGTGCACCGCTTCGTCATTGTCCTGCGCAAAAAAGGTGTGCGGGTGCCCTGCTTCCTCTGCGGCCGCCCCAATCAAATGCCCCAAACTTCCCACGGCAACCACGACATCCGCCACATCCGCCGCTCGAATTCCCACCAGCCGGTGCCCTTCGCGCTCATAGTCCCCCAGTTCGAGCATATCGCCCAGAATGACTATCTTGCGTCCACCCAAGTCCTGAATCAGATTCAGAGCCGCCAATACCGAATGGGGGCTGGCGTTGTACGAGTCGTCGAGAATGGTAATCCCATTCTTGCCCGGCACGGCGATGAGCCGAAGCTGCGCCGAGGTATCCTGCAATCCATTCAGGATCTCTTCCCATGACAGGTCCTCGACCAGTCCGGCGGCTGTCGCTGCCAGCGCGTTATGAACGCTGTGCTGGCCGAGCAAGGGAATGCGTACGCGCAGCGCTTTGTGACCGTAATGAAGGGTAAAACCGGTCCCTTCGAGACCATATCCCTCAATATCACTTGCCCAGATATGATTGGACGAATCGAGACCGTAAAAGAACACCTTTGCTCGGGTTTTTTGCTGCATCGCCCGTACGCGAGAGTCATCACCATTCAGAATGGCATAGCCGTCATCCGGCAGCGCCTCGACCAACTCACTCTTGGCACGCGCAATGTTTTCAATCGAACCCAAGCGCTGCAGATGCACCGGCCCAACCACGGTGACAATCCCGATTCTCGGCCGGGCCATATCACATAGCGTTCGAATCTCTCCCAGGGCGTACATGCCCATTTCCAGTATCGCTCGTTCGTGCCGGTCATTCAATTTCAGGAGAGTCAGAGGCAACCCAATCTCGTTGTTAAAGTTCCCTTCACTCTTGAGTGTCGCGTATCTTTGCTTGAGCACCGTATAGGTCAGTTCCTTGGTGCTCGATTTACCGACGCTGCCAGTAATACCGATCGCAACCAGTTTTGGAAAACGCCGTCGCCAATATCCTGCAACTTTCTGGAGTGACCCCAGGCTCGACGGGGCGATAAAGACCGCCGGACCTGGCGCGGGGCTGGGGTTAGGTTGTAACCCGGCGACATCTATTAGATTTAGACTGCCACCTAACCCCTGCCCCCGCGCGCGCGCTTCTGCGATGACGGCAATCGCGCCGCGCGCCAGCGCATCGCCAATGAATTGATGTCCATCCACACGCTCACCGCCGAGCGCTACAAAAACAGAGCCCGGCTCACACTGGCGCGAGTCGATCACCACATTCGTGATCGGAACTGACTCGGTAGATGCTGGTCGTTCTCCAATTAAAGCATCCCATAAATCAGCCAATGTCAACATCGAAACTATTTGCCCGCGCCACGTACATCATCCGGCGGCAATCCAGTCAGTTGCGCCAATTGCTGCGCGACCCTGGCAAAGACCGGGGAAGCCACCACCGACCCCCATTCAGAGGAGGTTGGACGATCCAATTTGACCAGAATGACATACTGCGGATGAGCCGCAGGGAAATAGCCGCCAAAAGAGGCAATGGTCCACTTGGCATCGTACCCACCGGGAATAGGAATCTGAGCTGTGCCGGTCTTGCCGGCAATTCGGTAGCCCGGAACGACAGCTTGGTTAATGGATTCGGTACCGATCGATTGAGCGAGAATATCCGTCACCAACCGAGCAGTTTCGGGTCTGAGCACCTGCCGAATCATGACAGGACTGCGCGTTTCGGTGCTGCCATCGGGGCGTACAATCTTAGCAACAATGTACGGACGCATCAGTTTGCCACCATTGGCAACGGTGACAAGCGCATTTGCCATCTGCAGGGGAGTTACCGCAATCCCCTGCCCAAAGGCGTTACTACATAGATCCGATTCGTACCAGAGTCCATCCCCCGGGTTCTTGACCACGCCGGGCAATTCGCCCGCCACATCAACCCCAGAGACAGACCCAAAACCAAAATCATGCAGGTATTGATAAAACGATTTTGCGCCCGTCGTCATACTGATCTTGCACGCTTCGACGTTCAGCGACATTTTCATAACGTCGACCAGATTGACCTGCCCCGGATGCAAGAAATCGTGATTATAAAAAGTTCGTCCGCCAACGGTGACACTACCGGTATCGTTAAAGCTCGTGTTGGCATTGATGCGATTACTATCCAGCCCGGCTGCTAATGTGACCACCTTGAATACCGACCCGGGCTCGTACAGCAAACTTGCCGCCGGATCCTCATACTCTTTGAGGTTCGTTGTCGAATAGGCATTGAGATCTGGCGCAGGATAACTCGCCAGCGCGAGAATCGCACTCGTGTTGGCATCCAGAATGATAATCTGTCCGGCCGTCGCTTTCGTATCATTCATCGCCGTGGCGAGTTCGCGTTCGGCAATCCCCTGTATCCCGCTATTCAGAGTCAGCACAAGCGTCGCGCCGTCCACTGGCGAAGTGACGCTGCCGGACTCAAACCAGAGCATTTCATCGCGCAGCGCATTGCTCTCGCCAGTGGTCTGGCCAGGACGGCCGCTCAAAATCTCGTCATAATATTGCTCGATACCATAGGCTCCATGACGCTCGCCGCTCACAAAACCGAGGATATGGGCAGCCAATCGATTATTGGGATACCGCCGCACGCTCGTGGTATTCAGATCGATCCCGCTCAGGTTAACCTTCTCGCCAAGCAGCGAGATCTGCGAGCCAACCGTAAAAGGCGCATTCCGGGTGAGCATCACCGTGGAATCTTTTTGGGTCAATAAACGCAAGAGTTCGCCCTGCGTTGTATTGAGAATCGGGGCGAGGGAGGCCGCCAAGACCTCTGGTGACTTGATTTGAGGAGGATGCGCGGCAATCTCATAATTATAAATATCAGTCGCAAGGAGAACGCCATCACTCGAGACAATATCCCCACGCCGCGCAAGCAGGACGACCGTCTGGCCCCGGTCCTCCACCAACTTTTGCTGCAGGTCATCATGACGCATGACCTGCCAGTAGAACAGGCGCATGACGATCATGATAGCGACGGCGGTCAACAACGCCAAAAGCCACATGAGCCGGCGAGATGATTGGACGGGCAATAAAGCAGACATTAAAACTCGTTCATTCATTTGCAAACGCGGCTGAAAGCGCCTTATTGTGACTGCGCCTCAGCCCGATCCGTTTGTCCCAACCCTAATAATGCGAGCAATTGATCCCAAACACTCGCGCCCGCAATCGGCGTCGATTGCAGTTGCACATCCGGCACCCGTGCAGGCAGGTCCACGACGCCAGGCCGATCATCCCCCGCAAGCGCAGGTAAATTGGCATAAATGACCCGCTTAGCCGGTCCCAGGCCTAGCTTTTTGGCGCGATCCTCAAGTGAAGCGGGCGAAGTAATGCTTGCAATCTCGTAGCGGAGCTCGGCGTTCTCCTTTTCCAGATCCTGAATCTTGGCCTCCTTGATATGCAGGTTGTGCGCGATGAGCGCAGCATTGGAGGTTTGCGCCAAATAGACCAGTGCAACCAAGAGCAACCCGGCGGCAATCCAAGCAACAGTGCGAACCCCACCAAAAGTGGGCAACTGATTGAACCTCGCCTGCGCCTCGTGCACAATCCGCTTGAATGAATTTTGGATGGATGGCAATAAATCCGTAAACATGCTCATCTACCTATATCCTAATTCCAATACACCGACCCAATCAACGAGCGCCAATCCCCTATGCATTCCGTCTTGCCACACGCAGTTGGGCGCTCCGTGACCTCGGATTGCGCAAGATCTCCTCCCTGCGTGGCTTGATTGTATGCTTGGTCAAATTTTCCCAGTCCGGACTTGCCTTGAAAAACTGCTTGACGATGCGGTCCTCTAAAGAATGAAAAGTAATCACGGCAGCGATGCCGCCCGGCGCCAGCACCTGCGCCAACTGCGGCAAGACCAGTTGCAAATTCTCCAACTCGTGATTCACTGCCAGCCGCAGCCCCTGAAAGGTACGCGTCGCAGGATGGATACGCCCGTGTCGCCCAACGGCATCCTGGATCACCTGCGCAAGCTGTTGCGCGCTCTCAATCGGCCTTGCTGCGACAATACTCTTGGCAATTCGTCGGGAGAGATGCTCTTCACCGTATCGATAGATCAAATCGGCGAGTTCACGTTCGTCGAGCTCGTTCACCAACTCGGCGGCGGTCAAATCGGTCGTCGAGTCCATCCGCATATCAAGCGATTCGCTCGTAAAAGCAAACCCGCGCGCCGGGTTTGCCAGTTGGATTGACGACAGTCCGAGATCGAGCAACACTCCCTGGGCAGGGATAAAATCGTGTACTGCGGCCACCGCTCGTAATTGTTTAAAGTTCGAACGAACGAGCAATGCGCGTCCATTAAACTCATCCAGAATAGCACGGGCAATTTCAAGCGCTTCCGGGTCACCATCCAACCCCAGAAGCATTCCATCCGGGCCCGATGCTCGCAAAATCGCGGCAGCATGTCCACCCGCCCCTACTGTCCCGTCAATATAGCGGCCGCCGCGCACAGGGGCCAGGTTCTCCAGAACCTCGTCCAAGAGGACCGGCAGGTGTGGTCTGTTCACTCTGTCTGGAAGAGAACACGCTGCAAAACATCACCCATACGCTCAGAGACGGCTGCCACATCCGATTCGATGGCCGCATCCGCCTGGGCATAGCGTTGGGGATTCCAGATTTCAATCCGGTTATTCACGCCGACGATGACCGCCTCGCTCTCAATGCCAGCGAACTCGCGCAGGCCCAGCGTCAGTATGATACGCCCCTGTTTATCCGGCTCCACGTCTGTTGCTTTTGCGAATAAATGGCGCGATAATGCACGTGCGTCTGATTTGCTAAAACCGAGTTGGTCGATCTCTCGGGCAATACTTTCAAATTTGTCTGCGGGGAAGACAAAGAGACATTGGTCGAGTCCGCGCGTGATGACGACCGACAGCCCGAGCTGTTCACGCCAACGCGCAGGGAGGGTCAAGCGCCCTTTTTCGTCCAATGTATGAGTATATTCGCCCAAGAACACGTGTTCTATCACTCCCCCACCGATTCTCAAAAAACGCAGAATCGAGTGGTCTTGTTCCCCACTTTGCCCCACTTTGTGGGAACTTGTACCACCATTATGCCCCAATTCCCCAAGAGTGTCAATAGGGCATCATGAGTTTGCCATTTTTGAGTGCGAATTTTAAGCATACCCTGTCAAGCGCCGGTTTGAGCCGCAGCCTACTGGTCACCATCGGCAAATCGCCTGCTGCTCCAACTCTACATGGATGAACAGCCTCAATCTCCTTGCCAAGCTCCAAACGCTGGATACACGAATCCAGGAGACCTTTCAAGCCCGCGGAAAACTTGAAGCGCGCATGGCCGACAAAACTGCCGTTACAGCGGCTCAAGAGAGTGTGACAGCCACAGCTCGCCAAGAGCATGATTTGCGCGCGCGACTGCACAATTTAGAACTTGAGGTCAAGGGGTTGGAAGAACAGATTCGCGGAGTGGACCTGCGTCTCTACGGCGGCAAGGTGACAAACGCAAAGGAACTGAGTGGGCTCACACGCGACGAGGAGATGCTAAAACGCCAAAAGGGCGAGCTTGAGGATCAGATGCTTGAATTGATGGCTCAGATTGAGGCCGTACAAGCGCAGGCATCCACCCAGCGGGACGCTCTCGCCAAAATCACCGCGATGCGTGGGAAGGAGGACGAGCAAGACACGGCTAAACTGGCCGTGCTTCAAGCGACAGCGGCCCAGTTAAACCAGGAACGCGAACACCTCAGGTCGCAAATCGCCGCGCCAGACCTATCGACCTATGACAGCCTCTCTCAGAGCAAGAAAGGCTCAGCAGTAGCACACATTAAAGGGGCGTCGTGTGCGGTTTGCGGGTATGCGATACCGAGCGGAATTGCGTCCCGCGCCCGTATCGGGGATGAATTGATGTTTTGCGTCAACTGCGGGCGCATTCTCGTCTCCTAGTTTGGCCCAGTCTTTTGAAGGTGGAGTCTTTCCTGAGTATGCGCAACGCTGACCCCTCTGATCCGCACTAACTTGTTACGCGTGGTCTCGCCGCGCAAGATCTCGACATCGGCGCGCCGAACCCCCAGCACCTCTGACAGAAACTTGATTAATGCCTCATTGGCCCGGCCCTCGACCGGTGGCGCGTTCAGTCGCACCTTGAGCGCATCCCCTTCTATTCCGACGATCTCGTCGCGTTTGGCGCGCGGCACAACCTTAACTGCCAGCGTAATTCCTGACCCCGATTCAGACAAAATCGCCATGTCGTCCTTTACACCTCACGGAGCACATGGGTGAGCAAAAGATCACTTGCCCAGCGCACAATACAGAGAGCCACCAAGACCATCGACCAGGTCGATTCGCCAAAAAACGCGACCTGGATAAGGGCATAGACCGCCGCAAAAGCCACATACCCCGCATTCGCGCCATAGACCAGGAAGGGCGGCATCCGCCGAGAGCGCATGACACGGAGAGCCAACACCATGACCGGCATTTCGACCAGGGCAACCGCAAACAAAACGACAAAAACATAAAACTCGGCGTCCGACAATACCAGGAAACGGAGTAACCCGCCCATCGGGATGGAGAGGAAATAGATGAGCGCGGCCAGTAAAATCCCTGCCGCGCCCGAAATCAAGATCCCGTTTTCTCTCATCCACGCCCCCGCGCCACAATCGCTTTGTCGATCACCTCACGCGTCCACCGTTGCAAGGCATACGAATCCAGATCCCCGGACACCACCCAGCGCGCATCCATGATATCGCTCTGTGCACGAAGCGTGCCCCCTTGCCATTCCCCCCAGAAATCGATAATCACATAGTGGTACTGAACGCGTCCGGTCTCGTCATACGTGATCGCATCGACGGCATCCAGCACGTCGCGTAGCTCAACCTCGCCGCCACACTCTTCGCTAAACTCGCGCAAGGCAGCTTCCCGGACTGTCTCACCCAGTTCAACCGCTCCACCAGGGATGCTCCATTCACCACGGCGAGGCTCCTTGCCACGCTGGACCAAGAGCACCTGGTCGCCGCTAAAAGCGACAACGCCAACGCCACAGATCGGCCTGATGGGATAAATTCGATCATCAGCGGGCATTGTGCGCCTCTGACAGCCGCATATCCTTGACTTCCAGTTGCAACCGCTCCTCCCCGCCCCAGTTACGCCTGGAGAGCGTATAGACGACATCCACACGCGCAGGAAGTTGTCCCAGGGCCGACATCCATTCCTTTTGGCGAAAGGCAATGCCATCCCACACCGCGCTGCCATTGGACAAGAGCAGGCTCAAATGGTTGCTGCCGACAATGCGCGCATTCCTAACCCACGCGCCACGCGTCATAAAAACCGGCTCGCGGTTCCCAAAGCCATAGGGCGCGAGTTGGTCGAGCGCATCCTGCATGGCCCAATTCATCTCGGGAAGATTCGCTTCGACGTCGATATGCAGGGTGGGCAATATTTCGTTACCCTCAAAGATGCGGTCTGCAATTGTGCGCAGGCGCGCTTGCAGCGCTTCCAGATTTTCGTTCTTGACGGTAAAGCCCGCCGCCGCCGCATGCCCTCCGTGGCGCACCAGAAGATCAGCGCATTCGTCCAATGCGCTGACGATGTTGTACTCGGGAATGCTGCGACAACTCCCGCGGCTCTCGGCTTCGCCCATGTGTAGCGCGATCGCAGGGCGATATGCCTCTTCCGAAAGCTTGCTGGCGATCAGGCCGACGATTCCCTCCGGGAAATGGGGCGAGCCGACGATCAGGATACGCTGATCGGGTGGCTGGCCCGCAAGTATCTCACGCGCTTCGGTGATCATTGTCTCGGTCATTTGCTGGCGCTCGCGGTTCGTTGCCTCCAAGTTACCTGCCAGGCCCTCGGCCTCCCCGGGATATTGGGTCGTCAGCAGCTTATAAGCAGTACGCGCATGATCGATTCGCCCAGCCGCATTCAAGCGAGGCCCCAAAAAGAATCCGATCGTCCCTGCATCAATCCGGCGGTTTCGCGCACCCGCCAATTGTAGCAACGCCATCAAGCCCGGACGCTCGGTTGCTCCTAATTGCTTGATACCCCGCTTAACCAGAACGCGGTTTTCCCCGACCAACGGAACCAGGTCAGCAACTGTACCCAGCGCCACCAGATCGAGCAGCTTCTCTTGTGTAATCATGCGAATCCCCGGCACGGAAGGTCCGACGGGTGCGCGGGTTTCGAATTCTAAAAGCGCCTGAGCTAGTTTGAACGCTATCCCTACACCTGACAACTCTTTAAATGGATAGGGGTCGCCCGGCTGTTTGGGGTTGACCAGAGCGCAACACGTGGGGAGCTCTGGGCCCACCATGTGATGGTCGGTCACAATCATGTCTAGCCCCAAATTCATGCCAAAGTCAACCTCTTCCAGCGAACGTGTGCCACAATCGACCGTCACAACTACGCTCATCCCCTTTTCTTTCAAGGTAGAGAGCGCGTCCTTGTTCAGGCCATAACCCTCTTCCACGCGATGAGGAATATAAGGAATGGCTTTAGCCCCCAGTGCGCGGAGGGTCTGGACAAGCAACGCAGTCGCGGTCACGCCGTCGGTATCAAAATCACCATAGACGGCAATCGGATCGCCGGCCTGGATTGCAGCCCGGAGCCGATTAACGGCGGTCTCCATGCCAAGCATCTGGAACGAATTACCGGCAATTTTATCTTCTACAAGAAACGCTTTCGCCTGGAGCAGATCCGTAATACCCCGATTGTAAAGGATTTGTGCGATCAGCGGTGAAAATTGTGAAAATTTTTCCAGGTGTAACTGAGGACAGCTTGGAGCGACAACCCATTTTCTTTTCAACATAAGTAGCGCTATTTTAGCGGGGATAGCAGCACAAGTCAATCTCAATTGCCCACCCACAGACAATGTATGTTACAATCGCCTGGTAGAAGCATCCCCGCGGGGACACCCACCCCGCCGTGATAGGAGAAGAATATGGCTCGTATCGTTTTCATGGGGACGCCGGAATTCGCGCGACCGATCCTTTCAACCCTGTCCGACCATCACGAGGTTGTGGCAGTGTACACCCGTGCTGACAAACCCGCAGGACGTGGCAAGGCCCTGGCCGAATCACCGGTCAAGGTCCTCGCGCGTGAACGAGGATTGACCATCGAGCAACCGCGCACATTGCGCAATCCCGAGATGCAAGAGCGACTGCGCGCCTACTCCCCTGACCTGATCGTCGTCGCCGCGTATGGACTCATCCTGCCCCAGGCAGTGCTCGACATGCCACGGCATGGCTGTGTCAATACACATGCATCCCTCCTTCCGCGGTGGCGCGGTGCGGCGCCCATCACGGCAGCGATTCTGGCCGGTGACGCCGAAACGGGCATTACACTCATGCAGATGGATGCAGGAGTTGATACCGGCGCAGTAATCGCTATACATTCAATACCGATTGAACGGGAGGATACGACCGGGCGCCTGACCCTCAAGCTGGCGCATCTGGGAGCTGAGATGTTGAATGACTACCTGCCCCACTGGCTGGCAGGTGAGATAACGCCAACGCCCCAAAGCGGCGAGCCGACTCTGACGCGCATGGTCAAAAAAGAAGAGGGGTTGATCGATTGGACCAGACCGGCAGCTGAGATCGAAAGAGCGACCCGCGCCTATAATCCCTGGCCGAGCGCCTTTACCTATTGGACTCTAGGTGGCCAGCCGGCAATGCTCAAAATATGGCGGGCGGATATACACACCACACCCGCCGCCGAGAGCCCTGGAACAGTCCTCAGTACGGACAACGGCATAGGAGTCGTAACAGGCCAGGGCATACTCTTGCTGAGCGAAGTACAACTAGCGGGCAAGCGGTCCATGCCAATTGACGAATTTGTGCGCGGGCAGCGCGGGTTTATTGGGGCACGGTTAAGCAACCCACCGGAGCAGCCTGCGCTCACGCCCGGAGGGAGTACGGCACCCCATGGGTGAAAAAGCGACCGTCGAGCGAACGGGGGATCATCCGGCTACCGTCGAATCGCTGGCGGCGGACCTAGCCGCGCTCGGCGTTGCGCCAAGCATGACCTTGCTCGTTCACTCATCGCTGAGCGCGCTCGGGTGGGTATCAGGCGGCGCGGTCGCAGTGATTCTGGCTTTGGAAAAGGCGCTCGGTCCGGAGGGGACACTCGTGATGCCCACTCACAGCGGGGAACTGTCAGACCCGGCACAATGGCAAAACCCTCCAGTCCCACCTGTCTGGTGGGATATCATCCGCGAAACCATGCCCGCCTTTGACCCGGACCTGACGCCTACGCGCGGAATGGGCATTATCCCAGAGACCTTCCGCAAACAAAAGGGCGTTCTTCGCAGCAGCCACCCACAAGTATCCTTTGCAGCGCGCGGTCCTTATGCCGCCAAAATCACTGCTAATCATTCGCTATCGCATGGCCTCGGCGAAGGGTCGCCGCTCGCACGCATCTATGACCACGACGGAGCCGTCCTGCTCCTCGGCGTTACTCACGCGAATAACACCTCCCTCCATCTGGCCGAATATCGCGCGAACTGGCCCGGCCAACAGGTCATCCAGTCTGGGACGCCGGTCCACGTGAACGGCGAACGGCAATGGGTAACGTTTGACGAGATCAATAACAACGCATCGGATTTTGCACAATTGGGAAACGATTTTGAAGCCGAGACCGGACTGGTGAAGATTGGAGCGGCAGGCAAAGGGACTGCACGGTTAATGAGACAGCGCCCGCTTGTAGATTACGCTGTGGGGTGGATTGAAAAGAACCGACGATAGGCATGGGGTGGAGGATACGGGCCATTTTCATCCAAGTGCTCCGAAAACGGTAAGTTAGAAGGGTGGTTGATTTGGAGCAGGTTTGAGTGTAGAATGCCGCATGTGCTGAATTGTCGAACCTGCATTGAAGGAGTCAAGCCAACATGTTGACCTGCCCCTGGTGCGGCACGAATTATGCGACCTTTCAATCCAACTGCAAGAACTGCGGCGGACCGCTGCCACTGCCTGCAGAAAAGGTCCCCTCTGAATCAGACGAGATCTTGCCTAGCCCGCCGCTGGCGCCGCGCCCGATTTCCGACAGCTACGCCTGGCGCTTGTTGTCGGCAGATGGAGCCGCGATTACTGGTTTCGTTTTCCTTTTGCTCGGCCTGGTTTTTACCCTCGTGGGAACCGGATTAACTCTCGGACGAGTCACGGCTTTTGTCGGGATACCCTTTGCGATCATCGGCCCCTTGTTCCTGATTGTCGGCCTGGCACTCGGCTTTTGGCGCTATGGACAAGCCCGCCAGGTTATCCAGGTCTTGCGCGAAGGGCAAGCGACTGAAGGCCAGATCATCGGGGTGCAAGAGAATTACAGCGTGCGCGTCAATAATCGGCATCCATGGCTCATCCGGTATCAATTTCAAATGAGCGGCCGCACCTTTGAGGGACGCGTGACAACGCTCAACACCCCAGGGGCGGGGCTGCAAGCAGGGAAAAAGGCATTCGTGTTATATTTGCCCAATGCCCCCGAGCACAATGTGCTCTACCCACACCCGTAGAGAGAAGAAAGAGCTTAGGCCCGGCCGGGCCTCCAAGCTCTTTCTCTATGATCGCGCGACCATCGCAACACTTATCTGATCTCGTATACTGCCAGGTCTACCTCTCCGCTCGCCCGCGTGGCATCACAGCTGTCCGAATGAATCAGGACAAAGCGCGAATCCCTGACCAGATCGGGATACCATGAGGGGAAAAAGATCGCATATCGTGCACCTCGCACCTGCATCCATTCCGCCAGGCGTCGCTGGTCCCGGATGAATGGGATGACCTCGGGCGAAACCAGGCCCGCGAGGTCGAGCATGGGATGCGAGTCGAAATAGGCTTGCGCCCCGATATCATGGACGGCGATCAGCGCGCCTGGGGCAAGATTGGCCGCCGTCCAGCGCGCCGTCGCGACCATCTCGCAGTTGATGATTGCCGTCGAGCGCGCATATTGATTCGCTCCCAACCAGGCAAACACCCCCACCAACACCGCAACAGTCAACGCCCACGCCCGCCGGATAACTCGAGCGCGAATCCTGGACAGCAGTTCTGCAGTACCCGCCACCCCATAAATGACGATCAAAGGAATAATTGGCATTTCATAGCGGCCGAACTGGTAATCAACCGGCAGCCGCACTGCATAGAGCGTGGGAAGAGCCAACACCCAGATAAGCGGCAGCAAGAGTTCATAGCGGCGAGTGCGCACTAGCCGCCATACGATCAGGCCCATGCCAGGAAGAACAAGCACTTGAGCGCCCAGGACGGGCTGGCGAAACAGAGAGAGCCAGCGGAGTAAGAGATTGTTTTGCAAGAGCTCGGCATATTCTTGTGATTTGGCATAAAAGGTATTGGGTAGAATAGTGCCACTCGTCCACAAGTTAAAGAGAGCATAGGGAACCAGGAGTAGCAGGAACGACGCGCCAAAAGCCACAAGCGTCTGAAGCAAAGTCCAGACCGATCTGCTGCCTACGGGTTCGCGAAGCGACAACCACCAGCGAATGGACAGACTCATTACAACCAGGCCAGCAAGAACAATCCCTTCGGGACGCGTGAGGGTCAAAAGCCCGGCGAGGAGACCCAGCCCCAAAGGGCGCGCCTGCGCGAGGAATCCATCGATTAGAGCCAGCGAGAGTAAAACAAAGAGCAAAATTTCCATCCCGCTGACCGAGGCCCAGGTGAGATGCCATTCGAGGATGATAAAAAGGGGGACGAGCCAGTCGGCCACCCACGAACGAACATCAAGCCGCCGCGCCAGCCGCGACGCAAAGAACGCAGACGCCCCCAGGCACAAGATACCGAGCGCCACCGTCCAGACCCGGAAATCGATATGGAGCATGTACGCCGGAGCCAGGACAAGCGCCCAGAGGGGCGAAGTCGAGCCCGCACTTGGTTGGCCGCTAAAGAAAGAAAACTCACCGCGCATCCCGAGATTTCGCGCATAGACCTGGTGAATCCACGCATCATCCAGCGGGAAACCAAAAGCGCCGTTTTGCGCCTGGGCGAGCAAGAGATAGACGCAAGCAACGGCGACGGCGAGGCCTGTATAGATGAAAAGGGAGCGCAGGGCAAAACGCAGATGGTAGGCGCCGGCGATTGAATCGCGAGGGGCCAGGATCGGGCGAGCAATACCGTCCGGGGGTTGTACGTCTTTTACCGGGTGAGCCATAAGGCAACCGCCCCCGCGGCCACGATCGCTGCGACCACGGGAAGAATATAGGGAACAACGAACTCGCGGGGCGAAGGTGACGCGACGACAAACAAGACCGTCCAGGGACGAGTCGAGAGCCGATGGATGGCAAGTGTTTGAACACCCAGGTCGGCCGGTTGGAGCGCTTCGGGAAAACCCCGGCTAACGGCCTCTTGAGCGCGCGTGAACTGAGTCGTGCGCACTGCCAGCACCTGTGCACCATAGGTCTGCTCGCGAATGATTCGAGCCTGTAAATCAGTGGCTAACGGCCCCAGAGCGGCCAGGTTACGCGCCATATCACCCCCATCGGCCAGGCGTATGCCGTTCTCATCCACGAGCACGGCATATTGCCCGGATGGAGGGTCGCTATTCCCATTCACAGTCCCCCACAGCTCTTGCGCGGCCACACGGATGACGAACACGCCTGCCACATCGCCCTTGCCATCTAGAATAGGCGCTGCATAGTACTGCGAATACTCGTTCATCTCGTGCACGATGGGCGAGACGTCAAGTTGTCCAGCCAGCGCTCGCTGCACAAAGGTACGATTCCCCCAGATTACCTTGATCGCGTCGCCCGTCCCCAGGATAGGATTGCCCTCCAGGTCCACGATAAAGGCCTCGCGCACCTGCGTATCCGCCGCCACCAGCGCCTGGAGCTCGTTCATGGCAACGGGAGCCCGCGCCGGCCGGGCCGTAATGTCGCTACTCGCATAGGCGCGCATCGATGGGAGTGCAGCAAGCGTAAAGACCTCGCTCATACGCATCTTGAATAGCCGGTCCACCTCGGCGGCAACACGCGTTGCCTCCTGACGCGGCGCAGGGGGCGCAGCCAGGACCTGTGTGCCAATCAGAATGGCAAGTGGAAGGAGCGCGATGAACAACAGCAGGAAAAGGAAAAGTGTAAAACGCGGCCGGAGGGAAAACATACTTGAAAAAACGCAAACTATCCAAAGAAATTCAGTAAAGCGCCCCAGAGATTGATTATCACACAGATAAGGAGCGATTGCGACACGGCAGAGATGGAATAAGCATGAATGCCATCATAGATCACTGACGAACCCGCTCATACAGATCATACAGTCCAATGCGATTGACCAGGCGAAAGGATCCCGTTGCAAGCGCCACATCATAGATTTGATTCTCCCGGGCAAAACGACCGACGACCAGATAATCCGGATTCGCCTGAAGCGGGTCATAAGTGATGGGGAGTGGATTATCCAGCCATTTGCGGCGAATTAGATCACTCACAATATCGTCTGAAGGGTAATGATAACGGCGATTCAAAAACAAGAACAGCTCGCTTTCGTATGTCTCGATCACTGCATCCTGCGGCGTATGGCTATTAAGCCATTCGGCAGTCTGGATTCCGGTCGTGCTTGGTTGAAGGACCCAGGCAAACTGCCCTATAGTAAAAGGGATGGCGAGAATCACATACACGATGAGTAGAAAAGCGCCTATCCGCCGCCAATCGAATTGCAAGCCACGCACACGCGCTCCCTTTCCGACCAGGGATCGCAAGTCAAAATGCCTTATCACATCGTCGAGCATCGCGGCAGTGAACAGGCTCCCAACGAACGCGGCGGGGAATAAATAACGCACCCAGCCAATCGAAAACATGAGATACCAGGCGAACCAACTCCCGGTAAAGGTGAGCAGTGCGAGGCGCATCGTCTCACGGGAAGATTGGGGTTGCTCCTTCCAGCGGACACTCCGTATAAACCTCCACGCGGCATGGATCAGGCCCACGGTCGTAGGGATAGCAAGCACAAACGCGACAAAGAACGCCGAAATGCGGGCCGTGGGTTCTGTCGGGACAAAGGCTGTCGCTTCGACCAACCCGGGCGAAGCCGCATTCGGAACGGTATGCCCGGCCAGGAGTATTTGCTGGCCCAATGGAGCCAAGCGCATGATGAGCAGTGAACCGCCCAACCCGAGCGCCCAGAGTCCTGCCATTCGCCACTCGCGTTTGGCAAGGGAGAGCACAAGCGGGGCCAAGAGTGAGACAGCAAAAAAGGGAAGGGGTTGAGCCTTGCTAAAAAGGGCAATGCCCCAGAATAGAATGGCCGGTACGATGAACCAGGCAAGCCGATCCAGCGCAAACCAGAACATGAGATAGCCGGCGAGCAGCAAAAACAGCATAAGCGGCTCGGCCAGGATCTGCCGGCCCTCGTACAGCGGGTTGAGTTCCGGAAGAATAGAAGCAAATAGCAGAAAAGCGACTGCGCCGAGAGCAATCCGCCGGTTTTCCAGCCGAACTCCAAAGAGATAGAGCAAGATTAAAGCTCCGGCCATCAAGACAGCCGAGACGGCACGCCCCTGCCAGACCCCTACCCCAAACAGACGAAAGCTGAGCGCCATCAGGCCGACGGTGGGAAAAGCAGCAGCTTGACCGGACGACGCTGGCTGTCCATTGAGCACAAGGCCATAAAAACCGGTCTGGATCCAATTCCGAGCCACAGAAAGCGTCCAGCCTTCATCCCGCCAAAAGGGGGGGGCCGAATCAAAGTTGACGATGGCAAGGATGAACGAGATGCCGAGAAAAATAGCGATAATAGCCGGCTTGAAATAGCGCTTCATGATAAGGTCAGACAGAATCAAGCGAGCGGTTTACGGGCGACGATCTGGTAGGCGGCGCAGGTGAGCTCATCACGGCTATACAGCGCCAATTCCTTTTCGATTTGAGGGGTCAAGAACTCATCGCCTTCACGAGTTGCACAATACTGCTTGACAATCTCGAAATGCTCTGTGAACGTCTGGCTATACTGCCCGATCCGCCACTCATTCAGGGGCACATTGAAAGGCAGACGGCGACGGCGCAAATGGTCCCACGGGTCAATGCCGGGGGGCACAGCCCGCAACGGGATTTCCGTGAAACCGAGGTTATGCCCGCCGGACGGACAGGCAAAAGGGTGGATGCGAATCCAGGCAACTCCGCCAGGTCTCAGAACGCGCTCTAGCTCGGAGACCACCCGCGGCACATCCAGAAAATGCTCAAAGGCAGCGATCGAGGTTACCAGGTCAAAGCTGCAATCGGCAAAAGGCAACTTGCCGACATCGCCACATACGAGTTTCTCTCTGCGTGATGGTCCGGCTCCAGCTGCCAGGTGCAACCCATATAGCCCACGCGCAATGCGATAGAGCAAATCCTTGATTGGAGATTCCGGCCGATTCGCCCAATCGATTCCGTAAACCATTTGCCCCTGCGCGTTCAAAATGAGAAATTGAGGACGCAGGCGGCCATTGGCAAGGTCAAGAACCTGCCAAGGTTTTTCCCGATTCAAATAGGGTGCAAGATCCCGGTCGCGTTCAGCCGCCAACGCCTGTTCGCCTGCTAGACGAAACCCGTTCGCAAGCTGCCAGGCAAAACGGAGATATCCTACAATTTGCGGCACAATGGCCATTCTACTTATTCTCTTGAAAATGAGTAATCACACTCTCCCCAGGCAAATACAAGAGCAACAAAAAATTTATCAGGTAGAACGTAACCCGTATCCCAATCACCACGGACAGCGCCGTTACGCTTTCAATATGGAAAAGTCCAAAGAGATATAGATAGGTAACATCAAGAACCCCTAGCCCTCCCAACACTTGGATGGGAAGAATGGCGACCAATTGCAACACAGAGAACATGAAAATAACTATCCAGAGGTCGAGTGGCACCGCCAAGAACTGAAGCACACAGTATAGGAATCCGAACGAGGCGGCAAAGCTTAACACGCTATATCTTGCTAATGCGATGGCTGACCCACCCTGGGTTCCCAGTTCTCCAGTTACGAGATCACTTAATACATCTGTTATCTTACCCCATAACTGGAAACGCCCAAGCCGAAGCCATATACCGAGTCTCAGCATTGGGCCGAGTAACTTGGCCCGCCAAGCCAATAACAGGCCAAACAGAACTAGAATGACAGCGAGAAGGGCAATGAGAAACAGTACGAGATCGTGCAAGGGCGCAATTTGCGACCAAAGGATCCAACTCGACAGAGCAAGTGCAAAGAGCAGTAGGATCAAATCCCATGCTCGGGATAGTATCAATGAAGTGACCCCAATCGTAAGCCGAACCCCGTGCCGACTGCGCAGCATACCGACGAAAGAGCCCATTCCTGCCGCTGTCGCGACAAGATTGCCGATGGCCACTTGTAAAGCAACGATACTAAAGAGTTCGCGCCGGTTGACCGTTTTGCCCAAGAATACAGCATACCGAAGGGCCATAAAAGCCACTGCAGCATAGGAAGCGATCAGCGCGCCTGCAAACCAAGGGAACACCAAACGCGCCGGCATAGCAGCCAAATCACCTTGATTGATCCGGCTCACAATGAGAAAAGAGAGCAGGAGAGCGATCGCGATTTTCAGCAACATCCATACATGGGGTTGCTTGAAGCGTCTCACAATGTTCACTCTACAACTCGGCGCCCGATGATCAGTACTGATCGGCTAAACGTCAAGCGGGTTCGATAGATTCGATCAAAATAGAATCGAGAATTCGGGAGCGCATCGAATAGTCGATAGGAAATCAAACGCAACATCCTTCCTAAATAGTATCCGCGCCATCCTGTGAGGTGGTTAAAGGTATACTGGAGACATGAAACTTCTAGTCCTTGATCCAGAAATAATTCATGCAACCGTCGTGCTGAAGTAGGAAAGCTATGGCTATAATCGACGTCCCAAAAGTATGGCCCAACCCATAGGAAATCTGGAGAAACGATTCCGATGCAGCCGCCAGGCCGAACGACCCGGCACATTTCGGATACCATGGTCGTTGCCTGTTGAAACCCACTCATATGCTCGAGTACATGGCTTGCTACAACCGCATCATACACACAATCGCGAAAAGGAAGGGGCGGAATAGATGTGCAAACCCGGCGGTCGGAGTCAAGCCGTGCCAGCAAGCTAATATTTACGTCGACGGCTGTATAAACGATATTCCTCTTGTGGGCACTCGCGGCAAGAGCTCCCCATCCGGGACCAATCTCCATCAACCTTTGCAAAGGATGGACACTCTCCGACACTCGGCTCAAGAGCAACTCTGCAGCTTGCGCCATCAAGTGAGAGCCTAACGAAGTCACGCGCGTATTCTGCGAAAAAAAATCATAAAAGGGCATTGCGGCCTCTATTGCCAGTCCCACACCTGAAGCTTGCGCAGGTTGACAAAAGTATCTTATGCTCCTATCACATCTCTATACATGGCCACCATCTTTTCCATAAACACATCCTGGCTATAGTGCTCAAGGACTTTGCGCCTTGCGCGCGTCGCCAATTCACGGGCGAGATCTGTATCCTCCAAGATTCTCATAACAATCTCGGCCAGGCCTTGTACATCGCCAACATCAGCCAAAAGGGCATCTACGCCGTTGGTCAAAATCGATTCCGGGCCTCCACTACGTGTTGCAACAATCGGACAACCAGCGGCCATGGCTTCCAAGAGAACAATACCAAAGGGTTCACGCCGCGAAGTCAATAGAAAAACATCGCTTTGGCTAAGCAAGTCTGGTATATCCTCTCGATAGCCCAAGAATATGACTCGATCGAGGCCCTCTGCTCTGACTCGTGTTCGCAATTCTCTGTCCTGAGATCCTGAACCAACCACCAGGAACGCGCAAGGCATGCCGAATTGCGTGGTTACAAGCCGTGCCACACCGAGAAAGGTTTGCCAATCCTTTTCAGGATCGAGCCGCCCAATCATCGTCACCAATTTCGTCTGTGTGGACAAGCCCAGAGTCTTACAAAGCTCTTCCGCACAATTGTTGCGGTCCGGACGCTCGAACGCCCGGATATCGATTGCATTGGGTAGGAGCGTGATTTTGCGCGGATCAATTCGATAGTTTTCCAAATAGGCCTGCTGCATCCCTGAGGTTAACACAATCACCTGACTAACACGATTGAGAAGAGCAGAATAAGCGATCAAGTAAATGTATCGAACGATTGGGTTTGAAATGATGTATTTCAGGGATTCAGGATATATGCCCGTGTGATCATGCACAATGCATTTACAACCAGAAAGGCGGCTTGAGACCATTCCAAGAATCGAGGCTTTGAATAAATGATTGTGGATAAGGTCGTATCTATGTCGGGCGAGTTCGGCGGTCAGGGTGATGAGCGGCAAGGGACTCCAGCGACTTCCTAATTCATCTAATAAGATGACCGGCACACCCAAGTCCCGATACATTTGGGTGAACCGACCAGATTTTCCAATTACCGCCACTGTGAATGAGAATCGGTCCTTGAGCGCTAATATCAGATAATACAATAATACCTGCGCGCCACCGCTATCGGTGTGATCAATCACATGCAAAATTCGATTCGGCATGATAGAATCGCCTATTCCGATAATCACCCTGATTCAAGAGAGGACCTTATTAGCACATAGGACGACACACAGATGGTCGATCATGTACACCATTCTCACTTGAATTTCTTGAAAACAAACTCATTACAACCCGTCGGAACTTGAGCAGGCACGAAATGGCTCAACTGGAAGCCCCGCGAGTTGATAAAAGTCTCAACTGCTTCCGGCGTCGCATATTCGTACGGGTATCCTCCAATCCAGTCGACGACATCATACCAAAAGTCCATCCCGCGTTCCTTCTCGAGTGGATTCCGGCGGGTCACAATGAACTTGGCAATGTAGATAACCCCTGCTAAACCCCAAGCCATTACCCCACGGCCCCACCCTGGCAGTTGGTTATACAACCATTTGATCCTATTCCAAATCGGGGATGTAATATGTTTGTTATAAATAGCCACAACCAGATCGCCGCCGGGCGCAACCCGTTGCAAGGTGAGATCAATCGCCTCCCACATAGCCCCGGTATGATGCAACACACCCCACGCATAGACAATATCAAAACAACCGAGAGCATCCAAAGCCGTTCGATCAAGGGCAGAGACTTGCCTGAATTGTATCGGCGCATTTGGAGCGAGCAGACGGCAGTTCGTTACAGAAAGGGCGACACAGCCCGGGTTGACATCTATTCCCACTACCCGCCCCGCGCCTAGATGGTAAGCAGCGATTGAAAAAAGCCCACTGCCGCATCCCACATCCAGAAAACTGACGCCCTCCAGTGACTCCCGCTGCAAAAGCTTTACAAGCGATTCGCGTGCCTCGGTGAGCCGGGAAACATTCAAGCGCTCGTCAGAAAAACGCTCCCAGTTGGCGCTAAAATCAAATACTTTCATCAGTTATTGCCTTGCACATACTCTAACCAGAGAGCAAACATCAACAGGGCCCATAATCGTTTGCTATGATTGACTCGCCCTTGGTCGTGCTCATCGAGCAAATTTTTCACCGCCGCTAGGTGAAACCACTCGGCCAAGTTAGAATTTTCCAAAAGCAGCCTATGTGTCCAATCGCGCAGCTCGTTCTTGAGCCAAACCCCAATCGGGATGCTAAAGCCTTGCTTGCCCCTCTGCAGAATGGGCGCCGGCACCTTATCTGAAAAAGCAGCCTGGAGCAACCACTTTGTTTTTAGCCCCCGCACCTTCAAATGAACCGGCAGGCGTGCAGTCCATTCTACCCAATCTGCATCCAAAAATGGCGCTCTCGCCTCTACTGAATGCGCCATCGCCATTCGATCCGTCTTGGGCAATAGATCCCCCGAGAGATAGGTGACCTGATCCGCATATAGGGTACAGTCAAGCAGGTTGCTTGCCAACGCTTGATCATACGCCGCCGCAATCCAATCTGCGGTATCTATGTGGGCAAGCTCATCGCGCCACCGGTTCGTATACAGACGCTGCTTGTCACTTTCATTGAAATAAGAGCCCCAGCGAACCAGCGAGGCCTTATGGGTGACTGCCGAAAACTGTCCTAACCTTTTCAGGCCGGTAAGGGGATTCTTATCCTCTGGAAGCCAAGCAGGCTCGGGTAAGTAAGCGGTCACGGTCGGAACAAGCTGCTGGGTCAACCACCGCGGCAGGGCGGCATAGGGCTGGAGCACTCCATCGAGAGCATAGCGACGGTAGCCCGCCAGCGTCTCGTCTCCGCCGTCGCCACTGAGTGCGACAGTCACATGCTTACGCGTCTGCCGAGCCAGTTCGTACAAGGGCAACGCGGCCGGATCAGCGAACGGCTCGTCACATGCGGCAATGACCCCCTCGATGACCCGCACCAAATCAGCGGGACGAAAGGTGAATTCGTGATGGTCTGTGTGATACCGCTCCGCAATCAGCCTGGCGTATCCCGCCTCGGAATAATGGCTTTCCTCAAACCCGATGGAAAAGGTCTTGACCGGCTCGCTCATCTGCTCGGCCATCAGCGCAACGACGATAGAGGAATCAATCCCGCCGCTAAGAAATGCGCCCAACGGCACTTCAGATATCAACCGCCGCTTGACCGCGGCCGTAAGCAAACGCCGGGATTCTCGAATCGCTTCCTGATCATCGATCTTGTACTTGGGCTCGAACGCCAACTGCCACCACCGACACACTTGCGGCTCACCTTGTCGCTCCAAAACGAGCTTGTGCGCCGCCGGGAGCTGGTGAATATCCTGAAAGATCGTCAGGGGATCAGGCGTATACTGGAGGGTCAGGTAGTAATGAAGGGCCAGGGCATTGACTTGACGTTTGACCCAGGGCGCGACGAGCAACGACTTGGCCTCGGAGCCCCATAATAGCCCATTTTCCGACCAATGCCAGTATAGCGGCTTTTTTCCCATGCGGTCGCGGGCCAGGAGCAAACGCTCGTGCGACGCGTCCCAGAGCGCCAGGGCGAACATCCCGTTGAAACGGGAGAGCATCTCATCACCCCATTGCTCATAGCCATGCACGATGACTTCCGTATCAGAATGGGTCGCAAAGCGATGGCCGTACCGCTCCAATTCGCCGCGTAGTTCGAGAAAATTATAGATCTCCCCATTAAAAACCACGACGATGCGGCCATCTTCATTGCAGATTGGCTGCATGCCCCCTTTTACGTCAATGATGGCGAGGCGGCGCATGGCTAGCCCGACCCGCTCATCGATGAACGAACCGGCGCCATCTGGGCCTCGATGTTCGAGCCGGGCGTTCATTCGTTCCAACAGGGACCGCCCCTCGTCGAGAGTAAGCCTGTTACTTACATAACCACAGATACCGCACATAGGCAAAACTGATCTTGGCGGGTCAGATAGCAAGTTTCTGCCCGGTTTGGTAGACTGGCGCTCTGGGAACCATCTGCTCGAACATCTTTAAATAATCATCTGACACTAAATCCCAGGATAAGCTCGTCGCGCGATCTCGCGAAGCAGCGCCCATCCGACGCGCGAGGGCACGGTCCATCGCAAGACGCTTCAGGTGCGCAGTCAAAGCATCCACATTGGCCCAATCAAAAATCAAGCCATTGATCTCGGCCTGCACCAATCCGGTTGCTCCATTTCGGGTAATGATAATTGGCAATCCGGACGCCATCGCTTCAAGAGTCGCCACACTCATCCCCTCATTATAGGAAGGGAGAACAAAAACATGGGCGGCAGCATAGTGTTTTGCAATCTCCTCTCGTGGGACATACCCGCTGAATCGGATTTGATCAGCAATTCCAAGCTCGCGGGCCAGCTCCGCATCGGCGGATTGTGCATCGCCAGTGCCCACCAATTCTACGCTGATGTCCAAGCCCTGGTCAACAAGGCGCCTGGTCGCCCGAATCAGATGCTGCTGCCCTTTGCGCTCGATAAGCCGCCCTACACAGATCACCTTCAGAGCCCCGGCATCCGGAATTGGCGCACCCGGCTGGAATGCATCCAGATCCACCCCATTCGGAATGAGAGTGATTCTGGCAGACGAATCGACCCGGCGGATCATCTCCGCTTCGTGCTCACATTTGGCAATGACCCACTCGGCTCCGCGCCAGGTCGCGCGGATTGCTGGTGTGAGGAATGGATACATCCAGCCATAACGCCGCTCAAAACCGGGAATATCCGGGCCGCAAACCCGCACAATATAGCGCAATCCAGCCTGCCAGTGAAGAGCAAGCGCCACACCGCCGGCCGGGACAGCACTCCAGGCGAAGCAGAAATCATAGCGAGTCGTACGGTGCAACTTGAGCGCCAACGGCCAGGCCCGCGCCCCAAATGTCAGCAATTCGCGGTTTGACGAGTGATGTAAATTCCGATTGTTGACCGGCGCTTTGAAAATCCGGATGTGCTCTGCGAACTGCTCGAACTCGTCTTGCTGACCCAGCGCTGAAGTGATCAGGTCGATCTCTAGACCTTGGACAGAGGCAAAGTGCTGAAGCAAGACACGATTCACTGTCCCGGTGCCTCCACCAAGCGGCGGAAATTCGTTATTCAGCATCAGGATTCTCATCCCTGCTCCTTTTTGATCACCTGCCGGATCACATAGAGGGGACGCCGCTTGACCTCTTCAAAAATCCGGCCCACGTACTCGCCAATGACGCCCATGGTGATGAGCTGAATACCGGCAAGAAAAAAAATCGCGACGATAGTTGTGGCAAACCCAGGAGGCGAAAGGCCCATCGTCAATTTTTGGATGGTGTAGATCATAGCAAGCAGTATCGACAAGAGCGACACGACCAACCCCAACACCGAAATCATTCGCAGCGGCACAAAGCTAAAAGAGACGAGGCCATCGAGCGCCAGATAAATAAGCCTGGTCATAGTATATTTGGGATGGCCAGCATAACGCGCGCTGCGCTCGTACGACAGACCCACCTGGTCCAGGCCGATCCAACTCCGAATGCCGCGCACAAAACGGCTCCGCTCCGGCATCCTTGTCAAGAGATCGACGACGCGCCGATCCATGATACAGAAATCGCCCGAATCGAGGGGAATATTGATATTGGCGACATGTTGGAGCAGACGGTAGAATGCCGAATAGGCCATGCGTTTGAGCCAGCTCTCTTTCCGGTGTTCACGAACGGCGTACACGACGTCATGACCTTCACGCCATTTGGCAATAAACTCCGGCAGCACCTCCGGTGGGTCCTGCAAGTCAGCATCCATCACGATGACCGCCTGGCCGCGCGCATGGTCGAGCCCGGCGCTGATCGCGACTTGATGCCCAAAATTACGCGCCAGTTGAATGACGACCACGCGCGGATCGTCCACCGTCAGTTGTCGCTCGATCGCGGGACTGGAATCGCGGCTGCCATCGTCCACAAAAATGATTTCACAATTCGGCTCGCACCCGCCGAGCGCTGCCGCGAGACGTGTATGGAGGACTTGGAGGTTCTCTTGCTCATTGAAAACGGGGATCACTACGGATAGGCTAGGCCTACCGGGCTCTTTCCAAGACAAATCCGATTTTATGCCCGGCTCGGCTCGCGGGTCTGCCACAGTTGGGGTAAGGCTCGCCAGCGCAGTCGCCAGGTCGCGGCAGAATTGCAGCGCGGCCTGCGGGTCCGAAGTTGGAATACCAGTCCAGACGGGACTCGAGATGGGCTGATTCGCGCCTGAATCAATCGGCTGATCAGCCAATTGAACTTGCGGCTCGATTTGGGAATCTATATTGGGATCGAACATTTACAGGTCCAGGATTTTGCGCCAAAAAGCAGACCCTGACTAGCAAAAAAACTCGTTGCGAACCAGGACGCCAAACAGAATAACACAAACGAGCTAAATAAGGAATGGGACAAACTTACCGGACAGGCTATCCCACAAACATGAAACTCGCGAACAACATCAACCAGAGAGTCTGCAAGAGTAAAGAGAGACAAACAAACAGGCCCCGCAACACCCGATTCGTCAGGAACCGGCCGAGCAACAGGAACGCCGGGAATGCAACCAGAACATAACGGGACAATGACGAAAGCGGCAAATAGGGATTATTGATTGTAACGCCAAAAAGGGGCGGAAGAACAATAATGACTATCACAGAGGTCCAGGTTGGGGACAGCCGAAAAACGCTCAGGAGCAAAAGCCCGAGAAAGAGGAGCCCGATCACAAAATCCGGGACGCCGAAAAAGCGCTCTGTGCTCGCATTCATATCCAGAATCATTCTCAAAGCTTGACCGAGCGCATCCCAGGGCAAAGTACTGTGCCGCCACCACACCTGAACCTGCAAGCCGGCCAACCAATCCCCCGAGAGAATCCCCAGGTAGGTCCAAAAGGCGAATCCCCCGATGACAACTGGCAAAAGGTTCAATGCCCCCTTCCAGTTCACTTGACCGCGCCGGTACTGCAGCCAAAATTCGATGCCCAGAGGCAAAAGCATTAGCATCCCTTGCGGGCGCACCAGACCGCTCAATCCCCCGACAAGCCCCGCCCATCCCCAATACTGTCGGCGTGCGCAAAGAAAAGCGCCTAACATAAGGGCCAAGAAAAGCGATTCGGTGTATCCCGCAAAGAGGAAAAAAGCAGTGGGAAAGGTGACCAGATACAATAGCGCACGTTCTGCCCCTTGTTCCCCTAGTTCACTTACGGCAAGCTGATAGAACAAAACCAAGCTGATGAGTGCAGCCACCGAAGCAATCAGGACTGCGGCCGCCACCCCATTATCGGCGAGCAGCGGCTCGACCAGCCGAATCAGTAGAGGATAGAACGGGAAAAAAGCGGCGCTCAAATCATGCACGGAATAGCCCTGATTGGCAATGTTCATGTACCACCCGGTATCCCAGCGCTGCCAGGGGATCCATAGGAAATCCAGCCCTCCCTTGATTCGCGGCACCTCCTGGTAGAAAACCGCTCCGTTGCTGTTGACCGGTAATACCTGTGCGGCGATCAAGGCCCAGATCGAATCCCAAGTTCTGAAAAAGAGCCAGAGAGCAAACGGCAATAGGAAACGTGGGCTTTGCGCCCAGGAAAATATTGCATACTTGGACCCCGAATTGAAGAACCTTTTCAAGGCGTTCGCATCCAATTTATCCACTGCTCCGATGCTGCAGCCAGGCCATTGGTTTGAGCGAGTCTAACAGTAATCCTGCATGATGATATCCGTTAGAGCAAGCCTCGTCAATTCCGGGACTAGCCGATCAAAACCCACTGGGTAAATAGGATGAGCATGAACACCTGGAACAAGAGGGCAAAGGCGACCAGTAATTGATTCCAGGGAGCACGCAGACGACGAGTGCCAAGCAGAGCAAAACCCGGAAACGCAACGAGGACAAAGCGCGATATGGAAGCAAGCGGCAGGAGCGGGCTGAAACGCGCGATCGTAAAGAGCGGGGGAAGAATAACCATTGCCATCAAGGCGGCTTCCGGCCAGCGCTGTTTCCGCATACTCCAGGCCAGCAACACAAGAAACAATAGCAGAGTACCCAGGTCCAGGAGATTGAGCAGAATGGCTGCCGGCTCGCCGCTGTACAGGATGTTGTAGAGACTATTCAAGGCCCCCGCCCACGGCAAGTCCCATGTTCGCCATGCGCCTTCGATTGCAAACCAGGCAGAGGCCGAACCGGTCAACCGAAGCAGATAGAGAAAAAAGAGGGCGCCCGTAGCAACCACCGGAACCAGGCAAAGTAGCTTGACAAGCCTGACACGGCCATGGCGATATTGCAGCCAGAACTCTACTACAAGGGGCAGCATCAGAAGCAAACCCTGTACCCGCGTAAGCGCCGCCAACCCGCCAACAATACCGACCCAGCCCCAACTACCCCGCCGCGCGAGGATAAAAGACGCGAGCACAAGTGCGAGAAAGAGCGATTCGGTATAGGCAGCAAACAGAAACAAGGCCGAGGGAAAAAGCGCCAGGTAGACGAGCCCACGCTCGGCAGCCGCCCGGCCAAACGCGTCCGCGGTCCAGCGATAAAAGAGCATCAAGCCGGCGAGCGCGGCCAGGCTCGCGACGATTACGCCTGCCGCCACCGTATTGCCAGCGAAAAGCGGCGCGACCAGCTTGATCAGCAGCGGATAGAGGGGAAAGAAAGCGGTCGTCTGGTCCGAGGCAGAATAGCCCTGCTCGGCAATTTTCGTATACCAGATCGTATCCCAGCGCTGCCAGGGCACCCACAATACCTGATCGATTCTCCCGCTGAACGGCGCCATACCATAGTATCGTGCGCGTGAGGCAGAAGCAGGAGGGAGAGCAAGGACTGCTACCGCAGCCCATGCCGATAGCCAGAGACGCAAAAAAATAAAGAGCGCCAGAGGATAGACGATGGACCGCCTTTTGAGCAAATTCAACACGCGAGATAAAACAGGCCATTCCGGCGTTCGCGTCATTTCGGCAGCTGCCCCAGGCGTTGAAACAGGACCGCCCGCTCATCCTCAAACAGCTTGATCCAGTTCGAGTCTAATGACAGGAGCGTCGCGATTGGCGCCTGAGGGGAAACCAGGACGAGGCCCACCCCATACCGATCGAGGACGCTCCGCCAGTTTGATGCGCCACGGTATACCTCCAGATAATCGACTATGAAAGCGCCATAGACATCCGAACGGCCATCGATAAAGACCGGTTGTTCCGGGTAAAGCCGCCACATGACATAGCCGCCCCATTCGTACATATTGAACAATCGGCCAGCCGGTTTCTCCCGTTCAAGATAGTCGACTGCAGTTACGGGGAAATCGGCCTGTTCTGCTTTGGGTTGCGCCTCGAACACCAGCCCGGCATAATAGCCAATGGCTATACTCAAGAGGACAAGCAACGCCGCATTGGAAACGGTCATCCATCTGGGGACGCGTGTCAACTTGCCTGATAACGGCGGCAACGAATCAGCTACAAGCGGGATTCCGGTCAAGACAAAAAGTGGGATGAACCGAACCGAACGGAGTGATTCAAACAGAGTAAACACCAGAAACAGAACCAAGGTGAAAGAGGGTCGGCGCCTCCCAACCGCCAAGACAAAAACCACGGCTAGAATAAATACAGCAAAAGGCAACAGCTCAATGCGGTGAAAATCAGGCGACTGCCATTCGTTGATGAACGATTGAATAGAGTTTTCATTGAGAACCTCGAATGGATAAGCATACATTCGCAAGCCATTGGGATTGAGAGAAATGGCCAGGAGCAGCAAAACCCCAGAAACGGCCAACCGAAGCTGATCGCGACTCGCGCGTATTATTGAGGACAAACCTTCCCGTGCTCTTCCCCCTATTTCCCCCACAATTGTCAAAGCAACTAGAGCAGGAGCAAGCATAAAACTGCCGTGCGCATTGACCCAGACCAGCATGAGCAGAGGCAAAAACCAAATTGCGCGTGTTTGTTTATTCGCCCGATAACGGTCTAGAATCCAAAATTCGATGCTGGTGAGCAAGAGGGCGATAATTTGCGGACGCACATCCCATAAAATGGCGGTCGCCAGCGCGCCCACAAGGGTGGCCAAAGCGGCAATATAGATGTTCCCCGTGCTGCGCCGAAAAGCGATAAAGAATGAGGTGCTCGTTATTCCAGCAAATACCAGAATCAACAACGGGAACCCACCGAGCCGGTAGAGCCCTGCAATCAAGATCTGGCTGAGCCACTCATGCGTCACCCATTCGTGACCGGCAAAGGTATAAGAAAAAATATCCTGATGAGGAATACTCCCTGTCTCGAGGATATATTGCCCGGTCCGCAGGTGCCACCAGAAATCACCATCGGTCACGTTCTGCAGGGCCAGTGCAAACAGGCCGCCGAACAACATAATCTGAAACAGTCGCCGCGTCGTTAACATTTTCCTTACTGCTCCACAACCTCGTACAAAATCACCGGTCGTCCGATCGCATCCTGAAACCGGGCGACCAGAATCAGACCGTCGATCTGCGCTTTGCCATAGTATAGATCAGCCAGCGGCGCTGCATGATCGTCCTGGAGAACCAGGTAATGCGCACCAAACTGTCGCGCGGCCTGGAACAGGGCGTCGACGCTGTCGGTCGGCGTGATGATCGAGCGGCGGCCGGTCTGGTTGATAAAGGAAGGAGGGTCTACCGTCAAGACTGGCTGGTCGCGGGGCACACCGCGGGCGGCGAGCTCCTGGTCCACCGCGCGATACTCACTATCGCGATCATTCCAGAGCGGCGACGTCAGCGGGCCACCCAACGGATTGCCCATCACACCCGACCCATACGTAAACAGGCTGATACCAATAGCGAGCAGAGTAAACCCGACTCGGAAAAAGCGCCCGGCGCTCCGCTCGTTCCACTGCCGCCGACGGTGCGCGATCCAGTGAATGACGGCATCCAACCCGGCAGGCACAGCAGCAGCAAAAAAGGCGAGCAATGCGACGGAGGAATGGAGCATGCTTCCATGTGTGTTTGGATAGGTAAAAAGAAGCACCATCGCGCCAAGGAGGAGTGTAAGATAGATGAGCATTACCTGAAATTCAGCGCGGCGCCGCCACTGCCAAATGCCGATGAGCGCGAGCGGGAGCATATAGACCTGAAGACCGAGGGCCAAAAGCTCGACATCAAAGATGAGCGCCCGCAACTTGGAAAGGAGAATGTTACCCATTCCCCAGTCCAGATAACGCGCGAGCGTCAACTGATCGACATGATAGGAAAAGAGCTCATCATAGCTACGCAGGAAAAAGGTGCTTGTACCACCCGGCGCGAGAAAGCTTCCCGCAACCGCATAATTACGGGCGAGCCACGGCATCATCACGATGACAAATCCTAAACCGGCGACCAGCGTGGCGAGGAGTACAAGACGGAATGGACGACGTCGCAGGAGGAGGAGAAACGGAACCACTCCGACCAACAAAAACGCATCGGCGCGGGCAAGCTGGCTCAGCCCGGCCAGCGCGCCAGCGGCGAACCAGTAGCCGTAGCGGGCGAACACATTACCTGCGCCGGGCGCTCCTTCGATTCGTTCGACGCCCCATGCCATGAACAGGAGGGCCAATCCCGCGGTAACGGCAAACGGCGCAAAGTTATCGGGACCTACCCAATAGATTGTATATAGCCCACTGAACGCAGTGAGCAATCCCGCCATCCACGCGTAATCGTCGCGCTTGAAAATGCGCCGGGTGAGATAAAACGCCAGGAGCGGCGGCACAATAGAGAGCAAGATAAAGGGAATCTGGGCAGCATGGTATGAAATACCGAAAAGCAGAAAGGAACCGGCGGCGAGAAACGCAGGGAGCGGAAGCCAGTAGAGATTGCTGGGATGGGGAATCGCCACTGGCTGGTCGAGATAATTCCACAATATCTCTTCCGTTAGCCCCTGACCCCGCGCAAGATTTCCGGCCACATGGAAGGTATAGGAAGCATCCATATAGCCGGGGTATTGGAGCGGCAGTGCGGTCGCAAGACGAAAGACCAAGACGATCAGAACAAGCAGTTTCCATGTGCGCGGCAAGCCAAGACGGTTTATCATGCTAAATCAGACCCTAGCGGCAGCTTGACCACGCGAGTCCCGGCAGCGTACCGCAGACGAGAAGCTTGCCAGAGTGTAAAAGCATAGAGAAAAGCAATACAGAGGGGAATCCAAAAGAATTGGACTTCATTCGTCGCGTGAAACCGCACATAATATGAGGCTAAATCCACGGCAATAAGTGAACCAATGATAATACCTGTCAGAATCCGGGGGAACTCCATTTCTATCACCAAGGCCAGCATGGCAATCACGGGAGAAATCAACGCCACCTGATCATAGCTAAAACCATACGGCGAAGCGATTAGGGAAAGGAGTAGGCTTATATCGACAAGCACACGCATACTTACCTGCCGACCAAATCGCCACCAAGCCAGCAACACAAATGGCGCCAAGATTACTCCCCACAATTTGTAGCGCAAATCACCGGTTAATACAAGGGCTAATCCGGCAAGGTTCGAGCTTTGCCAGGCTATGGCGTTGTTATTTGCCATTACCTCGAAATACTCGGACGGCCAGGCTGGACGTAGAATAAAAAGTACGATGCCGGCTGCCGCCGCACAAACAAGCCCCCCCAAAGCAATACGCCACCGCCGCTTGTAAAAAACCTGAAGGCTGACAACCAATAGGGTAAATAGGACCATTTGTGGCTTGACAAGCATTCCCGCAAGCGCAAAACCAGCCGCGACATCATACCCTTTCTCTTCCAAAGCTATAAAGGCGACTATCATTCCGAGCACGAATAGCGTCATCTGTCCAATACTAATCGCGGTTAGCGTAATTGAAAAAGAAAACACCACCAACAGTGGAATCCAAAGCTTGCGCCGCGCGGTTTCGGAGCGCGTAGCGTTTCTCCACAAGACAAGCGCCCCGACGGCGGTAATTAATATGTTGGTAAGCAACCACAGTCCAGCGGCGCGATCAAAGGGCAGCCATGTATATGGAATCAAGATGAGCACAGCCCAGGGCGGACTAAGGGTCAACGAGACAAAATTGATTTTTGCACCGGTTAAGTTGCGCTGTGCTTCCCAAATAAGATCGTTTGCATACATATTCTCGCCATGCGCGAGCAAATAGCCGGCAATCCAGTTAAAACGCAGGTCTCCTTTTCCGACTTCGCCGGGCAAGGGTAAAGTTACATTCAGAAGAACAACTAACCCGGTAAGTAGCACAACAAGAAGTAGGAAAACCCGCCCCTTCACCCCAATTCTCCAGCGTGTGCGATTCATTGGCCTCCTTGTCGGGTCACCGCATATATAGTTATTTGCGTATTGGTATAAATACGGCGCAGATATGGCTGATCCTCTATGTCCCAGTCTCCTAGATTTTTTTCCGTGGGGCTGTAAAGGATATAGTCCACTCGCTCCGACGCTATCAAATCACGCCGAAACCGGTCAGAAGTAACCGGGGTAAAAAATTTCTCAATCTCACTATATTTGTCAATAAAGTTCGGCGTTTCCGCCCAGTGCCCAATTACCACCTTTAAATTCGTCCGCGTGGGGATGAGGCTCCCGATCTCGTACGTGGCGAGAACCACTGCGCCGCTCGGCAAATTGGCCCCCATCCAACGGACCGCCTGAAACTCGGCCGGTGAACGAAAGAGCGGATAAGGCTGGTCAGCGGCGGCTGTCAGCGATGTGCTCGCCAATATATAAAAGTTAGAGATGGCGAACACGAACAGCAAAAGGATTAGGACGAGACGCTGCAAACCGGCCGCGCTGTAACCAGGGCGGCTGGATACCACTTGAAACATCTGTGTGGCGCACAGGCGCGGGAGATAATATGCCATTAACCCGCCAGCGGCAAGAATTGCCAATGGCACCTGTACCCCTTCAATGAATCGTCGTTGTGGATTGAGTGGCGCATAAACGAGCAGCCCGACGGCGAGTACCCACAGCCATAACCCGCGAAGCCGCCTGTCTCGGAGCGCCGGGGCGGCAAGCACAAACATCGGCAAATACGCAAGCACATAGTGCAAGGGATTAGGTGAAGGAGTGATCGACTGGGCATCCCATGCCTGAAAAATAGGGTTGGTCCGCAGCACCCACAGATAATAGAGCAACAGCGGGGCAGGTATGAGCATCGAAATCGCGCCCAGAAATGCCGCGCGTATGCCCCGGTCTCCCACAATGCGCCTGAGTTGCGCAGGCTCCGCTGACACGCCTCGCTGGCGAAACCACTGCATATACCTATCCCGTTCTTCCCACACCAACATCAGCCAGTTTAGCAGCAAGATCGTCGCAACGAGATAGATTAGGAAGGGATAGACGATTGACAATCCAAAGTTTGATATGCCTGCGCCAAGCGCGTGGCGAAGCTGCCCGGTTTCGAGCATTCGGAACGTAAGCCCTACGCTGACCAGGATGAGCGTAGTACCCATGATAAAGTGCGGAAAAGTGAGGAGTGTAAAAAACAGGTGCGCCTCGGGCATCTTGAAATCAACCGGGAAAAAGCCCAGCCAATCCTTCTGCCCGAACATAAAGAGTACCCAACCCAACCCCGAGCCGGTCAGGGCGAGCAAGAAAGCAAACCAGCGCGCAACAGGATCGCGGATAAAGCGGGAGATAAAAGAAAATACGACGAGGCACAAGAGTACTCCCGTGACCAACCGCGAGAGATGCCACATCGCGAGAACGGAAAGGCCCGAGAGACGCGCCAGGTGGCCGAGCAGCATATAAAAACCGCCGAGGAACTCGGGACGCTGAGCCTCGGAGGTATAGGGGATCGTATATAACCACTCCCCGGCATAACCCTCCTGCATTTTAGCAAGATAACTGTTTGAATCCTCAGGATTCATGATCACTCCGGAGAATTCCTTGTCCGTTCCCGAAAGCGCATATCCCAATATGTAGGGAACTGTGGTCAATGCGACAAGCACAAGCGAGAGGCCAGTCGCCGCCAACCACTCACCCCACTTCCCAGTTATTTTCCAACCCGCCACCCGCTTCTCGGGCTGAACAAAATCGCTTGCTTCACTCATTTCTGGGGATTCCTATACACGCTGAAATCATGAGATTGGAACACCAGGTCCCAGGCGGTAATCGTCTTGAGCAGGTTTTTCGTCGAGGGAACGGTTTCAACTCCCCAGTCGGTCCACATTCGATCCACGATGGCATAGCGCGCGTTAGCAGGAGTGGGGTCAAACATAAAACGTGCTGGGTCGAGCGGCGTCGGGTAATTGTCCGTAGAGAACCCCTGGTAGGATAACGTTTGCTGAAAATCAGCCACCTGGGCGTGCACCGCCCACCCTAGTTCTGGAGACGTGATGACCACGTCGTCTTGCCGCGCAACGCTGTTCACATAGTTGATTGCCGCGATCGCGTCTAGTGGAGGAGAGGCAAGGACACGGTCCATTGGCGTTGGGAACTGGCCAGACAGGTTGAGCATTTCGGTCCAGAGCGCCCAAAATAGAATTCCGATGACAATCAGATACACAAAGCTGGGAACACCGACACGTCCAAGCGCTTGCCGCAACCATTCGCCACGACCAGGCGTCCAATGGGTCCACAATCGATTCAAATCCTGTTTCACATGCTGTATGCCAAACGGGACTGCCCGGAAAAAGAAAACGGCAACGCCCAGCGCCAGAAAGGGAACGAGGGCAAGATGACGATGAAAAGCAAGTTCCGGAGCAATCGAGTATGGAAGCCGAAGGACGCTAAAAAGAGTGACAAAAAAGATGAGCATGACCAAAGCACGTACACGTGGAGGCTCGATCAGAAAAAGGCCAATGATGCCAAGCATCAACCAATAATTAGACTCTATAAATAAGAAATACCCAATCACTGCATAGACCACCTGCGAGAACAGCGAACCGGTTCCTCGCAACCAGGTCTGGAGGAAATCCTCAGCAAACGCGTGCCAATTATAGAGCGCCAGACATAGAAAATAGGCAGAGAGCACAACCCCGATCAGCAGCAAGCCCCAGGCCAATCCACGCCGCTGATAGAACCAACCGACAACCAACAGACAGGGAACAAGCGCCAACGCGGACCAAGCGGTGAGCACGGAGAGCGCGACGAATAGACTCGCAATGAGCATCCAGCGCATGCGTCCGGTCTCAATCAGTTGTAGAAAAGCCCAGGCTGAGAGAACAAATAGGGGCATCAGCAAATTGTAATCAAATGCCAATCGGTTGTAGAGGACCGCCAGGGGAAAGATTGCAAAAAATCCAGCGGCTGCCAGGGCCTGGTATTTGCCAATTGGGCGGCGGAAGCAAAAAAAGAGCAGGGGAATCGTCAAGCAGCCAGCCAACGCGGTCACCGTGCGCGCGACGGCAATGTCATAGCCGAAAACGTTAAACAGCGATGACAGAATAACATAAAAAAGGGGTCCCCTGGGAGAGGCCAGGAGAGAACCACCCACCGCAAAAAGCTGCAATCGCCCCTGCCACAAATTCCATGCAATATTCAGATTGCCCCCCTCATCGGGGTACCATCCGGGATTGGTTCGCAGATTAGACAGGCGCAAGTAGGCGCCCACCAGGACAAACAAGGTGAGCAACGCCGTTTGCAAAAGCAGGGAAACGGAACGCTTATTCATCGGGCACAAAATCCTCCGGCAAAGGCAACAAGAATAGCCCCATGGTAAACACACCCTCCAGACACGACCGAGAACATATTGGTTCCCATCAAACTTTCAAACCCAAGCTAAAGGGTTATCTGTCATCGGCATAATGGCAGACTTGCATCTTTCAGCGCCTGTTTTGTGCCTGTCATCAATTGTGCGGGCCATTTCCATCCGCGGTATCGAACAAATACAGATAAATGCGCTCTACTTCAATCTGCTGCAGTTGGGGGTAGCGGGCACTGAATTCGCTCAGCCGTTGTCGCTGATATTCTGCGCTATTTGAAAGAGCCACCACCAGCCAGGTCCGGGGATGATTGGCAAGCAACGCGGGTGCCTCTTCAGGCGCCAGACCTGCAACCAGGCCCGAGTTGCGACGGGTGGTTGGGTTGGCATATTCGGGATCGCCAGCCAGAAAATGCTGCGGAATATTCGGCAAATAGTAATCAAAGGCCAAAGCAGCCCAATCACCGGTGTGCATAACCAAATCTCCTGGCTGCCATGCGGCGGCCAGCTTTTGCGCCGCCTCGCGCATCGGCGGCTTTTGCAATTCGGGATGCGCATAATAGTTACCCAGTGCAATCACAATCAACACGGCCATCACTCCGATCATGATGTGCTCGAACAAACGTCCTCTAGCCCAAACCCAAGCCCATAATAAAATCAGACCTAACGCCGAAACGCCAACCACCCGCTCAATATAGACGGGTCGAACAAAAGAGATCAAGAACAATATCAGAGGCGGTACAAGTGTCAAGCTCAAAGCCCACTGCAAAGCGAACCGGTCATGCACATCAGATGATTTGACGAAGAATTGGCGAGCGGCAGTATAGACGGCAAGCACGAACAAGAACAAAATAACCATTAAACCAATTGGTACAAGTACGGTTGGAAGAGCACTATTCATCACAAGCACATAGGCCGTCCGCGCCAAATTAAGGGCATTCGAAGCAGGATTCCAAAAACCGGTCAGCACACGGGTGGCCTGCTGACTGTATCCCCAGGCCCATGGCGCGAACAGAACGCCTATCAGCAGGTGGGCGCCGACCACGCTCCGCCACTGCGCTTTGAGCGTTTGCCAATGAATCAATACGAGCAGGTCGAGCGATATCAACGCCAGCCCCGCCAGGCTGTGGGAATAGAGCGCCAGGGCCTCGGCGACCGCAAACAGCAGCCAATCCCTTAGCCTGTTCCCGTGCCAGGCGCGCAATAGAAAAAAAGCGCCCGCCAGCTGGAAAAAGGCCAACTGGGCATACATCCGCGCTTCCTGCGCATAGGCAATCTGGAACGGACTCACCACCAACAAGAGCGCCGCCGCCGTTGCCACCCGCCGCGACGCGAACAAGCGCCGGGCGAACAGATAGAATAGCGGAATCGTCGCCGTACTAAAAAGCGCAGAGAGAAAACGCGCCGCGGTCTCATCCGACCCAAATTGCAGGGCGAAATGCAAGAGCAGATTATAGAGAGGCGGGTTGGTATCGCCCTGCAAGGTACCCACGAGGACATCCGCCAACCCACGCCGCGCCACCATCACGCTGAACAACTCATCCAGCCACAGACTTTGTGCGCCGAGCTGCCAGAAACGGAGTAAAGCGCCGACCAGCGTTAACAGCAAAACGCCAACTGCTTCCTGCCTCAGGCAGCGGGTCATGCCACCCACCCCCAGAGAAAGAACTGTGCGCTGAGAAACAGGCCAAGCGCGAATGAAGAATAGATGACAAGACGCTGCACCCAGCGATTCTGCCCCCACAAACCCAACAACATAAACAGCGGAAAGAGCGAGAGAACATAGCGCGACATGGAATTGAGCGGCTGAGTATCGACCAATCGAATGGTCAGAACGACGAGGCTCGCGACCGTATAAAGCGTTAGCAATGGGGGCAGCCTCCGCCAGCCGGCGGCCAGCACCCCGACAAACAGGATCGTTATGAGCAGGTTCAGCACATCCGCAATCAGGAATTTGCCGGATGCCAGGGTCTGAAACGCATAGAGTAAGTTATCCCAGGGGAACGCGAGCCGTGCGGACAGGCTGGTTTCGGTAATCGGGACAATCGCCGCATCCCCGCCCAGTGCACGCAATCCGAGATACGAAAGCGCCGCAATTCCCGGCAAGACTAGGGCGACCAGGCGCGCTACTCGCTTGTCCAATGGGCGTGCAGACCACAGCGCATACACGAGCGGCAGCACAAGCGCCACCCCCTGCAAGCGAATCAAGATTCCACAAAAGGTCCAAAAGCCTGCCCAGAGCCAAGAACGTTTCCCCATGGCCCGCAATGCAAGGAGCGCAGTCAGCAAAAAGAGGGGCTCGGTGTACGCGCTCATAAAGAAAAAGGCGGTGGGGAAGAGCAAGAGATAGACTGTCGTTCGCCTCGCCGTCGGCTCGCCGAACAGATCGCGCGCCAGTTGGTATAAAAATGCAAGCGCCGCAATCAACGCCAGATTAGAGATCAAGAGCGCACCCCCCAAAGAGTCCCCCAGGAGGTGAATGAGCACGGGATAGAGCGGCGGAAAATGCACATCGCCGGAAAGCGCGCCATAGCCGTGCTGAGCGATTGCCAGGTACCAATACGCGTCAAACCGTTCCCAGATGCCCAACACCGGATTCGGATCGGGCGTCACACCTCGATAGGGAAAGACTTCGTCCACGGTAAACGTGGCTGGAGCGAGTGTATGCCCTGTGTACGATCCCGATAAGCCGTGCCCGTTTTGGAGCGCCCAGACGCTCCCCGTCTGATTATCGACCACCTGCCCCGGCACGCCTACATGAAAGGTGAGGACCGTGTTGTCGAGCTGGCGTGAATAGACATAGCGGTCGCCCGTCCACACATTTAGCACAGCCAGCACCGGCGCGCCAAAGAGAGTCAGGTTCTCTAATACAAAGGGGAACAGAAACAGAATGACCAGCGACCAGGCAGTCAAGAGCGCTCGTGCAACGAGGTACGCCCCGAGCGCGAATTTCCATGACCGGTCCAACCGTGCCCACGCTTCACCAAGAGCGGTTATGATCTTGGGGTTGGGGCGTGATCGAAGATTCTGAGACGGCATCAATTACGCCCTCAGGCCAACCAGAGCCAACAAACGAAAATGCTGATGAAAGTAAGCTGTATTATTAGCGAAACTCCAATCCACAGGGGTTCTTTCAAGCGTCCTCGCCAAACCTGCGCCAGTACCAGGAATGCTGGAAAAACAAATGCGGCTCGGCGCGCAAATCCTTCCATCGGAGTCTCTACGAAACCAAGGCCAGGCGGATAAGCCATCATCTGAACCAGAATCAGAGCAAATGCAAAGGCAGTCAGCGACAGAGGAATACGCCGTATACCAATACCAGTCAATCCGAGAACCAGCACTGTAAATGAAAAATCGATCAGGTTGTTCGGCAGCGCAACCCCGGCCAATATGAATTGCAGCGTCTTGAAAGCCATGTCCCAGGGCATTATCGTCACGTTGTGCCAAGCGTTCAGCCAAAAAAAGGGGTCGTTAAACTGCCAGTATAAATACAACATATACAGGGCCAGTGCAATGGGCACGAGCGTCAACGGCGCCGCGCGGCGCACTCGCTCATAGGTGGAGCCGCGCGCTTGCAACCATTCGATCCCCAGCGGAACGAGGATCAAAAATCCCGGCGGTCGCGCTAGTGCGGCAAATGCACCGGCCAATCCGGCCCAACCCCACCGCCCCTGTCGCGCGGCTCTCAAACTCAGGAGCGTCATCAGGACACAGAGTGATTCTGCATATCCTCCCAAGAAATAGAAACTGGTGGGAAACAACAGCCAATAGAGCAGAGCTCGCCGCGCCGTCATCTCACCCAGGCAGTCTTGCGCCAACCGATAAAAAACTAGCGCCGCTCCCAGGGTTGCAAGGGTCGAGATGATCAGCGCGCAGAGTAAGGGGTTGGGAATTACAAAGGAGAGGCCACGAATGAGCAGCGGATACAACGGGAAAAATCCGCCGGTCAAATCAGTCGTAGAGTATCCACGTGCTGCAATACGCAAGTACCAAAGCGTATCCCAGCGGGCCCACGGTTCGATCAAGATGTCCCAGCCTGTAGGCGGCACACGCGGGGGATCGCCGGCCAATGACAGAGAGCGAACCGGCAGAACAGAGATGGCAATTATCGCCCAGATCAGAGTCAAGATACGGAGACCACCCCAGAGGACGAGCGGAAACCGATCTGTGTATAAACGTCGTTGCAAGCGCTTGAGAATATCCTGGCTTGATTGCACAGTCAGGATCTTGGCGTTTAGACGCTCTTGAATAATTTGAGATGGCATAAATCCGCATAGAGACCGGCGAATCCGGAGCGCGCATGTACAACCAGATAGCCGATCAGGGTCAGGGTCATCGCACCCGTGGTTGCAACGGGCGCTTCGAGATTCCCGTTTAGGGTCGTCAAAAAGATGATCCAGGGCACGGCAACGACCGCGAGGGCAATCAACACAGCCCATCTAGCCCGGCGCGTCTGAACAAGACGACTTAGCCAATGAATCCAGAGGACGAGCAGCATAGTCTGATCGGTCGTCGCCGTTCGTACCATCGCCATCGTCGTCACGAGCATGGCAAATTCCACAGTTGGAAGAAAGGCATTCCAATCCTGCCGCACCGTTCGCGCCCACTGATAAACAAGAACGGCCACAAGTATGACAGTCAGCAATCCGGTCACAGGGCCCGACAGAGTGGGCGGCAAGAGCAACTCACACCAGACCTGCAGGGGCGGGCCAATGGTGATATAGCTCTGATAGCGCCCCAGCGCCCCGAGAAACTCGAGCGGCCATGCTGGCAACAGAATCAGTGCAGGAACCACGAGCGCGGTCATCGCAGCCGCCCAGCCACCGAGTAAACGCCAGCGCCGATGCCATAGCCCCCAACTGAGAACGACGATGACCGCCAGCATGGCCACATGCGGTTTGACGCTGCTCGCCGCCAGAACAATTCCCGCCCAGCCATCCCGCCCGGACGCGATCAGAATCAGAGCCCCGGCCAAACTGGCAAACAAGATGAGGGTGTATTGGCCGAGAAACAGGCCGCGCAGATCCGGATAAAAGGCCAGCATAAAACCGAGCAGGCCCAGGAGGCCCAACGGTTTGGGCAACCAGCGAAAAGAGCGCGCCAGGAAAACGCCGGCGCTACCGACCAGCATCATCAACAGGGCGATCCAGAATGACTCGGCCCAGGCATAGGGGAGCGTTATCAACGGGAGCGTAAAAAAAGCGGCATAGAGCGGATAGGCAAAAGCGACCTGGTCCTCGTCGGGACGCGCGAGCCGCCCGTACATCCCCATCTGTATCTCGCGCGTCACCGCATCTGAATAGGGGTCTGCTCCACGCAGGAATAATGCCCTAGCCCCCATCCAACGGGAATAGTAATCGTTCGCCCCTGGCGCCCGTGAGGCGACCCCCGCGTAGAAAGCGTAGGCCAGGACCACATACAGGACCAGGAGCAAGGCCGAGACGAAAAGGGCCTGACGAATCATTATTTTTTTCATGATTCATCGCCGGTGACCGGCGGCGTGCGAGCAAGCCGGTGGGCCTGACCGACACGGGGCCAGATGCTCCAATGGACAACCAGATAGGCGGCCAGTGTTAGCGTCACCATCGCGGTGGTAGTAATGATATTCTCATCGGAACCATGCAAATTATAGAAAAAGGTAGCCCAGGGCACGCCGATGAGCACGAGCGCCATGACAGGCGCGATCCAGCGACGCGGCCCACTGAGCCAGTGACTCATCCAGGGAATCCAAAACATCAGGAGAATCGTCTGGTCCGAGGAGGCGGTGCGCAGCATTGCCATCGTCGTTACGATCATGGCGAGTTGAATCGTCGGCAACAACTCGTCCCAACCATTACGGACAGTACGGATAAAGCAATAGCCGAGCCAGGCATACATGATCAGGCTGAGTGCAGATGCGGCAATCCCGGCGAAGGGCTCGAGCAGCACGATCTCGGTGAGGACCTGAATCGGCGGTGGCACCCGATAATAACCATAATAACGCGTTAACGCGGCGATGAATTCAAGCGGCCATTGCGGAACTAAAAGCATAGCCCCGCAACCCATAACCGCCATGGCCGCCGTGAATCCACCGAGCAAACGCCAGCGGCGATGCCACAGGCCCCAGCCGAGAATGACGGCGAGGGGAAGAATGGCGATGTGCGGTTTGACCATGCCGAGCGCCAAAACCGCGCCGGCCCAGCCCTCCCGGCGACGGGAGATTAAGACAATGCCCATGGCAAGGCTGGCACAGGTGATGAGGACATACTGGCCCGAAAAGAGGCCGCGCACCGTCGGATAGATGAGAAAGGTCAATCCGATCAGGGCAGGAAATCCCAAACGCGTCAGCGGCCATTTGAACTGTGCGCCGAATGCAATCATCGCCCCGCCGATAAGCATGGCCAGCATTGTCATCCACAGCGCCTGCGCCAACGGATAGGCCAGCCCGACCAGCGGCCAGGTGAAAAAGACGACATAGAGCGGATAGGCAAAGGCCACCTGGTCTTCGTCGGGATTGAGAACTCGCCCCCACATTCCCAATTGGATCTGTTGGGTCACCGCATCCGAATAGGGATCCATCCCCTTTTCAATCAAGAGCTTGGCGCCCATCCAGCGAGAGAAATAATCATTCGCGCCGGCCACGTGTGAGGTGATCCCGGCATACAGCGCATAGGCCAGGGTGAAATAGACCAGGACCAGAACGAGAGTGAGGATAATCACTTCGCGCCAAGTAATTTTGTTCACATGCTCCCCCGGTAATTACTCGATATGGGTCAGAATTCAAGGAATATCGGATGGGATGTTTCCGCTCGTTAGTTTTTACCACCAATACGCCACTGGAATCGATGAACTGGACGAGAGACAAAATCTCAGGGTGGCGCAAGTTCATAAATGGCGTACGATTCCTTATCTGCATCCACTACCCGCTTCACGCCAGAGGCATCCGTTGTAAAAACGAGCGGTAGCCTGCCATATACCAATACCCCATACCTGGTCGTCAAATCTTGCAGTGAACTCGCCAAGTCAAAAGAAAAACCGCGATCTTGACTGACAAGCTGAAAGTCTAATCCCCAGCGATTGACAAGAATATGGGTGTAGCCTTGTGCGACCAATGCCTGGTAGATACTATCCACATCATGGTAGCGATAGACCAGATGGCCCCAGGCATCCAGAATCCAATCGCTCTGCGTCTGCGCTTTTCCAGCGGCATAGTAATCACGCGGCTCCCACAAAAAGAGCACCTTGCTTCCCGCCGGGAGCTTGCTCACAAATTGCAGGGCATCGTAATAACCCGGCGGCCCCAGCCGCGCCTTGAGAAACTGATCGCGTGATTCGATTCCGACAAGATAGCCCAAAGGGTTGAGTTGCACCCAATTGACCACCTGCTCCCACAAGGTGAACATGAGAACCAATAGCACAGCGAGACGTGTAAAGCGAGCGAACGAGAACTGAGGGAGATTAAGACTCGGCAACCGGTCGAGAGCAACGGCGGCGAGGAGCGCCAGGAGCGGGAACGCCATATAGAAATAGCGTGACTGAAGCGCAATCGGCGATTGAATGACATCTGCCACCCAGACCCCAAAGAGCACAAGGCAAAAACCCAGCGCGCTCGAAACGATGCGGTCGCCATGGCGCCAGGCAAGCAGAGACAATGGGATTAGCATCAAAAAGAAGGGGCCAATCGTCGCGCCAAAGGAAACGCTCCCGTCAACACCCATCACGGTCATATTCCAAGGGATGGCAAGCAATTCAAGTGGGTGGGTGAGCATATCGCCAGGCGGGGTGAGTTGTGAAGCCCGATAGGCATCCCAGTAGGTATTCTGGGCAAAGAATGGGTAAACAGGGGTTCCAAGAACCAACCAGTTCCGCAGGTACCAGGGTGCAGCAGTAATTACGGCGGCAACGGAGACCATGATCGATTTTCTCAAGAAAGGGCGATCCGTCCAGAGCACAAGCACACCCAGGCCCACCGGTACAGCGATCCCCAAATATTTCTCACCCAGGGCAAAACCAGCGCACACGCCTGCCAACACATACCAACCAGGCCGAGCGTCTTGGCGCGCATTCATCAATGCAAAAAAAGCCGCAAATGCATAAAAAGCCAGCGCCATGTCATTATAAGCGCCTGTGGCCGTCAAAAGAAATGAGGGGGCTGCGACAAGTACCATAACAGCGTACAAGCCCACTCGGGCTGTCAAGAAACGGATGCACAATGCTACCAATCCACCTGCAATCAGGAGGAGAAATCCGAAATGGATAAGACTTGCGCTCCCATCGCCCTTGAGAACCATAGCCGCAAGGTACAACATTTCGACAAGCGCGGGAAAGTTGAGTGGGGGATTCTCAGGGATTGAGACAATCGCGCCGCGCGCCAGCGCCTGCTTTCCAATGACGAGATGATAGACAAGCGCATCCCAAGCCAACGTTGGGGTGAGCGCGGAAATCAGGCCCAACGCCAAGAGGGCCAGCACAAACAAGACGAACGCCTTTTCATAAAGCGCGAGTCGTGCGCCCGAAACACGGGCCGTGCGCCAGTAAGCGGCTAGGTCCCGGCCCAAGGTACGGAGGTCATTTCGCAAGAGAACAAGCGCGACAAGCAGCACCCCCCAGAACAACAGCCGATTGAGCAACCCGACAAGACCGAGCGCCAATGTCGCAAAGGAGATTAGCCCCAACCCGACTCCCGTCTGGAAAACAATCGCCTCAAGCTGCGACCTGAAATCAATATGTGACAAGATACGGCGTCCGAGCGCGGCGGCCAAAAGATAAAGCGCCGCTGCCACACCCACATTTGCCAGATCGTCGACAAGCGCGATTGCATTGGCAAGCCCAAACGGCTTGTGAACGGTGTAATAGTTGAAAAGGACGGCAAAGAGCCACGCCACGCCGACCACGACAACGGCGACACGCAGCAGAGAGGCGCGACTGAGGAAACCGGAGCGGGGAATCATAGCAGGATCCAATCAATCACCGGGTACATGCCGGGTGCGCAATGGGTTGAATACTGCAATGCGATCCCGAACTACCCACAATGCAATCAATACCGCCAACATCGGCGGATACATCCGCCAGAACTCGGGCCACCAATCGTCAATAATCCAGCCGCGCGACATGTACCAAGTGTAGGATATCCACGGCGTCCAAATGAGGAGCAACCAGATAATCAAGCCCCAACGGTACCGTCTCCACTCACCGCCGAGCCAGAACAACGCCAGAAGCATGATCGCCAAGTCATACTCGACCAGATGCGGCGTGAGTACGAGATTGAGATTCATGGCGCCAATGAGTGCAAGCCAGGGCAAGTCGGGACGGCGATAAAGCTGCATCAGACCGATGCCGGTGATGATGAGCGAGCCGGATAACCAGACCGCGCCGGGAATGCTTGCAATCTCGCGTGGGGACCAGCCGAGGCCGGGATGGTCCTGGCTAAAGATCATGGCCCCGCGGAGAAAATCAGGAATCCACCACCCGAGCCGCAGTAGCGTAATTCCCATCAGCACGACCAGAGTAACGGCGAAACCGATGATCACATGCCAGCGCTTCCAGCGCAACGCCCAGAGCAACAGCACCGCGGGAAGAAAGAGCGCGAGCGAAGGCTTGATGGTAACGAACATCAAAAGGACACCTGCTAACAACTCGTACTTGTTCTCGATTAAGTACCACGCCAGCGCGCCGCAGCCTAGCACGAGGAAACCGTATTGCGCCTCGGTAATCGAAAAGAGTGCTGGACGATAGGCAATCGCACTGAATAGCACAAGCGCCCAGGGTAAAGGCTTGAGGCGCGGCGCTAGGCTCCAACTCCAGAGCAGGACAAGAGTTAAAAAGATTGCCCCCATTAGCGCTGCCCAGATGATTCCTGCCCACGCCACGGGGAACAGGACGAGGGGAGACATGAGGATGACGACATAGGCGGGATAGTAGAAACCAAAGGGGTCCTCCTCCGCTCTTCCGGGGCGACCATAGATCAGGGTTTGCGTTTCCGCTTGAACCTGCGCACTATAGGGGTTCTCACCCTGCCAGAAGGCCCGGGTGCCTGTCCAGTAAGGATAGACATCGACGCCAATAGGCCAATAAGCCTTGACCGTCGAGCGCAGATAGACCAGACCAATCAGGCAGAGAGCGAACGTCACTGCCAGCAGGCCACACACACGCAGCGCTTGTGCTCTCATCTCTATATTTGATCGCTCGGTCAGACATGCGGCGCAGGCTGAAACGCCCGCCGAACAGAATCCAGCGATGCGCCATGTATCTCGATATGGCCAGCGTCGAATTGGCCGAGACCCGCCCAAGCCGCCAGAGTCAAGTAGGTAATCGACGATGGGTCAAATCCCATCAACCGCGCACAGGTCGTATCGACCGCAACATAATCCTCGCCGGCGACGAGCACCCGGGAATCGACGCCGCTGCCAAAGAGCGGCCCATCACCCTGCATCCCGACGATCCCATCTACGAGCGCGACCCGCCGCGGCGTGGGGAGGGAATCGACCAGCTCGACCAGGAATTCATTCAGCCCTTGCACATGCAAGGTATTCTTGGGCCAGCCGTACTTGATGCCGGGCACAATCCCAAAGAGGTTCTTGATACTTGCCGAGACCTGTGTCCAGTGATGTGTCTTTAATTTTGGAACCGAAATGAGGACATCTGCTTCCGCGACCGTCCGCGCGACAAAGAGTTGCGAGAGGCGCGCGTATCCCCCCCTGAGCGGAATCTTGACGAGATCGTCATAATTCAGATCAACAAATTCCACCTTTTGCCTGTCGAGCATGGCCACATAACCTGTATCTTGCAGGATTGCTTCCGAGTCACGGCGAAAGGTCGTGCCCTCGGCAACCACCATCGAGGCCACATGTTGCTCGTCGCGCAGAAATCGGAGGAGCGCCTCGACCATGCGCGGGTCGGTATAGCTGGGATGCCCCTGAAGAAAATCGACCAGGTTTGGCTTGACGACGACGCGCGCACCAGCAAGGTCCGGAATTCCGGCATCGCGCCACACCTGGCGTATTACCGCGAGGATGTCAGCGTCATATGATGGGCAGGTCGCAATCCCGACGCGCGCGGGCGGGGCAAAGCGCGCCGTCTGGCCACGCCACACCCAGCGCAGCCAGTTCCCCAGGCCGACATCAGCGGTCCGTTGATAAACCACGGCCGCGCCCGCGCCAATTCCGGCGAGGAGCCCCAAACGCAAAAAGGCGCGCCGGGAAATTCGGGATTGATTCTCAGCGCCGCCATTCTGGGGCTTGTTTTGAGCATGAATAGGGTCTGATTCGCTCATTTCAATCCCAACATTGCAATCGCCGTCGTATATGGATTCCCATCCCAACTACCATCCGGTCGCTCAAGAGATTCTAGCCGCGTTTGTGCATCTCCCAGATTATCGGGGCTGCCACGCAAACCCCACACCCCCCATGCGAGTTCAGGCCCCGTTCGTGCCTGGGGCAGGCGAGCAGCCAGCCATACATACCCGTGCGCGACGGAGTCATTGGAGACGCCGAGCGTGCGCAACGCAAGGAGCACCAATCCCGTATTGATAACAGTCGCGGGAAGTTCAGCGCCGAGCATACTGGGATTGCCGACGTTCCACCCACCCGACGGAATCACCCGGTCCAGCAAAAAGCGAATTCCTTCCTCGACCCGCGGGTGTGAACCGCGGCCGAGCGCGTGCAGCGAAAGAAGCGCTAGTCCCGTTGGAAAGGTCCACGATGCATCGTGCAGCTGCCAGGGCCATCCACGGAGCGACGCGTCAATTTTGAGCACGCGGCGAATTCCCTCCAACTCGGCGGGGTCAGTTGTCCGGAGGACATCTACCTGGAACAGCCAGTCCGCGCCGCGCGCGGCGGCCGCCTGGTCCTCAACCGCCAGCGCCCAAACCGCCCATGCGGTCATCCATCCACTCTCGTCATCCAGGGCGCCTATACCCCAGCCACCATCCTTGTGCTGAAGCTGACGGAGAAAAGCAAGGCCGCGCGAATAGGCGGAGGAGGATGAGTCATACGTCTCACGCAACGCGAGCAGCACAGCAGCGGTCGGTTCGACATAGGACATGCCATCGCGCTTGTAGCCCCAACCACCGTCGGGGTTCTGCGAAGCAATAATGAAATCAAATGGAATCACTTTTTCTAGGGTAACATAACGACCATAAAGATGTCAAGGGGAAAAGGGTCATCCTAAAGAAAAAGAGCGGTGTTCCGCAACGTCACGGTGGCCCACACGCATTCATCCGCCAACCTCTTATCCACATGCCAAGTCTCATGAAGGGGCTCAATGTTGCCGTCTGCATCGACCCGCCAAATGAAATGGATTCGCCCGGCGGTCAGGGGCAAGGTCTGCGGAATTTGGAGAAACACGAATCGGGGAAAGCGCGGAGCTTAGTTTTGGACTATCTTGAAATGAAGTGCGCGGACGGCGAGGGTAATCGTAGGCCTGGCCACATTCTTGCCAGCCGAAACGCTAACGGCAAAGCGCGTATCCCAATCCTCGGCCGCCGTACCCGGTAAGGCCCCCTTGACGCCGATAAAGGCATGACTGGAGCGGAACTGCTGGCGCAGGTCCAGCGTGGTTCCGAGTGAGCCTAAAGCCTCCACCGCAGCCTGCGTAAGGTGCTGAGAAGCTTCATCGCAGACGGCGCCGGCGACTATCGTCCCCTGCGACAGTTTCGCAATCCATTCAACCATGCGCTCGGACTCGGCCTCACTCTTGAACGTATCAAAGGTTTGCATATCGAGCGCCTGTCCACTATTGGGATCAAGCGCAATCAGAGTATAGCCGCGCCGCGTCACATAGTTCTCCTGCCCATTCAGCGCAATCGAAGCGAATTTGCCCTCCAGATAACCGGCTGAGGTTACTGCAAGGTCCACCGGCGATTGGACGCCGGTATGCCCGATGATACGGTTTGAGTTGGTCTGCACAAGCGGAACCGGCGCCGATTCCAACACAATCGTTGCCAGTCCTCCATGAATCGCCGCACTGGGGATGCTGACGCACTGTTGGCTCCATGCAGTTGTCAACCTAAACTCTCCAACAGGTGTATCATCGGCGAGTACTCGCACAGGCTGTCCATCCCGCGCTCCTTCATACATTCCGCACATCTGATAGTCTGTTCCGGATTGCAACGGCACATACAGATGTGATTGGGCTTCGGTTGCCCAGCGCATGGCGCCACCTTCAATCGACTGCGGCCGGCCCCAATCATCACCAAAATACATCTGCGCGACCTGCGCCGCCGGATCGATAGTGAAATCACCGCGCGCCGCATTATTGACACGGAAGGCCAGCGGCCCCACGGAAGGGATCGGGGTGATACCAAAAACCTGTCGCACATAGTCAAGAACGGCAGGGTTCAGCCGATCCGGATAGGCAACGATATAGCGAAGATCAAAAAACCGTTCAACCTCAGGCGCGGCCTGGATGTCAGCCGCCAATGTGTCAGAGTCAATCGTCTCACCTTTTTCGAGCAGAATGAGTGAATGAATGACCGGGACCCCCACATAGTATTGGAATTTGAAATCGGGTGGGCGGGAGGTATTGCCGCCGAGGAGTCGCTTATGGTGAACCGTCTGGTAGAATTGAGACTGGGTAAAAAGTTGGCCCTGGACAAATGTGCTGCTGCTCCAACTGAGGGGCAGGTCAAGGATTGCGAAATCACCCGGTTCGGCAGCTATCTCTTGATAGATTGGAGGAATGGACAAATCAGAGAGCGAGATGGGAACCGAGAGGTGCTCAGCCAGCATCAAGCATGACAAGGCAACAGCAAGCCCCACCCACCGGCGACCGCGCGAGGCCAGTGTGAGCACTCCAGATCCAGCTAGAATCGCGATGGCCAACATGAGCAGATGGTCATAGCGAACGGGCAAGCGGTTGGCGCTCATCACCGGAATACTCGACAACAGGCGAAAGGGCAGGAGAACAAAACCGGGGACCGTCTGATTGGCAATGTGCAGAACCGGCCCCAACATAATCGCCACCATCAGCACGGCGATGAGTGACCAGAAACGCAACGCCGTGGCGTCAACCACTCCTCGCCTAGTCCCCTGCGCCCCACGCCACCAACCGGTCATTCCCCCTGCCAACGCGCAGAGCAGCGTTGCATAGCCCACAAACGCGAAATCCATGTTATGGAATGTCAGGTCGCGTGTAACCCCGCCAAGAAGAGAATTGTGCTGTGAAGGCATCAAAAAGCTGAGCAGGTCCGCTGAGAGAAACTCGGCCCCGCCTGATCCACGCACGAGAAAATTTCCATAGCGCAGCAGGTCCGCGCCAACCGCGAGTCCAAGCGGCGACAGGCCAACCAGCACCACGAATCCACAAGCCAGCAAGTTGGCCCATACGACTGATGAAAAAAAGCGGGTCCGGTCGGCAACCAGCCAGAACAAGAGATAGAGCAGCGTGAGCAGCGCCAGAAACGCGGCAAAGGTCGCCTCCGTCCACCCGGCGCAAACGAAAAAGAGTCCTGCAAGTAACCCCGAGCGTAGTGAGCGACCACGCAGCGCAAGACTGCGGTGCAGGAACAGCACATAATAGGGCAGCCACTCATTGCTATTGAAATTCAAATGTCCCAGATAGAGAAAAGCAAAACGATACGACCCCAGCCCATAGATCAGGCCCGCAACCAACGCGCCGAGATGCACATGACGCGCCTCGCGTCCCGCCAGTTCGACGACGAGCAGATAGGCGCCAAACGCCGCCAGCGCGATCGAGGCGAACACGAGCAGGTTATTCGCCGGGATGACATCCCAGGCCAGTTGGAACGGGATGGAGAGAACGCCATTCAACAGAGTCAACGTATAGGAACTGAGATTAACCCCGATGGGATAAAATATATAGTTGCTCAAGAGGGGATTGCTGTGGAGATTGAACAGAGACCAGCGCGTCCACCAGATATTCCAGGCCAGGTAGGGATCATCGGCGCCATGCCCCGGCACCGCGCGCGTAAGATTCAGCACGAGCGGATAGGTCAGGAGAACAGCCAGAAGTGCATAGAGGGACAGCACACCAGCCAGGATATAACGAGAAACCCAAGAGTGGAACCGATTCAGGTGCATTGCCGTCCTGATTATAGGTGATTATGGCGCAATCTCATATTTTGCTCTTGTACTCTATTCCGTTTATAATCTTCACGCTCGGCTCGCAAAGGTCACAGGAGGTTTTCTTGAACAGGTACGTCCTCACGCTCATTGCGCTCGCGCTGATGCTTGCTATAACCAGCGCGTGCGATTCGACCCAGCTCGGCGCATTCAACAACGCGACCGAAACACCTACCCGCACACCGCGCCCTACCTTTACCCCGCGGCCTTCAGCGACAACCATCCCATCCGCAACAGCCACCGAGGCAGCTACGGATACCCCGGCGCCGACGGATACCCTTGAGGCACAGGCAACAGACACTGTTCCACCCCAACCGACCAAAACCAAAGTGTCGCCTAAACCGGTCCAGCCAACCAATCCGCCGGCACCGCCAAAACCTATTTTGCCGATTTACCCGGATAATAGTTATGGCAATGGTCTGACTCAGAATTTTTGCGGTCAGGGTGGCTCGGTATATGAAATTATAGTCTACATGAAAATGGCTGGAGATAAACCGCGTGCCTGGGCAACAGGCTACACGTTCGGGGTGTTTGCCCCGGATGGGACCTGGCTAACAGATTATAATAAAAACAAGCTTATTTCTCCTCCAACAGACGACGCGCGCCAAGCAGGGACAGGGTTCGGTTACAATTGTCTACATGGAGGTAGCTTCACCGACCTCGAAAAGTACAACGGAAAACTTGACGTAGGAGATGCTGTGCGAGCCGGCAACAAGACAATGATTTTGAGATTCGTGAAATCATCGACGGATCCCACTCCACTCTCTCCTGACATCACTTTAGACTTTTCGCAGACTGGGCGATGGTGGTTGTGGTTCGGGGTGCAATAAGCGGTAGAAGCGGGCGAACCCCGCCCCAACCTAATCCCCTTTGAAACAGTTCTCTCTGCACCGCGTTCCACTCGTCGTACCGGCTATCCTCGCCTTTGCCCTCGTCCTCCGCCTCATCCGGCTGGATTTCCAGCCGTTGTGGTGGGACGAGGGATATAGCGTTTTCTTTGCCACGCGCGATTTTCTCACGATGCTCGCGCGGACAGCGGTGGATATTCATCCACCGCTGTAT